>JAPPMY010000110.1 GCA_028818855.1 Rhodospirillales bacterium
TCGACAGCCTGTGCCCCTATTGCGGCGTCGGCTGCCAGCTCACCTACCACATCAAGGACGACAGGCTGGTCAAGGTCGAGGGCAAAGACGGCCCGGCCAACCACGGCAGGCTGTGCGTCAAGGGACGGTTCGGCTTCGACTACGTGCACCATCCGCAGCGCATCGTCACGCCGATGATCCGCCGCGAAGGGGTCGGCAAGGACGACCTCGCGAGCCTCGATGCGGCCAACCCGCTCGCGCTGTTCCGCGAGGCGAGCTGGGAGGAGGCCCTCGATGCCGCCGCCGCCGGGCTCGCCCGCATCCGCGACGCGGATGGCGGCAAGGCGCTCGCCGGGTTCGGCTCCGCCAAGGGCTCCAACGAGGAGGCCTATCTGTTCCAGAAGCTGGTGCGGGCGGGCTTCGGCACCAACAACGTCGACCACTGCACGAGGCTGTGCCACGCCTCGTCCGTCGCGGCGCTGATGGAGACCATCAACTCCGGTGCCGTCACCGCGCCGTTCTTCGAATGCGCCAACTCGGACACGATCGTCGTCATCGGCGCCAACCCGGCGGTGAACCACCCGGTCGCGGCGACCTTCTTCAAGAACGCGGCCAAGGCCGGCAAGTCCCTGATCGTCATGGACCCGCGCGGCCAGGCGCTCAGCCGCCACGCGACGCACATGCTCCAGTTCAAGTCGGGGACCGACGTGGCGCTGTTGAACGCGATGATGAACACCATCGTCGCCGAGGGGCTGCACGATCCGGGCTATATCGAGCGCCACACCGAGGGGTTCGAGGCGCTGAAGGCGCATGTCGCGCCGTTCACGCCGGAGGAGATGGCGCCGGTCTGCGGCATCGACGCGGAGACCATCCGCACCGTCGCGCGCGAATACGCCACCGCGTCCGCCTCGATCATCTTCTGGGGCATGGGCATCTCGCAGCACATCCACGGCACTGACAACGCGCGCTGCCTGATCTCGCTCGCCCTGATGACCGGCCAGGTGGGCAGGCCGGGGACGGGACTGCACCCGCTGCGCGGGCAGAACAACGTGCAGGGCGCCTCCGACGTCGGGCTGATCCCGATGTTCTACCCCGATTACCGCTCGGTGGCGGGGGCCGAGATCCGCGAGACCTTCGAGGCGGCCTGGAAGACCTCGCTCGACCCCGAGCGCGGGCTCACCGTGGTCGAGATCATGAACGCGGTCCACGCAGGCCAGATCCGCGGCATGTACATCATGGGCGAGAACCCGGCGATGTCGGACCCCGATTTGGGCCACGCCCGCGAGGCGCTCGCCATGCTCGACCATCTCGTCGTGCAGGAGCTGTTCCTCACCGAGACCGCCTATTTCGCCGACGTGCTGCTGCCGGCCTCGGCGTTCCCCGAGAAGGACGGCTCCTACACCAACACCAACCGCCAGGTGCAGATCGGCCGCGCCGCGCTGCCCCTGCCGGGCGAGGCGCGCCAGGATCTGTGGATCGTCCAGGAGATCGCCCGCCGGCTCGGCCTCGACTGGTCCTATGACGGCCCGGCCGACGTGTTCGCCGAGATGCAGGCGCTCATGCCCTCGCTCAACGGCATCTCCTGGGAGCGGCTGGAGCGCGAGGACTCGGTCACCTATCCCACCGCGTCGTTCGACGTGCCGGGCGACGACGTGATCTTCGGCGACGGCTTCCCCACCGCGAGCGGGCGCGGCAAGTTCGTGCCCGCCGCGATCGCCCCGCCGGACGAGGTGCCGGACGACGACTTCCCGATGATCCTGACCACCGGCCGCGTGCTGGAGCACTGGCATACCGGCGCGATGACGCGGCGCGCCGACGTGCTCGACGCCATCGAGCCCGAGGCGATCGCCCATCTCGCGCCGGCCGATCTCGACCGCATGGGGCTCGCCCCCGGGGCCAGGATCCGGGTCGAGACCAGGCGCGGGGCGATCGAGCTGATCGGCCGGGTCGACCGGGACGTTCCGGCGGGGGTGGTGTTCATCCCGTTCTGCTTCGCCGAGGCGGCGGCCAATCTGCTAACCAACGACGCGCTCGACCCGTTCGGCAAGATCCCCGAGTTCAAGTTCTGCGCCGCGAAGGTGGAGGCGGTGCCGTCGAACCAGCCCGCCGCGGCGTGAAGGGCGCGCGATGTATCTGCGCGATTGCTGGTATGTCGCCGCCTGGGACCATGAGGTCGCGCGCGAGCCCATGTCCCGGACCTTGCTCGGCGAGGCGGTGGTGCTCTATCGCCGCGGGGACGGCAGCCCGGTCGCGCTGGAGGACCGCTGCTGCCACCGCAACCTGCCGCTCTCGATGGGACGGGTGCGGGGCGACGACATCCAGTGCGGCTATCACGGGCTGACCTTCGACCCGACCGGAACCTGCATTTCGATTCCCGGCCAGTCGACGATCCCGCCGGGCGCCCGGGTGCGGCGCTATCCGGTCGTCGAGCGGCACCGCTGGATCTGGATCTGGATGGGCGATCCGGCCCGCGCCGACGCGGCGCTGATCCCCGACCTGTTCTGGAACGACGGGGCGGCGTGGCGGACCACGGGCGACTATCACCCGGTCGCGGCGGAGTACCGGCTGCTGACCGACATCCAGCTCGACGCGACGCATGTCACCTTCGTCCATCCCGACACGCTCGGCAGCGACGCCGTCCAGGACACCCCGCCCAGGGTCGAGCGCAAGGACGGGCGGATCGCGATCTCGCGCTGGCTGCTCGGGGTCGAGGCGCCGCCGATCTGGAAGCTCGCGGGCGGCTTCGCCGGGCCGGTCGACCGCTGGATCCTCGCGACCTTCCTGCCGCCGACCGGCTGCATCTTCGACATCGGCGCCGCCGAGGCCGGGACCGGCGCGCCGGAGGGCGACCGCGGACGCGGCATCACCAACCGGACCTCGCATTTCTCGACCCCCGAGAGCGAGTCGTCCTGCCACTACTTCTGGCTGTTCGCGCGCAACTACCGGCTCGACGACGCGGAGCTCGACACCCGCCTGCATCCCGGCGTCCACCAGACCTTCCGCGAGGACGTCGACGCGGTCGAGGCGCAGCAGCGCGGCGTCGACGCCAGCCCCGGCGCGCCGCAGATCGACGTCAACGCCGACCGCCCCACCATCCAGGCCCGCCGGCTGCTCGCCAGCCTGATCGCGGACGGCGCGGCCGCCGGATAAGGCGCCACCCCCGGCCCCGTCCGTCGAGGCGCGGCTCCGCCGTTACTCGGGACGAAGGCGAGACGCGGCTCTGCCGCCACCCCGGACGAAGGTAAAGCGTGGTTACGCCGCTGCTCGGGACGAAGGCAAGGCGTGGTTACGCCGCTACCCGGTACGAACGCGAGGCGTGGTTACGCCGCCACCCGGGGCAATGGCGAGGCGCGGCTCTGTCGCTACCCGGCACGAGGATGGGGCGCGGCTCTGACGCCTCACAGCACGATCGACGGGTTCCTGAGGTTCTGGTCGTAGTCGATCAGGTTGACCTGCTTGACCAGGATCCGCCAATGCGTGGTCGCATCGCGCAGCCGATGGCCCGCCCAGCCGGCCCAGATCCGGGTCTCGCCGGCGCGGAACTCGACGGTGAGGAAGTTGGAGCGCGTCATCACGATGTCGGGGTCCGCGGTCGAGAACAGCTCGATGTTGGAGACCATGCGCGCGGTCCGCGAGCCCGGGCGCTGCGACCAGGCCTCACCGGTCTTGAGGCGGAAGATGCGGTCCTCCAGCCGGCGGCGGTCGTCGAAGGCGATGGCGATCTCGCGCCTGGGGTCGCCGCCCCGCGTGCCCGGCACCCAGTAGACGCATTCCGGGGCGAGCAGGGCGAGCCAGTCGTCGAAGCGGTCCTGGTCGAGGAGCCGCGCCTCCTCGGCGAGGAAGCGGGCGCAGGACTCGCGCAGCGCCGCGTCCGAGATCGCGCGCTCCGGGGTCTGCCAGTCGGCGAATTCCTCGACCAGCGCGGCGTAGAAGTCGTCGCTGACGTAGTACGAGCTGCTCGACGGGTCGGGTGCGTCCACGTGGGCTCCTCAGACCGTCCGGGCGATCGCGATGCGGGGCTCCGCCGTCATCAGGCGCTTCCACACCTTCATGTGCTCGCGCATGAACACCTCGTCGGTCGGCGGCCCGGTGATGACGCCGTCGTCGTCCACCTCCAAGCGGCCCGGGATTCCGAGCCCGCGATGCATGTAGACCCATTCGTCCTCCTCGGCCAGGAAGCCCACCTGGATCTGCTCGAAATTGGCGAGGTCGTCGACCTCGCCGAAATTGGGGAAGGACTCCTGGGTGCGCATGCGCAGCGCGTTGATCGCATCGACCGTCCCCTCGAGCTCGCCGTCGTCGTCGACCACGGCGGTGCCGTACCAGGTGGTGTCGGTCTCGTCGACGGCGACCGGGGTCGAGACCTGCACGTGGTTGCCGAGGATGTGGAGGTTGGGGAAGACGTTGATGTTCACCGGCTCCGACGAGGCGAGGTCGAGCGCACGGTCGGCCCGGTCGCCGAGGCGCTGACGGAGCGAGGCCTCGAAATGCTCCATGCCCGGGTGCGGGCCCTCGATCTCCCACAGCGCACCCGGCCGGTCCGCGACATTGGGGCGCTTGTCCTTGAAATGGTGCCCGTTGCCGAAGCAGCGGACATACATCGGCGCCGAGTCGGGGCTCGTGCGGTAGAACGCCATCCCCTTGTCGCTTTCGGCATCGAAGCGGTTCTCCATGGCGAGCAGCGAGCGATGCGAGAACACCACGTGGTAGCCGTCGGCCGAGTTGTCGTAGAGCAGCTTCCAGTTGCCCTTGAACTTGAGCCGGTTGGCCTCGCACAGCGCGACCTTGCCGCCGGGGTGGCGGTCGAGCCATTCGTCGAGCGGGCCGGCGACGCCGCCGAGATAGTCGATCAGCGCCGGCGCATCGAGGTTGAGCGTGCCGAAGACGAAGCCGCGATAGCTCTCGACCCGCGGGACCTGGGCGAGGTTGAACTTCTCGTCCGCGAAATTGTCCGCGTAGCCGTCCGGCCAGGGCACGCCGTTGAGCTTGCCCGAGTTCAGGAAGGTCCAGCCGTGATAGCCGCACTGGAAGGATTTCGCCGAGCCGCGCGCCTCGCGGCAGACGGTGGAGCCGCGATGGGTGCATCGGTTGTAGAGCGCGCGCAGCACGCCCTGGGAATCGCGCACCAGGATGATCGGCCGGCGCCCGAGCTTGGTGGCGACGAAATCGTCGGGTTGCGGGATCTGGCTCTCATGGCCGAGATAGACCCAGACCGCGCCGAAGATCCTGGTCATCTCGTCCGCGAAGATCCGGGGATCGGTGTAGAGCACGCGGTGCACCCGGTCCTCGAACACCAGCCGGTCGTAATCATAGGCCGCGCCGTCGATCGATGGCTGCTCGGTCATCGCCTCTCCCCCCGCAAGCGGGCGTTCAGAAGAAGTCAAAATACTCGTTCTGTTCCCACTCGGTCACCTGGTTGATCTCGCGGTGGCCGCCCCGGTCGATGCCGTATTGCCGGAACCGGCCTAGCTCGGCGCGCTTCAGCGCCAGGAAGTAGTCGACGAACGGATCGCCGAACTCGCGGCGGAACAGGGCGGAGGCGTCGAGGAACCCGAGCGCGGCGTCGAGGTCGGCGGGGAGCCTCTCGCGCTCGGCCTCGTAGGGGGCGAGGTCCTCGGCGGGCGCGGCGAGGTTGCGGTCGATGCCGTCGAGCGCGGCGGCGATCTGCGAGGCGATGTAGAGATAGGGGTTGGCGGCGGGCTCGCCGGCGCGGTTCTCCAGCCGCGTGGCGGGGTCGCCGGCACCGCCGATCACCCGCATCATCGCGCCCCGCTGGTCGACCCCCCAGCCCGCCCGGTCGGGCGCGAGCGAGTTGGGGCGGAAGCGGCGATAGCCGTTGACGGTGGGGGTGACGAAGGCCGAGGCCGCGCCGGCGTGCTCGATCAGCCCGGCAAGCGCCGAAAGCCCCAGCGGCGACAGCGCATGGTTGCCGTCCGCCGGCATGAACAGGTTCCCGCCGGTCGCGGCATCGACGAAGGACTGGTGGAGGTGCCAGCCGCTCGCGAAATGGCCCTCGAAGGCGGGCCGGCAGATGAAGCTCGCCGCGTAGCCGAGGCGGCGGCAGACCTGCCGCGCCGCGCTGCGGAACAGCGCCGCATCGTCCGCCGCGCGCCCCGCATCGTCGGCCGCGAAGGTGCATTCGACCTGGCCCGGTCCGAACTCGTTCTCCAGCGAGCGCAGCTTCAGCCCGAGTCCGGCGAACGCATCGGCCAGCGCGTCGAAGACCGGCTGCATGATGTCGAGATTGGTCTCGGAGTGGTAGGAGAAGCCGGGCTCGACGGCGCTGGTCGCGAGCGGGCGGCCGCGCCGCCCCTGATGCGCCACCTCCGCATCGCCCAGCCGGTCGTCGTCGATGCGCCGCAGGTACCACTCGATCTCGATGCCGACCAGCATGCGCCAGCCGCGCTCGGCGAGCCGCGCGCGCTGGCGGGCCAGCACCCGGCGGGTCGAGAATGGGAAGGGCTTGCCGTCGCGGAAGTACGAATCGCCCAGCACCCAGCCCGTCCCCGGCGCCCAGGGGAGCGTGCGGAAGGTCCCCGGGTCCGGCACCAGGACCAGATTGGGCGAGCCGGTCATCTCGTCGATGCCCATCCCGCCCCCCGGGGTGAAGGAGGCGAAGACCCGCCCGCCGGAGGCATCGAGGGTCGAGGTGGCGACGTTGATGTTGTAGCCGTCGACAAGCGCCTGGCAGAGCGCCGGCGGGGTGACCGCCTTGGCCCTGACCGCGCCGTGGCTGTCGACCCAGGCGAGCCTGACCAGCCGCAGCCCGTCGGCCTCGACGCGGCGCAGGATTTCGGCCGCTTCCGCTTCCTGCCCGTCGCCCCACAGGCCGTTGCGGGCGATGAACCCCTCAGATGAAGCTCGACCCGCCATCGACGACGAGATTCTGACCGGTGATGTAGCCCGCCTCGTCGGAGCAGATGAACAGCATCGCCTTGGCGAGGTCGTGGATCGTCCCCTGGCGTGGCAGCGCCTGCGCCTGGGTCATGGTTTTGAACATGTGCCGCGGCACCGAGGGGCGCTCGATCTCGGTCTGCATCACCCCGGGCCAGAAGGTGTTGACGGTAATCCCGTGCGGCCCGAGCTCGCGCGCCATCGAGCGCGACATGCCGACCATCGCCGACTTGGAGGTGATGTAGTGGAGGTAGTTGGGGCGGCCCTTCACATGGGTGCCCGACGAGACGTTGACGATCCGCCCCCAGCCCGCCTCCATCATCGCCGGGACGACGGCGCGGGCGCACAGCATCGAGCCGGTGATATTGACATGCATCGCCGCCTTCCACTCGTCCACCGGGAGCTCCCAGAACGGCGCCATGGTGATCTTCGAGAACACGGCGGCGTTGTTGATCAGGATGTCGATCCGCCCGAAGGCCTCCAGCGTCCGGGCCGCCATCGCCTTGACCGAATCCTCGTCGCCGACATCGGTGGCAAGCGCGAGCGCCCGGCCGTGATCCCGCTCGACCTCGGCGGCGACGCGGCCCGCGTTGTCGCCGTCGATCTCGGCGATGACCGGGATCGCGCCCTGGGCGGCGAAGTAGTGCGCGTAGCCGCGCCCGATCCCCTGCCCGCCGCCGGTGACGACGACCACCCGGCCGGCGAGGCTCGCATAGCTCGCCGTCCTGTCGACGTCGATGCGGGCATAGTCGATATGGCCGATCTCGGCGTCGGTCATGCGTCGTTCCCCGCGCGCGCCCGGGCGCCGATCTCGGCGAGGAATTTCTCCAGCGTCTCGTAGGGCTGCGCGCCGACCACGCCGTACCCGCCGGCGACGAAGGTGGGAACGCCGCTCACCCCGATCTTGCGCGAGCGCGCCCAGTCGGCATCGACCGCGTCCCGGAAGCGCCGCTCGTCCAGCACCGCGCGCGCCTCCTCCGCCGGAAGGCCGACAGCCTCGACGATGCCGAGCAACGTGTCGGCGTCGCCGATATTTCCGCCGTCCACGAAATAGGCCCGGTACAGCGCATCGTGCAGCGCCTCGCCGCCGTCGACCGTGTCGGCCCAGGCGCCGAGCTCCTGCGCGAGCCGGCTGTTATAGGTGTGGGTGCGCCGGGAATACTCGAGCCCTTCCCCGTCCATCAGCCCCTTCATGCGCGCATAGGACGCTTCGAGGTCGTAATCGCGCCCGGCGAACAGCGCCTCCAGCGTCATCCCCTCCGCCGGGGTCTCGGGGTGCAGCGGGAAGTGCACCCATTTGAGCTCGATGTCGAATTTTTGCCTGAGCTTCTCGATACGCACGGTACTGAGATAGCACCAGGGTCAGACGTAGTCGGTGAACACCTCAAGGGTGATCGGCTCGCTCATCGGGGCCTCCTTCGGGTCGAGCGGGGGCATTGTAGCGGGTGCGACCCGGGAAAGCGATTGAGGTAACGGTGGAGCATCGCGCCGAGCACAATTGGCTGGACTCGGGTGGAGACGCGATGAAGTATCGACTAGCATCGGGTCGCCCGGGAGCGGCAGAGCCCACCCATCGCGGGGATGCGCGACCGGGCGGAAGATCAAGGGCAGAAATGAAGGCGCCGGATGTCGGCAAGAGGGCCTACGCTGCGCCTGGACGGAAGACCATGACCACCTCTGACGGTGCGACATGATTACGGCGCTCAAACTATTTGACTTCAAGAATTTCGCACGAGAGACACTGGGCGCGGGACCCTTCACTGTTATTGTGGGCGCCAACGCGACCGGAAAAAGCAATATCCGCGATGCCTTTCGCTTTCTTCACGGTATCGGTCGCGGGTATGCACTATCGGAAATCGTAGGCGGCAAACACGGGGCGGGGGGCCAACTCGAATGGGAGTCGATTAGAGGTGGTCCCCGTGAAATCAGTAGAGCCGGCAGTGGCGTCTTCGCCTTCAGCGTGGCTCTGACAGTGAAGAGTCGGAAATTTTCATATTTTGCGGGTGTGGCCTCAGAGGCATTTGGAGAAAGCGGATTCAAAATTGGCTTAGAAACTTTGGTAGTTGACAACGAGACCGTTTACCATTGGCGAAACGAAGAACTGACTCTTAATGGCGAAAAACTCGCGAAGGACACCCAGAGAATCTTTCGTCGAGACCAACCTATTTTAGCGCAGTTGCACGAAATGCAAGCAGGCAAGGACGTTGACCTACTCGTCGGTACGATTGTCGAAGCGTTCGCCAGCATGAGATTTCTCGACCTTGCACCGGATAGCATGAGACAGCCCTCCTTTCCGGGTCAGACTGTCCTGGGCGACCGTGGCGAAAACCTCCCGTCGGTTCTCAAGGAACTTTGCGCCAAGCCGGAACACAAAGACGTCCTCATGCAGTGGACCCGTGAGCTGACTCCGATGGATATGGAAGACGTCGAATTTCCTCTCGATCCGGCCGGAAGAGTACATCTGGTGCTTCGGGAAAGAGGTAGAAAGGAGACAACCGCGTTCAGCGCCTCCGACGGAACGTTGCGTTTTCTCGCCATGCTGGCCGCTCTGCTCGGGCCCGATCCGGCGCAACTCTATTTCCTGGAAGAGATCGACAACGGCATCCACCCCTCGCGGCTCAGCTTGCTGGTCGACTTGATCGAACGGCAAACGGCCAAGGGCGGCTCGCAGGTGATCGCCACCACGCATTCACCGGAGCTGCTGACCATCATGGGAGATGTCACTTTCAACAACACATCGGTTGTCTGTCGATTGGAAGGTGCCGATGACGCCGTAATCCGCCCGGTCGCGGAATTACCCAACGCCGCCAAGTTGAGGAAGAGCCAAGGATTGGGACGGCTGCTGACAAGCGGTTGGATGGAAACTGCGGTCACCTTTTCCGAAGACGATGAAAATGGACGGGAAGTGTCGGAATGAACGTCCTCGTCATTCCCGAGGACTTCCGCAACGACCAGTACATCCTTAAGCCGCTATTCGATCGCTTGTTCAGCAACCTCGGCAAGCCCCAAGCGCGTGTCCAGGTGTGCCTGGAACCGCTGCTTGGCGGCATCCGCGAAGCGCTCAAGACCGAACGCATCCAGGAAGTCATAGACCAGTACGACGGGATGACCGACATCTTCATCCTTTGCGTCGACCGGGACGGCGACCTGGGTCGGCGAATACGCCTGAACCAGATCGAAGACGATTTCGGACCAGACCGGATTTTCCTGGCGGAGAACGCCTGGGAAGAAATTGAAACCTGGGTGCTCGCAGGCCTCGATCTGCCCAAGGACTGGATTTGGGCCGATGTTCGCGCGGAAGTTCATGTCAAGGAAGCCTATTTCGAGCCGCTTGCCGTCCAGCGTGGGGTCGCTGACGGTCCAGGCGGCGGGCGCAAGGTGTTGGCCGAGGAGGCGGCGCGCAGAATATCCGTAATCCGGCGCAAATGCCGAGGGGACTTTCACGCCTTGGCCAAACGGGTGGAGGAGGCGGTCTGACCGCACAGATTACTCTCCGACGCGCGCGCCCCGCTGGTACAATCCGCCGTCCCCGCAGCCCACACCGGGAGGAGCCATGTCCGGGATCGAGTACGACACCCCCTACCACGTCCGCGAATCGCTGGTGGCGGCGCAGCGCCTGGCCTGGCGGCGCATCGCCGAGCCGGGCGCCTGGCTCGACGGGGAGCGCCGCGTGGCGGTGGCGGGCGAGGTTCGCGCGGCCGGCGACTGCGCGCTCTGCCGCGAGCGCAAGCAGGCGCTCTCGCCCTTCGCGGTCGCCGGCGAGCACGCGGCGAGCGGGCCTCTGGGCGCGGCGGAGGTCGAGCTGATCCACCGCCTGACCAGCGACCCGGGCCGGCTCCGCCGGTCCTGGGCCGAGGGGATACTCGCCGCCGGGGTGAGCGAGGAGGTCTATGTCGAGATCGTCGGCATCGTCTGCATGGTCATGATCGTCGACACCTTCCGCCGCGCGCTCGGCCTGCCGCAATTCGACCTGCCCGCGCCGGTGGCCGGGACGCAATCGGGCTACCGCGCCCCGGGAGCCCGGCGCCACGACGCCTGGATCAGCCTGGTGCAGCCGGACGACGTGGTGGAGAGCGACGGCGACCTCTACGGCGCCGCCGCCTCGCCGGTGGTCAAGGCGCTGTCGCTGGTGCCGGAAGCCAAGCGGGCCTATTGGGATCTCGCCGAGGAGCACTATCTGCCGGGCAGCGAGATGACCGACTTCGCCACCGGAGCGCGCGCCATCGACCGCATGCAGATGGAGCTGGTCGCCGGCCGGGTGTCCGCCCTCCATCAATGCGTCTACTGAACCAGCGCCCATGCGTTCATGCTCCGTGCGAGCACAGAAGTCTCGGGCGCCGATTTCGATCTGGGCGCCGTCACCGGCGCGGCGACCGGAGACGGCGGCATCGCCGGCGGGGTGCTGCTGCACGGCTTCGCCGAGGCGGTCACGCTCCGCGACGCGGCGCGGACGGCCGAGTTGAGGGACGCGCTGGTCGACCGGCTGGGCGAGGCGGCGATGATCGACGCGGCGGCGACCGCGGCGGCGTTCCACGGCTTCGTCCGGGTGGTGGACGCCACCGGCGCCCCGGTGGCGGGAGCGGCGGGCGGTCAGGTCACCGCGGAATTCCGCCAGGCGCTCGGCATCGACGCGTTCTACGGCGCGCGCAACCCCTGACGCGGCTCAGAAGAGCGAGGGCGACTCCGGGTCGTGGCGCGCGTGGCGTGCCCTGGCGGCGCGGGGGCTCGCCACCGCGTAGCAGTAGATGCAGCCATGCGGGCAGCTGTCATAGGCGCCGATGTCGCGCGATTCGTGACAGGCGCAGCCCGGCCGGTTGCCCTTCTCCCTCGCCGCGATCGGCCGGCCCGCGACGTCGCCGAGGCGGCTTGCGTCGATGCAGCGCGCCTTACCCGCGCCGCCGGCGGCGAGACCCGGCTGGGCGCAGATCGTGGCCTCGATCCCGAACTCCCTTGCGGTGGCGGCGAGCTCGGCAACCACCCCCCGCTTGCGCCCGACCGCGGGGTCCTCCCAGGTCAGCCCCGATGTCCGGTTGGCGGCGGCGAGGTTGCGGCGCGTCTTGCGGTAGAAGCTCGCGAAGGACAGCACCGCCTCGTCGACCGCGCCGGCGAGCCCCTCGGCGAGGCGGGCGAAGCGTTCGGCATGCGAGGAGAGCGGCGTAGCGCCGGTCACGATGATGGGATCGCAGCGCCAGACGGCGGCGCGCGGCCCGAAATCCCGGGCGATCGCATGCACCTGTTCCGCGGCGCGCGCGGCGTCGATCACCGACGTTTCGAGCGCGCGCGGATAGGCGGTGATCGTGTAGTGGACGACAAACGGGATGCCGTCCGATGCCAGCCGGTCGAGCACCGGGCGGAACGGCGCCGCGTTCCGCGTCCAGAACACGAAGCCGGAGACCGACTCCCGGTCGAGGCGAACGGTGTAGGGCCTGCCGTAAGGGTTTCGCACCGTGCAAAACCCGGCCGCCAGGCGTCGTTCGAACCACGCGCCGTAAAAGGCCGGGATATCGGTGCGGTAGCTCGCGGACACGATCATCGGCCATACCCTTGTGGAACGCGGCGACCGGTTGTACCGCCGGTTCCCCGACCCTATATATCCGCAATCGCAAGTGCGTATCGGGCGTAAGACCACCGGGGATGCTGCGGGCGCCGTCACGGGCCCTTGGCGTCCGCTGCAATAATGGGGATTGAAATGGGCAAGGCCATAGGGATCGATCTCGGCACGACGAATTCCTGCGTCGCCGTGATGGACGGTTCTGACACGCGGGTTATCGAGAATGCCGAGGGCGCGCGGACCACGCCGTCGATGGTGGCGTTCACCGAGGAGAAGGAGCGCCTCGTCGGCCAGCCGGCCAAGCGCCAGGCGGTGACCAACCCGTCCAACACGCTGTTCGCGATCAAGCGCCTGATCGGGCGCCGGTTCAACGACCCGATCATCAAGAAGGATCAGGGGCTGGTGCCCTACAAGATCGTCGAGGCCGCGAACCGGGACGCCTGGCTCGACGTCGAGGGCGAGAGCTACTCGCCGAGCCAGATTTCCGCCTTCATCCTGCAGAAGATGAAGGAGACTGCGGAGGCCCATCTCGGCGAGGAGGTCGCCGAGGCGGTGATCACCGTGCCCGCCTATTTCAACGATTCCCAGCGCCAGGCGACCAAGGACGCCGGCAAGATCGCCGGGCTCGAGGTGCTGCGCATCATCAACGAGCCGACCGCGGCCGCGCTCGCCTACGGGCTGGAGAAGAAGGGGTCGGGGACGATCGCCGTTTACGATCTCGGCGGCGGCACGTTCGATATCTCGATCCTCGAGATCGGCGACGGGGTGTTCGAGGTCAAGTCGACCAACGGCGACACCTTCCTCGGCGGCGAGGATTTCGACAGCCGGATCATGGATTACCTGGCCGACGAGTTCAAAAAGGACCAGGCGATCGACCTGCGCCAGGACCGTCTTGCGCTGCAGCGGCTCAAGGAGGCCGCCGAGAAGGCCAAGATCGAGCTTTCCAGCAGCCAGCAGACCGAGGTCAACCTGCCCTTCATCACCGCCGACCAGTCCGGGCCGAAGCACCTCAACATCAAGATCACCCGCGCCAAGCTGGAAGCGCTGGTCGACGATCTGGTGGAACGGACCGTCGGACCCTGCAAGGCGGCTCTCAAGGATGCTGGGCTTTCGGCGGGAGAGGTCGACGAGGTGATCCTCGTGGGCGGCATGACCCGCATGCCGAAGATCGTGGAAACGGTGAAGTCCCTGTTCGGCAGGGACCCCAACCGCGGCGTCAACCCGGACGAGGTGGTCGCGGTGGGCGCGGCCATCCAGGCCGGCGTGCTGAAGGGCGACGTCAAGGACGTGCTCCTGCTCGACGTGACCCCGCTGTCGCTCGGCATCGAGACGCTCGGCGGCGTGTTCACCCGGCTGATCGACCGCAACACCACCATCCCGACCAAGAAGAGCAACGTCTTCTCGACCGCCGAGGACAACCAGAACGCCGTCACCGTGCGGGTCTTCCAGGGCGAGCGCGAGATGGTGGCCGACAACAAGCTCTTGGGCGAGTTCAACCTGGAGGGCATTCCGCCCGCGCCGCGGGGAATGCCGCAAATCGAGGTCACGTTCGACATCGACGCCAACGGCATCGTCAATGTGGGCGCCAGGGACAAGGCGACCGGCAAGGAACAGGCGATCCGCATCCAGGCATCGGGAGGGCTTTCGGACGCCGATATCGAGCAGATGGTCAAGGACGCCGAGATGCACGCCGCCGACGACAGGGCGCGCAAGGAAGCGGTCGAGACCCGCAACCAGGCGGACGGCCTGATCTACACGACGGAGAAGAACCTCGCCGAGTACGGCGACAAGGTGCCCGCGGAAGAGAAGACCGGGATCGAGCACGCGATCGCCGCGCTGAAGACGGCGATGGAGGGCGAGGACGTCGAGGACATCCGCGCCAAGAGCGAGACCCTGGCCCAGGCGGCGATGAAGCTCGGCGAGGCCATGTACAAGGCCCAGCAGGAAGAAGAAGCCGGTCAGGCCGAAGCGGACGCGCCGGGGGCGGATCCCTCGAACCGGGCCGACGAGGACGATGCGACGATCGTCGACGCCGATTTCGAGGAGGTCGACGAAGAACGCAGGGACAAGTCGGCGTAAGCCCTTTTCCTCCCCGGCGCCGCGTCCGGCGCATTAGGCCGCGGGCCGCGCCGCCGGCGGCATCTGGAACGGGTCGAGCTGCATGGCCAAAGAGGACTATTACGACACGCTCGGTGTCGCGCGGGAGGCCGACGCGGATGCGCTGAAGCAGGCCTACCGCAAGCTCGCCATGCAGTACCACCCCGACCGCAACCCGGGCGACACCGAGGCCGAGCATAAATTCAAGCAGGTCAACGAGGCATACGACGTCCTCAAGGACGACCAGAAGCGCGCCGCCTATGACAGGTTCGGCCATGCCGCTTTCGAAGGCGGCGCGCCGGGCGGTCAGCCGGGGGGCGGATTCGATTTCGGCTCGGGCTTCGCCGACATTTTCGACGAGATGTTCGGCGACTTCATGGGCGGCAGGCGCAATACCCGCTCGCGTGGCGACGATCTTCGCTACAACATGGAGATCTCTCTCGAAGAGGCCTACCGGGGCAGCGAGACGAGGATCAAGATTCCGGCCTCGGTTACCTGCGACACGTGCGACGGCTCCGGCGCGGCGCCGGGCAGCGGGCCGACGAGTTGCGCGGCCTGCCACGGACATGGCAAGGTCCGGGCCCAGCAGGGCTTTTTCACCATCGAGCGTACCTGCCCCACCTGCCAGGGCGCCGGCCGGACGATCGAGAATCCGTGCCGGAGTTGCGCCGGCACGGGGCGGACGCGGCGGGAAAAGACGCTCGCGGTCACGATACCGCAGGGCGTCGAGGACGGGACCCGCATCCGCCTCGCCGGCGAAGGCGAAGCGGGCATGCTGGGATCGAGCCCGGGCGATCTCTACATTTTCGTGTCGGTAAGGCCGCACCGCCTGTTCGAACGCGACGGGACCACGCTGTTTTGCCAGGTGCCGATCCCGATGACCACCGCCGCCCTCGGCGGCACCGTCGAGATGCCGACGATCGACGGCACGCTCGCCAAGATGACCATCCCGCGCGGAACCCAGTCCTCGCGCCAGTTCCGGCTGCGGGGCAAGGGCATGACCGGGCTGCACGGGCGCGGACGCGGCGACATGCTGGTGGAAATCCAGGTGGAAACCCCGGTCAACCTGTCGCAGCGCCAGCAGGATTTGCTGCGCGAGTTCGAAGCCGAAGGCGAGGGCGCCGAGCACGCCACCAGCCCCGAATCGGAGAGTTTCTTCTCCAGGGTGAAAGGACTCTGGGAAGATCTGAAGGACTAGCCAGCCCACATTTGTCACGAGCGGCGGGCGCTTCTTGTGTCCAACTACGGTGTGGGCTTTTTCCCGGTCCTTGGCGAAAGATCGGGGCCAGTATCGTGTTTCCGAAGGTCCTTCGCATACTCAGGGACCGAAGCACGGTCCCTCCGCTGCAGCCTTTCCCATACGTCGTCATGCCTGGACTCGTTCCACTGCTGTCCGGTTTGGAATTTCGGCGCGGGCTGTGTGCCGATGGGCGGGGACGATGTCGGGCGGGGCGGGTATTGTCCGGCACGCCTCTCTCCCGACCGTCATGCCCGGAACGATACCATTGCTGTCCGGTTTAACTTTGGCGGACCCGGCGCAAGGCGTTGGCACGGGCGGGTTTCCGGCTCTTCCGCCGGATCGGGACACGGATTGCGGCCCGCACGCATCTGCCCTCCCGTTGTCACCCCGGCCTCGAGCCGGGGTCCAGGGCCACAGGCACCGCCGTCGCCCGGCTTCCCCCGGATGGGTGTCCGGGACGAGCCTGGACCCCGGCTCAAGGCCGGGGTGACAACGGGGCGCGGAGACAGCCTCGCCCATCGGCGCGCCGCCGTCTCCCTCGCCGTCATGCCCGGACTTGTTCCGGGCATCCACGTCTTGCGGCATCGCGGTGCGGGACAGGCACGGGCGAGGCGGCGGACCCACGTGGATGCCCGGAACAAGTCCGGGCATGAC
>JAPPMY010000118.1 GCA_028818855.1 Rhodospirillales bacterium
CCGCGCGCCATCGACCAGAACATCAGCTCGCCTTCGTGGAACACCGGGCTCGCCAGCAGAGGCTCCCCCATGTGGGTGTTGCCAAGGTAGGCGAGGTTGCACATCAGCACGTCGCCGTCCTCGATCTCGCCTTCGAAGAAGTCGGCGGTGCTCTTCATGATGCGTTGCATGGTCATGGCCTGGACCGGCAGCGCCGTATCCGGCACCGAGACCAGATTGCAGGCGTCGTCGGCGATGCCGACGGAAAAATCGCGGCAGAGGTTGATGATGGAGGTCCAGGCCGAGCGCTCGAGCGTGATCATCATCTCGCGCCCGATGTTCTCGTACATTCCCATGATGACGCTGAAGGTCCCGGGGTCGATCTCTCCCGGGGCCTCCCAGGTCTCGGCTTCGGCAAGGTTGGCCATCGTCCCCTCCCGCTCGCAACGCGCCGCCGCGCAGCCCGCAGCGTCAGACTAACCCGGATTTCTCGCCGCGGTCACGGCTCGTATCGCGCTCCCCCGGAGGGGCAACCTTGTCAATTGGTGCACGAAGTCCGTAGCATTGCCGGGCATAGAGAAAGCCCAAATAGGGAGGCTCACATGATGCGCCGAATCTTCATAGGTGCGGCGGCGATCCTCGCGATGTCGTTCGCCGGCGCTGCCGCGCAGGCCGAAGACACCCTCAAGATCGGGCTCCAGTCAGCGATGACGGGATGGGGCGCCGCATGGGGGGTGCCCTTGCGTGCGACCTCGGAGATGTACGTCGACGAGATCAACGCCGAGGGCGGTCTGGAGGTTGGCGGCAAGACGTACATGATCGAGCTGTTCGTCGACGACCACAAGGCGGACACCAAGCTCGCCAAGGCCGGCCTGGAGCGCTTCATCCATCAGGAAGGCATCAAGATCCTGATGATCCACTTCGATAACGGCCCGGACGCCTGGCTCGGCCTGCCGGACGACGTGCGGGAAGGACTCATTCACGTCTCGCCGGTGTGGCGGCCGGACGTGTTCTCGCCGCCGCACAACGGCTTCGGCACGCTCAATCTGCCGCCGAATTTCGCGCCGGTCCTGTTCGGGAAGGTTCTCGAGGACAACCCGGACATCAAGACGGTCGTCGAGCTCAGCCCGCGCGGACAGTTCCCCGAGATGGCCGTGCAGAACGACAAGGCCGCGGTGGAATCACTCGGTCTCGAGTGGCTCGGCGTCGAGTACTTCGACCCCGACCTGGCCGACCCACTGCCGGTGGTGACCAAGGTTCTGGCGCTCAATCCCGACATGCTCAACCTGGGCTGCGTGGGCCAGACCGGGCCGCAACTACTGAAGCTTGCCCGCCAACTCGGCTACGAGGGCGTGATGAGCTGCAGCTGCGAGGACGATATCAACCTCTACCTGGGCCACGCCGGCCCCGAGGCCGCCGAGGGCTTCTACATCATCGGCTCCCACGGCTTCCCCGAGGGCCCGGAACTTGTGGCGTTCCGTGAGAAGTACACGGAGCGTGAGGGTGAATGGACCGCAGTGTCTCTCGCCTTCTACCAGGGGATCAGGGTGCTTCTCGCCGGCATCCAGAAGGCCGGATCCATCGACGACATTCCGGCGATCGTGGAGGGCGTGCGCCAGTCCACGGTGGTCCAGGAGCTGCTGCCCGGCAAGCCTGTCATCACCTGGGGCGGCTCGGAGACCTGGGGCCAGCCGCACCAGATGCAGGTGCCCGTCGTGCTCAACACCATCAAGGACGGGCAGGCCACCACCGTGGCCGTGGTTCCGCCGACGGTGCCGTGAGCCGCAGGCGTGTGAGGGCAGGCCGGTAAGGGGGCGGACAAGGCGTTCTCCCCAAACCGGCCCAAGCCCGCCAGTGCCCGGGACGGGTGCCGTCGGCCATGCTGCTTGAGGTCAAGGACCTGTGGGTCCACCACGGTCGGGCGCCCGCGCTCAAGGGAGTCACCGTCTCGGTGCCCGAGGGGAGCCTCGTGGCGCTGGTGGGGCCGAACGGGGCCGGAAAATCGACCCTGGTGCGCACGATCTCGGGCCTCAAGCGGGCCAGCGCCGGCGAGATCCTGTTCGATGGCAAGCGTATCGACCGCGTGCCCGCCCACAAGATCGTGGGGCTCGGGATCGCGCACGTGCCGGAGGGGCGGCGCGTCTTCCCGGACATGACGGTGTTCGAGAACCTGCGGATGGGTGCGTACCGGAGGCTGCGCCGGGCCGGGGTGCTGGGCCGGGACTCCGACTTCGAAGACGATCTCGCGCTCACCTACGAGCACTTCCCGCGGCTGAGGGAGCGCCGCCGCCAGCGCGCAGGCAGCCTCAGCGGCGGCGAGCAGCAGATGCTGGCGATCGGGCGCGCGCTCATGGCGCGCCCGCGGCTTCTCCTGCTGGACGAGCCCTCGATCGGCCTCGCGCCCCGGATGGTGCAGGAGATCGCCCAGGTCATCGCGGCGATCACGCGGCGCTGGCGGGTCGGCATCCTGCTCATCGAGCAGAACGCGCGCATGGCCTTCCGCATCGCACAACACGCCTACGTCCTCGAAACCGGGCAGGTGGTCATCACCGGCGCGACCGACGCGCTGGCCCAGAACGAGGAAGTCAAGCGCGTCTATCTGGGCTAGCGCCCCGGTTACGCCCGTCATGACACTCCTGGAACTCTCAGGCATCGACAAGAATTTCGGCGGCCTTGCGGCGTTGGGCGGCGTCGACCTCACCGTCGAAGAGGGCGAGATTCTCGGCCTGATCGGCCCCAACGGTGCCGGCAAGACCACCCTCTTCAACGTCATCAGCGGCGTCCTGCCGCCGAACGCCGGGCGCATCGTCTACGACGGCACCGACATCACGCGCTGGTCCCTCCACCGCATCGCCCGGCACGGCCTGGTGCGGACTTTCCAGCAGACCGAGCTCTTCATGGAGATGACGGTGCTGGAGAACGTGCAGGTGAGCGCGCGCGCCCATAGCGGCCTCAGCTTCCGGCGCATGAGCGGCCGCGAGACGGCGGGGCGGATGTCCGTGCACGACATCATAGAGCTGGTGGGCCTGAGCGAGCTCACCCACGAGCGGGCCGAGAACCTGCCGCACGGCCACCGCCGGGCGCTCGGGATCGCGCTCGCGCTGGCAGCAGCCCCGTCGCTGCTCCTGCTCGACGAGCCGCTGACCGGCATGGACGCGGGCGAGACCGCCGCGATGGTCAACACTATCGCGCGGATTCGCGCGCGCGCCACAACCATCATGCTGGTCGAGCACAACATGCGCGCCGTCATGCGCTGCTGCGACCGCATCGCGGTCCTCGACTTCGGCAAGCTGATCGCCGAGGGGCCGCCGGAGCGGATACAGAACGACCCCCGCGTCATCGACGCCTACCTGGGCGCCGACGAGGACATCCATGGCATCGAGCAGGCGCCGGCCTGAGCGGCTGGCCCGTGCCGGGCGCCCGTGCCCGAGAGGCATCCGTTCATGACGGCCATGCTCTACGGCCAGGTGGCGGTGAACGCGCTAATGCTGGGCGCGACCTACGCGCTCATCGCCGTCGGGCTCAGCCTGGTCTTCAGCATCATGCGGGTGATCCAGTTCGCCCACGGCCATCTCTACATGCTGGGCGCGTTCTGCGTGTTCTATCTGGCGAGCGAGCTGGGGGTGAACTACTTCCTCGCGATGCTCGTCGCCGCCATCGCCGTGGGCCTCCTCGGCATGGTGCTCGACCGCGTCTTCCTGAAGCCTCTGCGCGGGCAGGACCTGCCGAGCATGATCGTCACGCTCGGGCTTCTCCTCCTCATCGAGGGCAGCGCGCTGCTCGCGTTCGGCGAGCGCGACAAGCGCTTTCGCAGCCCGGTGGACGGCGCGGTCTGGCTCTTCGACACCATCGTCATCCCGAGCGAGCGGCTGATGATCCTGGGCGTGGCCGCCCCTCTCATCGCGCTCCTCTTCCTCTTCGTCTGGCGCACCAAGGAGGGCCAGGCGATGCGCGCGGTCGCGCAGGACCGGGAGGCGGCGATGCTGCAGGGCATCAACGTCGACTGGGTCAGCGCGCTCGGCATGTTCATCGGCAGCGCGCTGGCCGCCGCCGCCGCCGGCCTCCTGCTGCCGATTCAGGTGCTGACGCCCGCCGTCGGCGGGCCTGTCGTCATCAAGGCCTTCATGGTGGTGATCCTGGGCGGCCTCGGCAGCATTCCGGGCGCCGTGGTGGGCTCGCTCGCCTTCGGCGCGCTGGAGAGCTTCGGCACCACCTTCTTCGGCGGATACTCGTCGCTGGCGGCGTTCAGCGCGGTGATGCTGATCCTGATCTTCCGCCCGCGCGGATTGCTGGGCCGTGCTTAAGCTGCCTGCGATCGCGGCGCTGGTCGCCCTGACCGGGCTGATCCCGGTCATCACGCAGCACCCCTACTACCTGCACGTCTTCATCACCATCGGGGTCTTCGTCATCGTCTCGCTTGGAGTCCGTCTGGTCCTGATGATCGGCCAGTGGACCTTCGGCCAGGCGGCTTTCATGACCATCGGCTCCTACGCCTCGGCCATGCTGGCCGGCCATCTGGGCTGGTCGTTCTGGGCGGCGCTGCCCGTGGCCGGGCTGATCGCCGCGGCAGCCGCTGCGCTCTTCGGCTATCCGGCGCTGCGGCTGACGGGCGCCTACTTCGCCATGGTGACGCTGGTGCTCAACATCGTGATCCGCCAGATCATCCTGGTCACCCCCGACTTCACCGGCGGCAGCATGGGCATGTCGGTCATGGTCGATATCCGGCCGCCCGACCCGATACCGCTGCCCTTCGGCGGCGGCACGATCGCGTTCACCGACAAGACCTCTTACTACTACCTCGTCTGGCTGCTCGGGCTCGCCGCCGTCGGAATCGCCTACTGGATTGACCGCTCACCCATGGGCGCGGTCCTGCGCGCGGTCCGCCAGAGCGAGATTCTGGCGCGAAGCGTCGGCATCGACACCGCCATCTACAAGCTGATCGCCTTCGTCATCGCCTGCTTCTTCGCCGGGATCGCGGGCAGCTTCTACGCACACTACCTGATCCTGGCGCACCCGGACGCGTTCTCGCTCTGGGATTCGATCTACGCGGTCGCCTACGTGGTGATCGGCGGCACGAGCACCGTGCTCGGCCCGATCCTGGGAACCGTCCTGCTGATCGGTGGTTTCGAGCTGCTGCGCGAGGCGTCTGCGTACCAGACCGTGGGTTATGCGCTGATCCTGCTCCTGGTCACCCGCTTCCTCCCCGGCGGGCTGATCAGCCTTGGCCCCATGTCGTCCGATTTCCTGGCCCGCCGCCGACAGGGAACGCCGGACCGGGAATAGGGTGAGAGCCGGCTAACGCTGCTCAGCCCGGCGCAGGCCGCGCGCGCTGGTTGTAGAGCAGCGCGTGGCGGCGCTGCTTCTCTTCTTCCGGTATCGTGTCCGGGTCTTCCGGCAGGTCGGCGCCGGCTGCCATGCCGCGCTGCACCGCGTCGCGCGCCGACAGTTCCTCGAACCAACGCTTGAAGTGCTTGAACGCGTTGATGTCCTCCCCCTGCGCCTCCCAGTAGACGGTCCAGGGATAGGAGATCATGTCGGCGATCGTGTATGCGTCCCCGGCCAGGTAGGGCCGGTCGTAGAGCCGGTTGTTCATCACGCCGTAGAGCCGGTTGACCTCGTTGCTGAAGCGGGTGAGCGCGTAGCTCTGGTCGCCCTCGTCGTCGCCGAGGCGGTTGAAGTGTCCGCGCTCGCCGAACTTCGGCCCCTGGTTCGCCATCTGCCACATGACCCACTGGTTGACCTCGTGGCGGGCGCGCAGGTCCTGCGGATAGAAACGGCCGGCCTTCTCGGCGATGTACATCATCATCGCGCCCGATTCGAAGACGCTGACCGGCGCGCCGCCGCCGGGCGGATCGTGGTCCACCAGCGCCGGCATGCGGTTGTTGGGGCTGATCCGGAGGAATTCATCCTCGAACTGATCACCCTTCCCGATGTGGCAGGGGACGAGGCGATAGGGCATCCCGCACTCCTCCAGCAGGATGGTCACCTTCTTGCCGTTGGGCGTCGGCCAGTAGTGCAGATTGATCATGGAATTTCCCTCCCCGCTGGCGGTCAGTCCGTGGGCTGCGTCGCGGCGACGCTGGGGCGGCTCTGCAATTCCTCGTACCACGCCGTCAGCGCCGGGCAGTCGGCCCGCCACGCGGCGTCATGGCGAAACTCCAGGTGGCCGATGCCGCAGATCACCGCGATGTGGTCGATGCGAAACGGCGCGGCGGTGAGGGCGTCCGCCTCGGCATCGAGCGCAGCGGTGACGCGCCGCATCCGCTTCTCGTAATGGCTCTTGAGGTTGGCGCTCTGCTGGTCCGCCGGCTGGCGCTTCTGGAAGAGCCAGAGGACGCTCGTCTCCGTGAGCGCCGTGCCAAGGGTCATGCGGCGCTGCCAGTCCAGCTTGCCGGCCTCGGGGTAGAGCGTCGGGCCATCGCCGAACTCGTCGAGATAGGGGCAGATGACGTGGCTGTCGTAGAGCACAGTGCCGTCATCCAGCACCAGCACGGGGATGGCCTTGATGGGATTGAGCCGTTCCAGCTCCTCGGAGGTGAACGGGTTCACGTTCTCGATGTCGAGCGCGATGCCGTGCTCGCGTGCGACGATGGCGGCCTTCCGGCCGAACGGCGTCGCCGGGCTCGAGTAGAGCTTCATCGAACGATCCTTCCCGCAGGCGTGCGGGTCTTAGACCGGTCGTGCTCCGATGTACAGCGCGACCGGGAGAAATCGGCTGTCGGCGCGGGTTGGCGATTGATAGGGCGAGGCCTGAGGCATAAGGTGTGCTGAGCGGCGTGCGTCGCGCGAAGCGGCGCTACGAAGGGATTCCCTGCGGCATGGGCCCCGAGGACCGCAACGGCGCATGCCAGAGGCGGAGGCTGAAACGATGGCAGAGACGCTCTTCACGAATGTCAGGATTTTCGACGGCAACGCCAAGCGCCCCTATGCGGGCGAGGTGATGCTGCAAGGCAACCTCATCAGGAAGGTCGCCAAGGGCAGGAACAAGATCAAGGCCAACGGCGCGAACGTGGTGGACGGTGCCGGCGCAACGCTGATGCCGGGGATGATCGAGCCCCACGCCCACGTCTGCTACACCGACTGCACGAGCCTGCCGGAGATCGGGCGGCTCCAGCCCGAGGAGCACATGGTGCTCGCGCTCGAGAACGCGCGGAAGATGCTCGACCAGGGCTTCACCAGCCTCTTCTCGGCGGCCGGCGTCGGCTACAACAAGCTCCGCATCGAGCCGGTGCTGCGCGACGTGATCAATGCCGGGCGCTATCCGGGCCCGCGCATCAAGGCGGCCTCGCCCGAGATCGTGTCGTCCGGCGGGCTCGGCGACGAGCGCATGTGGCACATGCACCAGGAGTCGGTGGGCTACATCGCCGACGGACCGGACGAGGTGCGCAAGGCCTGCCGCATGTGCGTGCGGGAAGGCGTGGATAACATCAAGATCAATATCTCGGGCGACGAGTTCGCCCACCCAGGTCAGTCGGAGAGGATCACCTACTTCGATGCCGAGGTGGCGGCGGCGGTCGAAGTCGCGCGCGAGGCCGGCGTCAACATCCTCACGCACGCGCGCGCCGACAAGGCCGTGCGGCTCGCGCTCAAGCACGGCATCAACATCATCTACCACGCCGACTACGCGACCAATAAGACCATCGACATGCTGGAGGCCAAGAAGAAGGACGTCTTCATGGCGCCAGCGGTCGGCGTGGTCTACACGACCGCGTACGAGGCTTCGGAGTGGGGCATCACCCGCGAGGTCGCCGAGAGCTACAACCTCTTCTACAAGATGGAGCACACGGTCCGCACCTATCAGGAGGTGCGCAAGCGCGGCATCCGGGCCATGCCGGGCGGCGATTACGGCTTCGCCTGGAACCCCATCGGCACCAATGCCCGCGACATGGAGCACTTCGTCAACATGTTCGGCTACTCGCCGGCGGAGGCGCTGATCGGCGCCACCAAGTGGGCCGGCGAGCTGATGGGGCTCAACGTGGGCCAGGTCAAGGAGGGGTATCTGGCCGACCTGCTGCTGGTCGATGGCGACCCGACCAAGGACGTCTCGATCATGCAGGACGCCGATAACCTGCTGATGATCATGAAGGACGGCGCCTATCACCGCGCGCCGAACGAGATTGCGCTGGCCAAGCGCCGGCGGGGCGCGGCACCCGCCGCCGCCGAGTAGGCCGATCGGTCCATGCCTCGGGGATGAGGCGCCCTCCCCCGCCAGCGGCGGGAGGGCGCCGCCCCGGCATTTCGCGGCCCGCGAACGGCAGTGGGGAACCCGGCCGTTGAAGCTGAGTGGCGCGCAGCTCGAGACCTTCCGCCGGGACGGCCTTCTGATCCTCCCCGGCCTGTTCTCTGCTGACGAGGTGGCGGCGATCCGCGCCGCCCTGGCGCCGCTCTTCGAAGAAGACTGCGACGCCAACATCCGTGAGAAGACGGGCGCGGTGGCCCGCACCGTCATGGGCCTCCACCAGCGGAGCGAGCTCTTCAGCCGCCTGGTGCGCCACCCGCGCCTGGTCGAGCCTGCGCGGCAGATCGCCGGCCGTGACCTCTACATCCAACAGGTCAAGGTCAACGTGAAGGCCGCGTTCGAGGGCGACGTCTGGCAGTGGCACTACGACTTCGCCACGCATCACCGGGACGACGGCGTGCCGGCGCCGCAGGCGCTCAACCTGCACATCCTGCTGGACGACGTGAGCCACTACAACGGGCCGCTCTACTTCATCCCGGGCTCCCACCGGCACGAGCCGCTGCCCACGTTCCACGACGTGACGAGCACGAGCTATCCGCTCTGGGTGGTGGACCGCGAGACGGTGACCGGCCTCATCGCCGAGGGCGGGATCACGCCCGCGATCGGCCCGCCCGGCACCGTGCTCATCTTCGGCGATCTGATGGTGCACGGCTCGCCCGGCAACATGTCGCCCTGGGACCGCGCCATCTTCTCACTAATCCTCAACCCGGTGGCCAACGCCCAGACCGCGTTTGCCCGGCCCGAGTACAAGCACCACACGGACTTTACGCCGGTGGTAGCGCTCCCAGACGATTGTCTGCTCGCACCGCACGCGGCGCACGTATAATCCGTCAATGAGCAAGTCGCCGGCACTGGAGCCGGGCTATTTTCTGGACAGCCTGCGGGCAGCCGATCCCGAGGTCTACGATGCGCTCGCGGGCGAGCTGGAACGCCAGCAGGACGGGATCGAGCTGATCGCGTCGGAGAACTTGGTCAGCCAGGCGAGCCTGGACGCGCTCGGCTCCATCATCGTGAACAAGACCGTTGAGGGCAGGCCCGGCCGGCGCTACTACGGCGGCGCCGAGTTCGCGGACAGGATCGAGACCCTCGCCATCGAGCGGGCCAAGGCGCTCTTCGGCTGCGGCTTCGCCAACGTTCAGCCCCATTCCGGCAGCCAGGCCAACCAGGCGGTCTTCCTCGCGGTGCTGAAACCGGGCGACACGGTGCTCAGCATGGCGCTGGATGCCGGCGGCCACCTGAGCCACGGGGCGGCGCCGAACCTTACCGGCAAGTGGTTCAACCCGATACGTTACGGCATCGATGGCGAAGGCTTCATCGACATGGGCGAGGTCGAGCGTCTCGCGCATGCACATCGGCCCAAGCTCATAATCTGCGGCGGCTCGGCCTACCCGCGGGCCATCGACTTCCCGGCGTTCCGGGCGATTGCCGATTCGGTGGACGCCGTGCTGCTCGCCGACATGGCCCACTTTGCCGGACTCGTTGCGGGCGGCGTGCACCCGAGCCCGCTCCCCTACGCTCACGTCACGACCGCGACCACCTACAAGAACCTGCGGGGCGCACGGGGCGGGATTATCCTCACCGACGATCCGGCGCTCGCGCGCAAGCTCGACAGCGCCGTCTTCCCCGGCGTGCAGGGCAGCGTGATCCTCAACGCCGTCGCAGCCAAGGCGGTCTGCCTGGGCGAGGCGCTGAAGCCTTCGTTCAAGGCCTATGCGGCGCAGGTGCTGACCAACGCGAGAGTGCTCGCCGGCGCCCTGATGGCGCGCGGCATCACCGTCGTCTCCGGCGGCACCGACACGCCGTTGCTGGTGGCCGACCTGCGCCCCCTCGGCCTCACCGGCGCCGCGGCCTCCGAAAGCCTCGAGGCCGCCGGCCTCACCTGCAACAAGAACGCGGTCCCCGGCGATACCGAGCCGCCCGCGGTGACCTCTGGATTGCGCTTCGGCTCGGCGGCCGGGACCACGCGGGGCTTCGGCGGGGCCGAGTTCCGCCGTATCGGCGGCTGGATCGCCGACGTGCTGCACGCAATGGCGGAGGGCGGCGGACGGGACGAGACGGTGGAGCACATCGTCAGCGCCGAAGTGCGGACGCTCTGCCGCAGCTTCCCCATCTATCACGGCCTCGACGTCACCACACCGGCCGGCGCCGGGCTAAATCGATCGACAGACCAGTAAACGGGCTGCCCCGGCCGCATCGATCCGCTAGAGTGCGCGGCCATTCCATCGACGCGGGAGCCGGCCGTGGACCTACCCCTCGAGCCGAGACTGAGCATCGGCTACCAGCACGTGCTGGCGCCGACGGGATACGACGATCGGGAGGGGGCGGCGGCGGGCCGCGACCTGCCCGAGGTTGTCCGGCTGCTCGACTCGCTGGGCTTCGATTCGATCTGGTCGGGCGATCACGTGGCCTTCGCCGGGCCGATCCTCGATCCGCTGGTACAGCTCGCGCAGGCGGCAGCGCTGAGCGAGCGGCTCAGGATCGGCACGGCCGTCTACCTGCTGCCGCTCCGCCATCCCGCGCCGGTGGCGAAGCAGGTCGCGACGCTCGATACGATCTCCAACGGCCGCGTCATCTTCGGCGTCGGCGTCGGCGGCGAGTTCCCGCTCGAGTTCCAGCTTTGCGGCGTGCCGGTGGAGGAGCGGGGCGCCCGGCTCAGCGAGGGGATCCGCGTGTTGCGCAAGCTGTGGTCGGGCGAGGCCGCATCCCACGACGGTAGCTTCTACCCCTTCCCCGAGGTCGCGATCAATCCGCCGCCGGCACAGCCTGGCGGCCCGCCGATCTGGTGCGGCGGCCGCGCCGACCCCGCGCTCCGCCGCGCAGGCCGGATCGCTGACGGCTGGATGTCCTATGTCGTCGATCCCGAGCGCTACCGCCGCTCGCTCGAGACCATTGCCGCCGCTGCTGCCGACGCCGATCGCAAGCTGGATCGCTTCGGCACGTCGCATCTGCTGTTCGTGAGGCTCGACAGAGACCGCCAGAGCGCGCTGGCCTTCGCGGCCAAGTTCCTGAGCGTGCGCTACGCGATGGATTTCTCGCGCGCCGCCGAGCGTTACTGCGCGCTGGGCGAGCCGGAAGCGGTGGCGGACGCGATCCGGGCCTTCCACGCGGCCGGCATGCGCCATCTGGTGATCAACGTGCTCGCGCCGGAGAGCGGGAAGGCGGCGCAGCTGCAACGCTTCGGGGACCAGGTCATGCCGCTGCTCGCGGACCTGCGCTGAGCCCGGCGTTCGCGCGGCGCCATGACCGTTCCGTTCCACCTCCACGTGAACTCGCGCCACGCGGCGGCGCCGGCAGACGCTTCTCAGCCAGTGATCCTGCCGGAGCGCCGTGCCGCAGCCCGCGACGCCATCACGGGCTTCGACGGCTACCGCCCCACCCCGCTGCATCGACTGACGGGCCTCGCTCGAGACCTCGGCGTCGGCGAACTGTGTCTCAAGGACGAGAGCGGGCGCTTCGGCCTCGGCAGCTTCAAGGCGCTCGGCGGGGCCTACGCCGTGGTGCACCTGCTGCGCGAGCGACTGGGAGGCGACGTCTCCATCGCCGACGTTGCGGCGGGCCGCGCCGCGCCGCGCGTCGCCGACATGACCGCCTGCTGCGCGACGGACGGCAACCACGGCCTCGCCGTGGCCTGGGGCGCGCAGCGTGCCGGCGCCGGGTGCTCGGTGTTCCTGCCGGGGCCGGTGAGCGAGGGCCGCGAACACGCCATCAGGGCCCGGGGCGCCGACATCGTGCGCATCGCGGGCAGCTACGACGAGGCGGTGGAAGCCTGCGCCGACGAGGCCGCGCGCAAGGGCTGGCTGCTGGTCTCCGACACGTCCCATGCCGGCGGCGACGAGGCGCCGAGCCGGGTCATGCACGGCTACGCCATGCTGGTGGACGAGATCAGGGCGGCACTGGCGGGGCCGGCGCCGACGCACGTTTTCGTCCAGGCCGGCGTCGGCGGGCTCGCAGCCGCCGTGATCGGCGCCTTCCGTCAGGATCTCGGCGCCGAAAGTCCGAAGGGCGTCGTGGTCGAGCCCACGAACGCCGACTGCCTCTATCAGAGCGCAGTTGCGGGCAGGCCGGCTCCCGCTTCGGGCGATCTCGACACGGTGATGGCCTGTCTCGCGGCGGCGGAAGTCTCGCCGCTGGCATGGCAGGTGCTGGAGCGGGGCGCCTTCGCCTTCATGGCGCTCGACGATTCCGGCGCCGTCGACGCCATGCGCCGCGCCGCTGCGCCGGCCGACGGCGACCCGCCGCTGGTGCTCGGCGAATCGGGAGCCGCCTCGCTCGCCGGGTTCATCGCTGCGGCAGGCGATAGGGCTGCGCGGGAGGCGCTCGGCCTGAGCGAGACATCGCGGGTGCTGGTCATCGGCAGCGAGGGCGCCACCGACCCCGACATCTACCGCCGGCTGGTCGGGCGAGACCCCGCCGCCGTCATCGCCGGCTGAGCGCGTCAGCACCACCGGGGCCGCGCCGACCGTGACCCAGGGCCTCGACATCGAGACCAGGCGCAGGCGGCTGCGATACCGGTCCGCGCGCACCGGCACGAAGGAGACCGACCTCCTGGTGGGCGACGTCATCGCCAGCCTCGGCGACGCGCTCCCGCCTGAGGAAGTGGCGCAGGCGGAGCGGCTGCTGGCCGCGAACGACGTCGACATAACGAACTGGATCAGCGGCCGGACGCCGGTGCCTGCGGAACACGACACGCCCTTCATGGCGCGCCTCCGGCGCGAGGCCCGGAGCCGGCGCCGCCGGCACCACGAGCGTTGACACTGCTCATCCCCGACCGCTGTGTGCGCGTGCTGACCGCGCCGGGTCAGGTCGCCACCGTCGGTGGCGTTCCCGAGGGTTTTGCGGCGGCGGTGCTGCTGCGGCTGGCGGAGACGCAGGCGGCGCCCGCGCTCTACGTCGCCCGCGACGACGCGAGGCTGGCGCGGCTCTCGGCGATGCTCGCCTTCTTCGATCCCGGTTGCGCGCAGGTCACCATCCCGGCCTGGGACTGCCTGCCCTACGACCGCGTCTCGCCCCGCGCCGACATCGCAAGCCGTCGGCTCGCCGGCCTGGTCCGTCTTCTCGGCGACGGCGCGACACGGCCGAGCGTGGTTCTCACCACCGTCAACGCGGTCCTCCAACGCCTGCCGCCGCGCACGATGCTGGGCGACGCGACGCTCCCTCTCGCGGCGGGCGCGTCGCTCGATAGCGAGACCCTACTCGGCTATCTGGAACGCAACGGGTTCGTGCGCACCGGCACCGTGATGGATGCAGGCGACTATGCGGTGCGCGGCGGCATCGTGGACATCTTCCCGCCCAACGCCGAGCGCCCGGTGCGGCTCGACTTCTTCGGCGACACGATCGAGACCATACGCTGGTTCGACCCCGTATCGCAGCGGCGCGCGGAGACCGCGGACGCCCTTTACCTCGCGCCGGTCAGCGAGGTGCTGCTCAACCCGCAATCGATAGCCCGGTTCCGCTCGGCCTATCGCCGGCAGTTCGGGGCCGTGACCGGGGAAGACCCGCTCTACGAGGCGGTCTCCGCCGCCAGGCGCTACCCCGGCATCGAGCACTGGCTGCCGCTCTTCCACGACGGGCTCGAGACGCTCTTCGACTACGTGCCGGATGGCCCGGTCCTGCTCGACCATCGGGCGACCGAAGCGCGCGACGACCGCTTCGAGACCATCGCCGACTTCTACGATGCGCGCGCCAACCCGAGAGCCTCCTCGGTCGCCGACGCGCCCTATCACCCGGTACTTCCACAGTCTCTCTTTATCGATGCCGAGGAATGGGCGCGGCTGCTCGCCGGACGCCCGGTCTCTCAGTGTTCGCCCTTCGTCGAGACGGAAGGCGGCGCGGACGCGGGGGCCCGCGACGGGCGCGACTTCGTCGCCGAGCGGGCGCAGCGCGGCGGGGCGCTGTTCGAGACCGTGAGCGATCACATCGACCGGTTGCAGGAAAGCAATCGCAGGGTCCTGATCGCGAGCGCAGGCGCCGGCAGCCGCGACCGCATGGTCCGTCTGCTGCGCGAGCACGGCGTGCACGGTATCGAGCCGGTCGCCGACTGGCAGGGGGCGAGCGACCTGCCGCCCGGCATCGTGGCGGCCGCCGTGCTGCCGCTGGAGCGCGGGTTCGTCTCGGCGGGCCTCGCCGTAATCGCCGAACAGGATATCCTCGGCGCCCGCGCGAGCCGCCCCGAGCGGCACCGGCGCAAGCCCGCCGAGAACTTCCTGGTCGATGCAGCCGCGCTCGCCGACGGCGACCTGGTGGTGCACGTCGACCACGGCATCGGCCGCTACGACGGGCTGGTCACGCTGGAGGTCGACCACGCGCCCCACGATTGTCTGCGCATCCTCTACGAGGGCGACGACCGGCTGTTCCTGCCCGTGGAGAACATCGAGCTGCTGTCGCGCTACGGCTCGGCCGACCAGCCCGTCGCACTGGACCGGCTCGGCGGCGCGGGCTGGCAGGCGCGCAAGGCGCGGCTCAAGCAGCGCATCCGCGACATGGCGAACCAGCTCATCGGGCTCGCCGCCGAGCGCGCGACGAGGCCCGCGCCGAAGCTGGCGGCGCCGGGCGCGCTCTACGACGCCTTCTGCGCGGGCTTCCCCTACGTCGAGACCGAGGGCCAGGCCCGCGCCATCGACGAGGCGATCGGCGACCTCGACGCCGGCCGGGCGATGGACCGGCTCGTCTGCGGCGATGTCGGCTTCGGCAAGACCGAGGTGGCGCTGCGCGCGGCCTTCCACACGATTCAGGCGGGCAAGCAGGTTGCGGTGCTGACTCCCACCACGCTGCTGAGCCGGCAGCACATGCAGACCTTCGGCGAGCGCTTCGCCCGGCTGCCGGTGAAGATCGGCCAGCTCTCGCGCCTGGTGCCGGCCAAGGAGCAGGCCTCGGTCAAGCGGGGCATCGCGGGCGGCGAGATCGACATCGTCATCGGCACCCATGCGCTGCTCGGCAAGCAGATCGCCTTCAACGACCTCGGCCTCGTCGTCGTGGACGAGGAGCAGCACTTCGGCGTCGCGCACAAGGAGCGCCTGAAGCAGCTCAAGGCCGAGGCCCACGTGCTGACGCTCACCGCGACACCGATCCCGCGCACGCTGCAGATGGCGCTGAGTGGCGTGCGCGACATGAGCGTCATCGCGACCCCGCCGGTGGATCGCCTGGCGGTGCGCACCTTCATCCTGCCCTACGACCCGGTGGTGGTGCGCGAGGCGTTGATGCGCGAGCACCTGCGGGGCGGACAGACGTTCTACGTGTGCCCGCGCATCGCCGACCTCGACGAGGTGGCCGAGCGGGTGCGCCAGCTCGTGCCGGAGGTGAAGGTGGCCGTCGCCCACGGCCGGCTCGCGGCCCGCGCTCTCGATTCGATCATGGGCGACTTCTACGACGGCAAGTTCGACGTTCTCGTCTCCACCGCGATCATCGAGTCGGGCCTCGACCTGCAGCGGGTCAACACCATGATCGTGCACCGCGCTGATCGCTTCGGGCTGGCCCAGCTCTATCAGCTGCGGGGGCGGATCGGCCGGGCCAAACTGCGCGGCTACGCCTACCTGACGCTCCCGCCGGGGCACCGGCTCACGGACACGGCGCACAAGCGGCTCCAGGTAATTCACCGGCTCGACGGCCTCGGCGCCGGTTTTAGCCTGGCGAGCCACGACCTCGATATCAGGGGGGCGGGCAACCTGCTCGGGTCCGAGCAGTCGGGCCACATCCGCGAGGTCGGGATCGAGCTTTACCAGCACATGCTGGAGGAGGCCGTGGCCACCGCGCGCGCCGCCGCGGGGGGCGAGGCGCCGCCGGAGGAGCGCTGGTCGCCCACCATCAGCCTCGGCACGTCCGTGTTGATCCCGGAGAGCTACGTGCGCGACCTCGACGTGCGGCTCACGCTCTACCGCCGCGTCGCGGCCCTCGAGGACCAGACGGGGATCGACGCCTTCGTCGACGAGCTGACCGACCGCTTCGGCCCGCCGCCGGAGTCCGTTCGCCACCTGCTGGAGATCATGGCGATCAAGCAGCTTTGCCGGAGGAGCGGCATCGAGCGCGTCGAGGCCGGGCCCAAGGGCGCGGTGCTGAGCTTCCGCGACGGCGGCTTCGGCGAGCCGGCGGCGCTGGTCAGCTACGTGTCCGCGCCGGAGAACGAGGTGCGGCTCAGGCCCGACAATCGCCTCATCGTCACCCGCCGCTGGCCCGACACTGACGCGCGGCTGGAGGGCGTGCAAGGCATCCTGCGGGACCTCTGCGCGCTCGCCGGTGCTTCCGCGCCGTGCTAACGTCCGGCCATGACTGAGCAATTCGACGAAGCGATCGCCAAAGTGCGTAAGCTCCCGCGTGAACGACAGGACGAGGCGGCCGATCTGCTCCTGCAGTGTGGCGGAAGAATGCTCCGGCACCGTCCATCTCATTCCGGATCAGGTTGCGGAAGTCGAGCGGCGCCTCGCTGAATCGTCACAGTATGTCCCACACGGCGAGGTCTGGGCCTCCTTCAGGTAAAGGCCCAATATCGACGCACATCCGTCGGCAGCCTAACCGCCTGCCAGCGCGTTGACCTTGGCGGCCATGATGAAGTCGTTCTCGTGCAGGCCCTTGATCTTGTGGGTGTAGAAGAGGACCGTGCAGTAGCCCCAGCCGAAGGTGATGTCGGGGTGGTGACCCTCCTGCTCGGCGAGGTCGCCGACCTTGTTCACCAGCGCCATGGACTCGGCGAAATCGCCGAGGGAGAAGGTGCGGCGGATCTTGGTGGCGTCGTCGATCAGCTCCCATCCGGGAGTCTGGCCCAGAAGCGCTTGCGCTTCCGCTTCTTCGAGCGGCGGAATGCCGCCCCGGCAGGGCACGCAGGTCTTGCTCGTCAGGCTCATGTCGTCCTCCGGCGGCGCGGCCCCCTCGCGTGCTGCGCCTGCCTTTGCGGTTGCGATGGCGAGAGAGGGCTGGAAAGATAATCGCTACGGGACGCGAAGTCTCCGGCTGACGAAGGGAATCGTGAATGACGCCGATGGACGCGGCCGTCGACGTCTCGCCTGAGCCGAATTTTCCGGCCGCCGAAGGGGCGGCGCTCAGGCGCGTCACCATCCTGGGCTCCACCGGCTCGATCGGCTGCAACACCATCGACCTGATCGCCCGCCACCCCGGCGCGTTCGAGGTCGAGGCGCTGACCGCTCAGCGCCGCGTCGACCGCCTTGCCGAACAGGCCCGCGCGGTGGGCGCGAAGCAGGCCGTCATCGGCGACCCCACCCTGCACGGCGCGCTCGAGGAGGCGCTCGCCGACACCGAGACGGTTGCGGCCGCCGGACCCGAAGCTCTGGTCGAGGCCGCCGCCGCGCCCGCCGACTTCGTCATGGCTGGGATCGTCGGCGCGGCCGGGCTCCGGCCCACGCTGGCTGCGGCCGCGCAGGGCACCATCATCGGGCTTGCCAACAAGGAGTGCCTCGTCTGCGCCGGCTCGCTCCTGCTGGCGGAGGTCGAGCGCGGAGGGGCGACGCTCCTGCCAGTCGATTCGGAGCACAACGCCATCTACCAGGTGTTCGACTTCGAGCGGAGCGAGGGCGTCGAGAAGATCGTGCTCACCGCCTCGGGCGGGCCGTTCCGCGAAGCGACGATGGAGACCATGGCGGCGGCCACGCCGGAGCAGGCCGTGGCCCACCCCAATTGGGACATGGGCGCCAAGATCTCAGTGGATTCGGCGACCATGATGAACAAGGGCCTCGAGATGATCGAGGCCTTTCACCTGTTCCCCGTCGACGCGGAGCAGATCGAGGTGCTGGTGCATCCGCAGTCGGTAATCCACAGCATGGTCGCCTATGTGGATGGCTCCGTGCTGGCGCAGCTCGGCACGCCCGACATGCGCACGCCCATCGCCTATTCCCTCGCTTGGCCGGCCCGCATCGCGGCGCCTTCGCCGAAGCTCGATCTGGCGGCGCTCGGCCGCCTCACCTTCGAGCCGCCGGATCCCGTGCGCTTCCCCGCGCTCCGGCTCGCGCGGGACGCGCTGACGCAGGGCGGCAGCGCGCCGATCGTGCTCAACGCCGCCAACGAGGTGGCGGTCGGCGGCTTCCTGGATCGCCGCATCGGCTTCCTGGCGATCGCAGAGACGGTGGAGCGCTGCCTGGAGCAAACCAACCACCGCGCCGTGACCGGGCTCGACGACGTGTACGAGATCGACCGTGCCGCGCGCGACCTGGCGGAGCGGCTGCTCGCCGACGCCGGCTGAGGGCGCGGGACGCGCGCGGCGGATGGCGACAACTGCAACTGCAACGGTGGAGGCGTCGGGCGAGCGCCCACCGGCGTCCCGCGAGGAGAACATCCGCGCGCTGATCCGCGCGAACAGTGAGAACTTCCCGGTCGGCTCCTTCCTGATCCCGCCCGATTGCCGGCCCCACGTGCACGCGTTCTACCTGTTCGCTCGCAAGGCCGACGACATCGCCGATTCGCCCACCATCCCGGCGGCCGAGAAGGTGGCGCGGCTGCAGGCCGCGAGCGATGCGCTGGGCCGGGACGAAGCGGCGCTCCCCGACTGGGCAGTGCCCTACCATCGCAGCCTCGTCGAGACCGGCTGCGCGGCGCGGAACGGGCGCGACTTGCTCTCCGCCTTCACCCAGGACGCGACCAAGCTGCGCTACACCGACTGGGATGACCTGATGGACTACTGCCAGCGCTCGGCGGCCTCGGTGGGCCGGGTGATGATGGACATCCACGGCGAGAGCGGGCACGCCGACATCGAGGGCTCGGACGCGCTCTGCAACGCGCTGCAGGTGCTCAACCACCTGCAGGACTGCGGCGAGGACTACTTGGCGCTGGACCGCGTCTACGTGCCGGAGCCCTGGCTGCAGGAGGTCGGCGGCGGAGTCGAGATGCTCGCGGACAAGCGGGCATCGCCTGCGGTGCGCCACGCCATCGACCGGTGCCTGGAGCAGACGGCGGTCCTCCTCCGCCGTGCCGAGGCGATGCCCGGCTCGGTCCACCGCCGGCGCTTCCGCTGGGAGTGCGCGGTGATCGTCCGGCTGGCCTGGGCGCTCCATCGCAGGCTCGGCGACGGAGACCCCCTCGCCGGACGCATCAGGGTGCCGAAGCCCGCCCGCGTGGGCCTCGCGCTGAGGGGCATCGCCGGCGCATGGTGAGCACGGCGGTCAGCCTGCCGATCCCGGAGGCGCCGGACCCGAAGCGCTACGTCGCCCAGGTGACGCGGGCGTCGGGAAGCTCGTTCTTCCTGCCGATGATGCTACTGCCCCGCGAGAAGCGTGAGGCGATGCTGGCGCTCTACGCCTTCTGCCGCGAGACCGACGACGTTGCCGACGAGATCGAGGACCCGGAAGAGTCGCGCGCCCTGATCGACGCCTGGCGCGGCGAGGTACGGGCGCTCTACCAAGGCGCGCCGCGCCACCCGGTGACTCGGGCGCTGGCCGCCCCGGTCGAACGCTTCGGGCTCGCCGAGCGGCACTTCATGGAAATCCTCGAAGGGTTCGAGATGGACGGCGGCGGCGCCATGCTGCGGCCGACACTCGCCGAGCTGGAACGCTACTGCCACTGTGTCGCAGGCTGCGTCGGGTTGCTCTCGGTCGAGATCTTCGGCTACCGCGCACGCACCATCCCCACCTTCGCGCGCCACCTCGGCCAAGCCTTTCAGCTCACCAACATCCTGCGCGACGTGGCGGAGGACGCGAGACGCGGCCGCATCTACCTGCCTCGCGAGCTGCTTGAAAAGCAGGGTCTCTCGGACATCGGGCCCGAAGCGATCGGCCGCACGCCAGGCGTGGAGAAGGTCTGCCGCTCCGTCGGCGGGATGGCGCGGCGGCACTTCGGGGCCGCGAGCGACGCGCTGCCGCGCTCGGAACGCCGCTCCATGCGCCCTGCCATCCTCATGCGGAGCGTCTACGAGGCCTATCTCGACCGCATCGAGCGGGCGGGTTTTCCGGTCGCCGGGCGGCGGATCCGGTTCACGGCGACGCAGAAGCTGCGCCTCATCACGGGCGGGCTGCTGCGGACCATCTGACCGGATCGCCCTGCGCAGGGCGCTTGCCGGCGGTGCCGGCACGACCCTATAACCGCCGCGCCGGGTGAAATTAGATGGCGGTGGGCGGCGGCATGATCATCGTCACGGGCGGCGCGGGCTTCATCGGCTCGAACCTCGTCGCCGCCCTGGAAGAGCGTGGCGAAGGCCCACTGGTGGTCTGCGACAAGCCGGGGGCGGGAGGTAACGGCCGGACCATCGCCAAGCGCAGGCTGGACGCCGTCATCGAGCCGGCCGGCCTCCCCGCTTGGCTGGCCGAGAACGCGGGCACGATCCGCGCGATCTTTCACCTGGGCGCCACGTCGTCGACGACGGAGACCGACGCGCGCCTGCTAGCCCGCAACAACTACCGCTTCAGCATGGACCTCTGGCGCTGGTGCGCGGCGGAGGACGTGCCGCTGATCTATGCCTCCTCGGCCGCCACCTACGGCGACGGCTCATGCGGCTTCGACGATGACGGCTCGAGCCCCGCGCTCGCCCGGCTGAAACCGCTCAACGGCTACGGCCGCAGCAAGCACCTCGTCGACCGCCGCATCGCCCATGCGCTGGCGGCAGGCGGTGCGCGGCCGCCGCAGTGGGCGGGCCTCAAGTTCTTCAACGTCTATGGCCCCAACGAGTATCACAAAGGCGGCCAGCGCAGCGTCGTCGCGACCGTCTACGCGGATGCCGCGGCGGGGCGCCCGGTGCGGCTCTTCAAGTCCTGCGATCCCCGCTATGCGGACGGCGGGCAATGCCGCGACTTCGTCTGGGTGGGCGATTGCGTCGTCGTCATGCTCTGGCTTCTGGACAACCGGCAGGTGAGCGGCCTCTTCAACGTCGGCACCGGCACGGCGCGGACGTTCTCAGACCTCGCGCGTGCGCTCTTCGCCGCGCTCGGGCAAGCTCCGCGGATCGAGTACGTGGAGATGCCCGAGTCGATGCGTGCGCATTACCAGAATTTCACGGAGGCGCGGATGGAGCGACTCCGGCGCGCGGGTTACGCTGCGCCCTTCACGACGATCGAGGAAGGCGTGGGCAGTTACGTGCGCGACTACCTGAGCCGGGACGATCCCTACCGATGACCTTCGCGCTCGCCTTCCCCACCATCGATCCGGTGGCCGTCGAGATCGGCCCCGTCGCGATACGCTGGTACGCGCTCTCCTACGTGGTCGGCCTCGTGCTGGGCTGGCAGTACGTGCGCTATCTCGCTGGCAGGTGCATCGAAGGGCTGACGAAGCGCCACGCGGACGATCTTCTGGTGTGGGGCACGCTGGGCGTCGTGCTGGGCGGCAGGCTCGGCTACGTGCTGTTCTACCAGCCGGGGTACTACTTCTCGAACCCTGCCGAGATCTTCGTGATCTGGCAGGGCGGGATGTCCTTTCACGGCGGCGCCCTCGGGGTGCTCGTCGTCGTGGTCCTCTACGCCCGCATCATGAAGCTCAACCTGCTCTCCGTCGCCGATGCCATCTGCGCGCAGGTGCCGATCGGCCTCTTCCTGGGCCGGGTCGCGAACTTCATCAACGGCGAGCTGTACGGCCGGGTGAGCGACGCGCCCTGGGCGATGGTGTTCCCCGGCGGCGGCACGGAGCCGCGCCACCCGAGCCAGCTTTACGAAGCCGTGCTGGAGGGCCTCGTCCTGTTCGCGGTCCTGGCGGTGGCCGTGCACATGAAGCGGATTGCGCAGCGGCCCGGCACCGTCGCTGGGATGTTCTTCGTGGGCTACGGCGTCGCCCGCATCGTCGGCGAGCTGTTCCGCGAGCCCGATGCCTTCCTCGGCTTCATCGTGTCCGGCATCACCATGGGGCAGCTGCTCTCGCTTCCGATGATCGTGCTCGGGCTCTTCCTCATCCTCCGCATTCCGCCGGTGCCGCGGACGGGCCAGCGAGCGGAGTGATGACGGCTCTCGCGGCGGAGATCCGGGAGCGAATCAGGCGGGAGGGGCCGCTCAGCGTCGCCGCCTACATGGAGCTCTGCCTCAACCATCCCGCGCACGGCTATTACCGGCGCGGCCGGCCCATCGGCGCCGCGGGCGACTTCATCACCGCGCCGGAAGTGAGCCAGATGTTCGGCGAGCTGGTCGGCCTCTGGTGCGCGGCCCTGTGGCAGACCGCGGGCCGGCCTCGGCCTGTGCGCCTCGTCGAGCTTGGGCCGGGCCGTGGCACGCTGCTGGCCGATGCGCTGCGCGCCGCCGGGACCGTGCCGGCCTTCCGCGACGCCCTCGACCTGCACCTGATCGAATCGAGCGAGACCCTGCGGGCCGAACAGACCGCCCTGCTCGGCGACGCCCACCCGACCTGGCACGAGCGATTCGAGACCGTGCCGCCTGGCCCCGCGCTGGTTGTCGCCAACGAGTTCTTCGACGCCCTGCCGATCCAGCAGTTCGAGCGCGTGGGCGAATCGTGGCGGGAGCGTGTGGTCACGGTCGCGCCGGACTCCGGGGCGCTCGGCTTCGCTGTCAACTGCACGGCATGCCCCGACGCGGCCCGGCTCGGGGCTGCGCCGGCCGGCGCCGTCATCGAGCGGGCGCCGGCGCGGGAGGCGCTGGCGGCGATCCTCGCCGCGCGGATCGCGGCCCACGGCGGTGCGGCGCTCATCATCGACTACGGGCACGAGCGGCCGGGCATCGGCGACACGCTTCAGGCCGTGAAACGGCACCGACGCCACGACGTGCTGGCTGATCCCGGCGGCGCGGACCTGACCGCCCACGTGGATTTCTCTGCGTTGGCGGCGGCCGCGCGGCGGGCGGGAGCCGACACATTCGGCCCGATCCCGCAAGGGGCGTTTCTGCAGGAACTGGGAATCGACGCGCGGGCCGACCGGCTGCGGCAGAACGCGAGCGCCGAACAGGTGGCGGCCATCGACGCCGCGCGCCTGCGCCTCGTCGGGGCGGACCAGATGGGCACCCTGTTCAAGGCGCTGGCGATCGCCCACCCGGCGCTGGGTGCGCCGCCCGGCTTCACGCACCTGGAGCGGGCGCGGGCGCGATGATCGAGCCGATCCGCCACCCTCTCATAGACGATCCGAGGGGCCGCGTCCGCCACGGCTTCTTCGGCCGCGCCGGCGGAGTCAGCAACGGGCTCTACCGCTCCCTCAACTGCGGCTACGGCTCGGGCGACGATCCGGAGGCGGTACGCGAAAACCGTGCACGTGCCGCCGCTGCCTGCGAACTGGCGCAAGCAACGCTCTGCTCCACGTATCAGGTCCACAGCGCCGAAGCGATCGTCGTGACCGCGCCCTGGTCGCGGGACGAGGCGCCGCGGGTCGACGCGATGGCGACGGCGACGCCAGGTCTCGCGCTCGCGATCCTCACGGCGGATTGCGTGCCGGTCCTGCTGGCGGACCGCGAGGCGGGCGTGATCGGCGCCGCCCATGCCGGCTGGCGGGGCGCGCTGAACGGGATCCTGGAAGCTGCGGTCTCGGCCATGCTCAGCCTGGGCGCGCAGGCGAAGGACATCCGGGCGGCGATCGGCCCCGCCATCGGCCCGGCGTCGTACGAGGTCGGACCCGAGTTCCCCGCGCCGTTCCTCGTGCGCAATCCGCGGGACGAAGACCTGTTCACGCCGGCGGAGCGGGAGGGACACGTCCTCTTCGACATCACAGGCTATGTCGCGCGCCGCCTGAGCGGCCTCGGCCTCGCCGCGCTCGGCGCGACCGGCGGCGATACCTGCGCCGAGGCCGACCGCTTCTTCAGCTACCGCCGGAGCGTGCACCGGGGCGAGCCCGACTACGGCCGCAACATCTCCATCGTGGCGCTAGCCTGAGATGCCCTACGTGATCATCTTCGGCGTCCTGCTGTTCGTGGGCCTTGTGGCGAGCTGCGTCCTGACGACGTCGGGCCCATGAACGAGGGGGCCCGCACAGCCGCTGTTCAACGACGAACGGCGCTGCCGTGTGCGCTGCTCCTCGTCGTTCTGTGCATTGCGCTCGCGGCCTGCGGCGACCTGCCCCGGCCATTCCAGCCGGCCGAGAAGAGCCTGCAGGCGTGGTCAGCGCCTGGGGACATCGCCTGGGGAAGCATACTGGTGCTGCCTGTCGCAGGTCTGCCTCAGCCCCAATCGGCCGCGCTGGCGGACGAGGTCGTCGACGCGCTTCAGGTGCGCGACGTGCCCGCCAGCAGGCACGCCAGCGGGCGCGGCAGCATCGTCCTGGCGGGACAGGTCTCGGCCGTTACGCGCAGGCTGAAGTGGGCGCTGGTCACGTCCGACGGCGAGACCGCTCTTCGCTTCGAGGAGCCGCAACTCGATGCGGCGCGACTCGGTGAATCGGCACCCGATCTGGCCGCCATCGCCACGCGGGCAGCCCGGCGAATCGCTGCGCTATTGGAGCCGCCGACGGCCGAGGACGAACGCGCGCGGCCCGCGCCCCCCGTCGTGCTCGCAGGGGTTCGCGGCGCACCGGGCGACGGCAACATCGCGCTGGCCCGCGCCATGCACCGTTCCCTCACCCGCATCGGTGTCGCCATCGCCGACGACGGAGACGCCGGTTCGCATCAGATCATGGGCCGGGTCTCGGTGGCGCGAGACGAGGGGGTGGTGGACGACGCGGCCCTCACCATCGCCTGGGACGTGCTGCAGCCCGACGGCACGAAACTCGGCACCGTCACCCAGAGCAACCGCGTATCGGCGGCGCAGTTGACCGGCACCTGGAGCGCGCTGGCCAGCATCGTGGCGCGGGCCGGCGCGCCGGGGATCGCGCAGTTGCTCGAGCATGCAGAAGCGCCCCGAATGGCACAGGCCACCCGGCACGAGACGCCTGCAGAGCCGCCGCTGGAGAACCTGCCCGCGCCGATCGATGCTCCGGCTATTCCGCTGGCACGAGCACCGATCGAGGCGCCGATTGCGCTCAGGATCGAAGCGCGCTCCGCGGCGCCCGCGGCCGTCATTGAGGCGCGTGCCGCGCCGCTGGAACTGCCTGCCGAAACGTCATCCACGCCGCTCGTCAGACCGCTCCCCCTGCCCCCGACCAGGCCGCGGCCCGAAGCGCCGATAGCGGTCTCGATCATGGTCTCGGCGGCGCTTCGGTAACGGTTCAGCAACGCCGTTTACAGGGCAGGGTCAGGTTGATACAGTCCGCGCGCCTTCGGGGCCAGGGGAGCGGCCCGGCAGGCCTCATCCAGTCCTACACGTTCCAGGGAACCGTCATCGATGAAGCTCGTTGCCGGGAACAGCAACCGGCCGCTGGCTGAGGCGATTGCGTCGGCGCTCGGTACGCAGCTGACGCGCACCTCGATCCGCCGATTCGCCGATTCCGAGATCTTCGTGGAGATCCTGGACAACGTGCGCGGCGAGGATGTCTTCCTCATCCAGTCGACGTCGACGCCGACCAACGACAACCTGATGGAGCTGCTGGTCTGCCTCGATGCCCTGAAGCGCGCCTCGGCCCAGCGGGTGACGGCGGTGATGCCCTATTTCGGCTATGCGCGGCAGGATCGAAAGTCGGCGCCGCGCACGCCGATCTCCGCCAAGCTCGTCGCCAACCTGATCCAGGCAAGCGGCGCCAACCGGATTCTCACCCTCGACCTGCACGCGGGTCAGATCCAGGGCTTCTTCGACATCCCCGTGGACAATCTCTACGCGGTACCGGTGATGTCCGAGGACATCAGGCAGAACCACAACAACGAGACGCTGATGTTCGTCTCGCCCGATGTGGGCGGCGTGCTGCGCGCACGCGCCATGGCCAAGCGCTTCAACGCCGATCTCTCCATCGTCGACAAGAGACGCGAGCAGGCCGGCCAGTCGGAAGTGATGAACATCATCGGCGATGTCGAGGGCCGGCGCTGCATCATCGTAGACGATATCGTCGATTCGGCGGGCACGCTCTGCAACGCGGCGGCGGCGCTCAGGGAAGCGGGCGCGACTGCCGTTCACGCCTATGTCTCACACCCGGTTCTCTCGGGCGACGCGTCGGCGCGGGTCTCGTCGTCGGCACTCGAGTCGCTGGTGGTGACGGACAGCATTCAGACAACCGACGCCGTTGAGAGCGCGGAGAACATCCGCGTCCTCTCGATCGCGCCGTTGATGGCGGAATCGATCCTCCGCATCAGCTCGGAGACCTCCGTGTCGAGCCTCTTCGACTGACGGGTGGAACGCGGATACTGAGGAAGCACGACCATGAGTGACGAAGCGACGATCGAGGCACTGCCGCGCGAGCCGCGCGGCAAGGGGGGCGCACGGGCGCTCCGACGTGAAGGCCGGATGCCGGCCATCGTCTACGGCGGCGGCGGGGAGCCGCTCTCCGTCTCGCTCGACTACAACGTGCTTGAGCGCGAGCTGGGCCGGCGGGGCTTCTTCGCCCGCCTCTATGACCTCAAGGTCAACGGCGACGTGATCCGGGTCCTGCCGCGCGACGTGCAGGTCGATCCGGTCAGCGACGCGCCGATTCACATCGATTTCATCCGCTACGTCGCGGGCGCGACACTCGCGGTCATGGTGGAGGTCCGCTTCGAGGGCCAGGAGGAATCCGAGGGGCTGAAGCGCGGCGGCGTGCTGAACATCGTGCGCCACGAGGTCGAGCTGCTCTGCCCGCTGGAGGCGATCCCCGAGTTCCTCGTGGCGGACGTTTCCGGATGCGAGATCGGCGACAGCATCCACATCAGCCAGATCGACCTGCCCGAGGGCGTCACGCCCACCATCACCGACCGCGACTTCACCGTGGCCACCATCGCCGCGCCGACCATCATCGTCGAGCCGGTCGATGAGGAGGAAGGCGAAGAGGGCGAGGAAGAGGACGTCGGCGAAGAGGGTGCGGAGGAAGGCGAGGCTGCGCCGGACGCCGAAGGCGAGGAGTCCTAAGCACGGCCTTTTTCCGCCGCTCCCGCGCCGCCCAGGCGGGCGCCCCTGCCCGCCTGCTGGTCGGCCTCGGCAATCCCGGAACCGATGCGGCCCGGCACCGGCACAACGTCGGGTTCATGGCTCTCGACGCGCTGGCGACGGCGCAGGGCTTCGGCGCGTTCAAGCGGCGCACGCGCTTTCACGGCGAGATCGCCGAAGGCCGCATGGGCGACGACGCGGTGCTCGCGCTCAAGCCGCAGACCTACATGAACGAATCGGGTCGCGCAGTGGGCGCCGCCATGCGCTTCCACAAGCTCGCGCCGGAGGCCGTCATCGTCCTGCATGACGAGGTCGATCTCGCCGCGGGCAAGGTGCGCGCCAAGTCGGGCGGCGGAGTCGCCGGCCACAACGGGCTGAGGAGCATCCGAGCCCACATCGGCGCCGATTTCTGGCGAGTGCGGATCGGCATCGGCCACCCCGGCGATCGCGACCGGATGACGGGCCACGTACTCTCCAGCTTCGGCACGTCCGACCGGGCGTGGCTGACCCCGACCCTCGATGCCATCGTCGACGCGTTCCCGCTGATCATGGCGGGCGACGCCAGCGCCTTCATGAGCCGGGTCGCCCTCCTCGCGCCGCCGCCGGGCAAGGAGCAGGCGCAGGCGGGCGGCACGCAGCCGCAAGAGCGCTAGCATGGGCTTCAGGTGCGGCATCGTGGGCCTGCCCAACGTGGGCAAGTCCACGCTCTTCAACGCGCTTGTGGCGAGCGGCGCGGCCGAGGTCGGCAACTACCCGTTCTGCACCGTGGAACCCAACGTGGGGCGCGCGCCGGTGCCGGACGACGCGCTCGGCGAGGTCGCCCGCCTCGCCGGCTCGCGCAAGATCGTGCCGAGCGTGCTGGAGGTGGTCGACATCGCGGGCCTCGTCGAGGGCGCGAGCAAGGGCGAGGGGCTCGGCAACCGCTTCCTCGGCCACGTGCGCGAGGTCGACGCCCTGCTCCATCTTGTCCGTTGCTTCGAGGACGATCAGGTCGCGCACGGCTCCGGCGCGCTCGATCCCCTGCGCGACATCGAGCTGATCGAGACCGAGCTGATGCTGGCCGATCTCGAAAGCCTGGAGCGTCAGCGGGAAGGCGCGATCAAGCGCGCCCGCGGCGGAGACGGCGAGGCGAAGGAGCGACTTGCGGCGATCGAGCCCGCACTCGCGCTGCTCGAGGCGGGACGCCCGGCGCGGGCGCTGGACGCGCCTGACCCGAAGATCGGAAGCGGCGTCGCGGCCCTCAACCTGCTCAGCGCGAAGCCGGTGCTCCATGTCGCGAACGTCGATGAGGCAAGCGCGGCGGCGGGCAACGGGATGAGCCGGACGGTTGCCGACCATGCAGCCTCGACCGGCTCGCAAGCGGTCGTGATCTCGGCGGCGATCGAGGCGGAAATCGCGCTGCTGGAAAATTCCGGGGAGAAAGCCGAGTTCCTCCAGGCGCTCGGGCTCGACGAACCCGGCCTCGACCGCGTCATCCGAGCGGGCCATCGCCTGCTAGGGCTGATCCGCTTCCTCACGGCCACAGAGACGGAAGCGCGCGCCTGGCCCATTGCCAGCGGCAGCACGGCGGTAGAGGCGGCCGGGCGCATCCACACCGATTTCGCACGCGGCTTCATCTGCGCGGAGACCATCGCCGCAGACGAGCTGATCGCGCTCGGCGGCGAGCAGGCCGCCCGCAGCGCAGGCCGCATGCGCCAGGAGGGGCGCTCCTACGTCGTGCGCGACGGCGACGTCATTCTGTTCCGCTTCAATGTGTAGGAGAGCGGCGGGCGGCGGCGAGTGGCGCAGTTATGCCCCGTCTGCTATGTGAGGTTCCGGCGCGCGGATCGGCGCCGAACGACTGAGGATCAGGGAGGCACCCACGATGGGCGCAGTTGTCCGGCTGACCGCGGACGATGGTCACGTTCTCAATACATACCGTGCTGCGCCCGACGGCGAGCCGCGCGCGGGCCTCGTGCTCGCGCAGGAGATCTTCGGGGTCAACGACCACATCAGAAGCGTGTGCGACGACTACGCGGCCCAGGGCTACCTCGTGCTGGCGCCTTGCCTGTTCGACCGCAAGGAGCCGGGTATCGAGCTGGGCTACTCCGCCGAGACGGTGGACGAAGGCCGCGGGCTCAAGGCCGACATCGGCTGGGACGGCCCGGTCATGGACATCAAGGCCGGCATCGATGCGCTCGAAGGCGCGCCGAAGACGGGCGTGGTGGGCTATTGCTGGGGCGGCTCTCTCGCCTGGCTCTCCGCCTGCCGCCTGGAACTCGACGCGGCCGTCGGCTACTACGGCGGGCAGATCATCGAGTTCGTAGGCGAGACCCCCGCATGCCCGACCATGCTGCACTTCGGCACCGAGGACGCGGGCATCCCGATGGCGGACGTGGACGAGATCAAGACCACGCACCCGGATGTCACGGTCCACGTCTACCAGGGCGCGGGCCACGGCTTCAACTGCGACCGCCGGGCCGATTACCACCCCGACGCCGCCGCGCTGGCCCGCGACCGCTCGCTCGCCCACCTCGCGCGCCATCTGGGCTAGCGCGCGGCCGTGGCCGATCCGACCACTCCGGTCCGCCTCGGCGTCATCGGCGGCAGCGGCCTCTACGAGATCGAGGGGCTGAGCGAGACAGAGCGGATCGACGTCCGCTCGCCCTTCGGCAACCCCTCCGATTCACTGCTCTTCGGCCGTCTCGCCGGCACCGAGATGGTATTCCTGCCGCGCCACGGGCGCGGCCATCCGCTGCCGCCCGGCGCTGTCAACTACCGCGCCAACATCGACGCGCTCAAGCGGGCGGGCGTGACGGATATCGTGTCGCTGAGTGCGGTCGGCAGCCTGCGCGAGGACCTGGCGCCCGGTAGCTTCGTCCTCGTCGATCAGTTCATCGACCGCACCGTTGCCCGCGAGAAGAGCTTCTTCGGCGCCGGGCTCGCCGCCCATGTCTCGATGGCCGAGCCCGTGTGCCCGCGCCTCGGCGACCACCTGCTGGCAGCCGGCGAGAGCCTGGGCCTCGGCATCGTCCGGGGCGGCACCTACCTTGCGATGGAAGGGCCGCAGTTCTCGACGGTCGCCGAATCGGAACTCTACCGCCGCTGGGGCTGCTCGGTCATCGGCATGACCAACATGCCGGAGGCCAAGCTCGCCCGCGAGGCGGAGATCTGCTACGCGACCGTCGCCATGGTGACCGACTACGACTGCTGGCACCCGGACCATGCCGCCGTCACGGTCGACGCCATCGTGCGGACGCTGCAGGAGAACGCGGCCGCCGCCCGCCGCCTCGTGGCGGCGCTGGCGGAAGCCCTCGCGGCGGAACGCGGTCCCTGCCCCGCCGGTTGCGACCGTGCGCTGGAGAACGCGGTGATCACGGCGCCCGACGCCCGCGACCCCGCGATGGTGAAGCGCCTCGACGCCGTCGCCGGCCGCGTGCTCGGTTAACGGCTCCTCTCGACCTCGACGCCGACGCCGTCCGCATCAGGGTAGAGGTCGAGCTTCTCGACCCGTACCCGGACGCCGCTCACGCGGCGGTTGGCGAGGCAAAGCTCGACGATGCGGTCGGCAAGCGTCTCCACCAGGTTGATGTGGCCGCCGCCGATGATGGCGCGAATGCCGTCCACGATGGTCTCGTAGGAGACGACGTTGGCGATGCTGTCGTCGATGGGCCGCTCGTCGTCCGTCACCTGGATGCGGACGTTGATCCGCACCCGCTGGGTGCCGTGGCGCTCGTGCTCGTGAACCCCGATCGCGCAGGGCACGACCAGGTCCCGGATCAGCAGGCAGCGGCGCGCGGCCGGGGACTCCGCCTGCGAGGAAGTCTCCGCGCTCATTCCAGGATCACCTCCCCCTGCGGCATCGCCCAGCCCAGGTGCTGGCCGCTGTCGAGCGCTATCATCTGCCCGGTGAGCGCTCGGGCGCCGAGGATGAAGCGTATTCCGTCGGCAATGCTCGCGGGCGCAATCGGACGCTTGAGCGGCGTGGCCTCGTACTGCGCGGCGAAGTGCTCGGGGCTCTGGCGGGCGCTCGGCAGCGTCGGGCCGGGGCCGATGCCGTTGACCCGGATGCGCGGCGCAAGGGCCAGCGCCGCCGTCCGCGTGAGCGTCCAGAGCCCCGCCTTGCTGAGAGTGTAGGACATGAAGTGGGGCGTGAGGTTCCAGACGCGCTGGTCAAGCATGTTGACGATGCAGCCCTCTGCATCGGCCGGCAACGCCGCCGCGAATTTCTGCGTCAGCACGAAGGGCGCGCGCAGGTTGGCCTCCATGTGCAGGTCCCAACTCGCGCGATCGGCGCTCTGCAGGTCGTCGTTCTCGAAGGGCGAGGCGTTGTTGACGAGGCACCCGAGCGGCCCGAGCGCCTCGCTCGCGCGCGCCACCAGAGTCTCGACCTCGGCCTCGTCGGCGAGATCGGCCCTGAGCGCCACGGCGCGGCCGCCCGCGCTCTCGATGCCCGCGACGACGTCGCCTGCGGCATCGCCCGGCCCGCGATGGTGCACTGCGACCGCCCAGCCGTCGTGCGCCAGCGCCTCGGCGATGCTGCGGCCGATGCGCACCGCAGCGCCGGTGACCAGCGCCGCCCGCGGCATGGCGTCCAGCGTCGTCTCAGAACCAGCCTCTTGTGGCGCTTCAACCATGTTGGCTGACCTACCCGCTTGCCTCCTGCCGCCTCGCTTCCTGCTCGTAGAAGCGGAAGACCATGTCGGTGAGCGTGACGAAGCCGACCGCCTCGTTGCCGTCGACTACCACGGCGCGCGAGAGCCCGAAGCGGCCGAGGAGGCGGATCGCGTACTTGATCTCCATGTCGGCGCTCATGGTGAGTACCGGCTTCGACATGATCTCGTAGACGTTCACCCGGTCGGGCGAGCGGTTGTGCGCGATCACCTTGTTGGCGATGTCGGAGACCACGACCATGCCGTACTCGTCGCCGGGGCGGCGGCGCTCGACCACGAGCGAGTACACGTTGTTCTCGCGCATCACCTCGAGGGCCTCGTGAACCGTTGCCATGCCGTCGATCGGCGCCGGCATGGGCGACATCACGGCGCGCACCGTGTTGAAGCGCTCCCCCTGCGGCGCTGCCGTGGCCGTGCTCGCCTTGCTGCTCATATCTGGTCCTCGATCTCGTGCTTGATCTCGGCGATCTGGTGGGAAAGGCCGACCGCGTCTTCGATCGCAATCTGGAACGCGATCCCCGTCCCCGATTTCTCCTCGAAGGCGCCCGCCGTCGCAATCCCCTCGAGAACGGCCCGGCTCATGTGCTCCTCGACGAGGAACAACAGGATGTCCCGCTGGCCGGTCAGCCTCAAGCCGAGAAAGGTCTGCTGGGGCTCGAGCCCCTCGCCGCGGCAGCCTGTGACGATTGTAGCACCGGTAGCGCCGCTGCGGCGTCCGGCGGCTAGGACGGACTCCGTCTCGCCGGAGTCCACGAGCGCCATGATCAGCTTGAAGCGCATTGTTCAGGTTCCTTTCCCGGATGATCGGCGCCTGCGCAGGGCGGCAAGCGCTGACGAGAGCTGGGTGAACCCCAGCACCGCGATGACGGCGAAGATGCAGGCAAAGGCGATGAGGCCGAAGCCGTCGAGCATCGGGCTGCGCCCCGGCACGTTGGCGGCTAGGCCGAGGCCGAGGGCGGCGACCAGCGGCACGGTCACGGTCGACGACGTGACCCCGCCGGAATCGTAGGCGAGCGCGATGATGCTGCGCGAGGCGAAGATCGTCAGCACGATAACGATGACGTAGGCGGCCATGAACAGATAGTGCAGCGGCAGACCGGTCACGATGCGGACGGTCCCGAGCCCCACGCCCACCGCGACGCCCGTGGCGACCGCGATCCGCAAGCCCCAGGGCCGGATCGTCCCGCCCGAGACGTCGCCGGCCTTGCGGGCGACGGCCATGAGCGAGGGCTCGGCGATGGTCGTGCCGAAGCCGATCGCCGCCGCAAACGCATAGATCCAGCCGTAGTCGAGCCAGTGAGCGGTCGCGCCCTCGGCGAGGCCGAGGAAGGTCGGATCGGTGAGCTGGGCCGCCATCGTCTTGCCGAGAGGGAAGAGCGCCTCCTCCAGCCCGATGAGAAAGAGCACGAGCCCGACGGTGACGTAGACGAAGCCCACGATGATCCGACGGAAGTTTGCCGGCCGCCGGCGCAGGACGACGATCTGGAAGAACAGCACGAGGGCGATGAGCGGCACGAGGTCGCGCACTGTATCGAGACCGACCGACGGCAAGACGACGAGGATATCAACCATGCCGCACCTCTCCTCAGGCCCCGCTGTCGCGCGTCCGCATCAGAGAACACCGCGCTGCAGGCGGCGCTTGCGTGCAGCCTGGAGCGCCGACGAGAGCTGGGCGTAGCCCAGCACCGCGATGATGGGGAAGACGCTGGCGAAGGCGATGAGGCCGAAGCCGTCGATCAGGGGGCTCCGGCCCGGCACGTTCGCGGCGAGCCCGAGGCCGAGCGCGGCAACCAGCGGCACGGTCACGGTCGACGTCGTGACGCCGCCCGAGTCGTAGGCGAGCGGAATGATGCGGCGGGTCGCGAAGAGCGTCTGCACGATCACGATCGCGTAACCCACCATGATTAGATAGTGGATCGGCAGCCCGAGCACGATGCGGACGGCCCCGAGCCCCACCCCGATCGCGACCCCGATTGCGACGGCGATGCGCAGGCCCCAGGGCTTGATGGTCCCGCCGGAGACGGACCCCGCCTTCTCGGCTACGGCCAGGAGCGAGGGCTCGGCGATGGTGGTGCCGAAGCCGATGGCCGCAGCGAAGACGTAGATCCAGCCGTAGTCGAGCCAGTGAGCGACCGCGCCGTCCGGAATGCCGAGGAACGCCGGGTCGGTCAGTTGCGCCGCCATGGTCTTGCCGAGGGGGAAGAGCGCCTGCTCGAGCCCGATCAGGAACAGCGCGAGCCCGATGGTGACATAGACGAAGCCCACGACCACGCGGCCGGTGTTCGCCAGTCGCCGGCGCAGGACCACGATCTGGAAGAAGAGTACGATCCCGACAAGCGGGGCTTCGTCGCGCACCGTGTCCAGGCCTGCAACGGCCATGCGGGAGAGCAGTTCCACGGCCCGCTCCCTCAGAACACCATGCCGAAGACGAGCACGAAGATGATCGGCGTGAGGCTCGCGTAGGCGATGAGCCCGAAGCCGTCGATTAGCGGATTGCGCCCGCGGATCGATGCCGCGAGGCCGACGCCGAGCGCCGTCACCATGGGCACGGTGATGGTCGATGTGGTGACCCCCCCGGAGTCGTAGGCGATGCCGACGATCTCGTCGGGCGCGAGGAAGGTGAGGCCCACGGCGATGATGTAGCCACCGATGATCCAGTAGTGGAGCGGCCAGCCCTTGAGGATGCGGAGCACGCCGAGCGTGATGCCGACGCCGACCGAGACCGCGACCGTGTAGCGCAGCCCGAGCGCATAGGTCTCCATGGCGTCGGTATCGGCGGCGATGACGCCCGCATCGGCGGCGACTCGGGAAGCCTCCGAGGTGACGGCGATCAGCGCCGGCTCCGCGACGGTGGTGCCGAAGCCGAGGGCAAAGGCGAAGATGAGCAGCCAGACGAGACTGCCCTTCAGCGCGAAACCCTGGGCCAGGCCCTCCCCCAGCGGGAACAGGCCCATCTCCAGCCCCTTGATGAAGAGCGCGAGCCCCAGCATCACGAGCACGAGGCCGCCGATGATGCCGGCAAGATCGGGAAACGGCTGGCGCAGAATCGCGACCTGGAAGACCGCGACCACCACGATGATCGGCGCCAGGTCGCGGAGCGTTCCGAGCACGAGACCGGCAAAGGAGAGGATGCCTGCCGCCGGCCGATTTCCCTTCAGTCGCTCGAGTGCGTGCTGCACCGAACGAGCTGCCCTGGTCACGGCATCGGTGGGCGCATTCATTGCGACTCGGGCTCCGATTCCTCCGTCATATAAGCACACGGTTTCGGCGCGCAAAGTCACCCGGCCCATGCGCGACCGGGCATGGCCGCAGACGGCGGAATCGAGATTGTGGCGTATTGCTGCTACGCTTGAATGACGGTGCTCGTCGCGCCGCCGGCTACCGCAGGCGGATGCGCGAGGGATCAGCGGGGGAGACGATGGGGATCGACATCAACTGCGACATGGGCGAGGCCTACAGCATCTACACCTGCGGCGACGATGAGGCGATCATGCCGTACATCACGTCGGCCAACGTCGCCTGCGGCTTTCATGCCTCGGATCCCGGGGTCATGCACGAGACGGTCCTGCTCGCCAGGAAGCACGGCGTGAAGGTCGGCGCCCACCCGTCGTTCCCCGATCGGGACGGCTTCGGCCGGCGCTACATGAAGATGGATCGCAAGGAGTTGCGCGACGCCATCATCTATCAATGCGGCGCTCTCAAGGGCTTCCTCGAAATGGAGGGGATGACGCTCAATCACCTGAAGCCGCACGGGGCGCTCTACGGCGCCGCCTGGATCGACGAGGACGTGGCAACCGCCTGTGCCGAGGCGGCGCAGGTCTTCGGCGTGCCCATGTACGGCACGACCGGCACCATGCACGAGACGATCTGGCCCAGGTACGCCGACGTCGTGTGGGAGATATTTGCCGACCTCGACTACGATGACGAGGGCCGCTGCATCATCACCCGCGAGCACAAGTCGGTGGCGCCGGAGCAGGCAGTCGAGCAGATCATGCGGGTGGTCAAGGACGGCGTGATCCGTTCGGTCAACGGCAAGGACGTGCCGACCAGGGCGGAGACCATCTGCGTCCATTCGGACACGCCGGGCGCAGTCGCCGTCGCCAAGGCCGTGCGCGATGCGGTCGATCCCTACATCGACCGGAACGGAGGATGAGCACGGTGGCAACGCAGGCGGGCGCCGGGGCGAGCGCCGAAATCCTCGCCTCGAACTCCGGCATCATCCAGGCCTACCGGGCGAAGACGCCGGCCTCGGCGGCGCTCGCGGCCGAGGCCAAAGACATCCTGCCGTCGGGCATCGTCCACGACGCGCGCCACCTGGAGCCCTACGGCATCTACGTCGTGCGGGCCGAGGGCTCGCGCAAGTGGGACCGCGACGGCAACGAGTACGTCGATTACGCGGGTGGCCACGGCGCCCTGCTGCTCGGCCACGGTAGGCCCGAGGTTCTCGCGGCCATCCAGGAAGCCCTGCCCGACGGCACGCACCCGGGTGCCAATCACGAGCGCGAGGTCCGCTGGGCGCAGATCGTGCGCGAGCTGGTTCCCTGCGCGGAGCGGGTGCGCTTCACCTCCTCGGGCACCGAGGCGACGCACATGGCGCTCCGCCTCGCCCGCTCCCACACCGGCAGGAACAAGATCGTGCGCTTCAAGGGCCACTTCCACGGCTGGCACGATCACATGACCTCTGGCTACACCTCGCATTTCGACGGCTCGCCGACGGCGGGCGTGCTGCCCGATCTCGCCGCCCAGGTGATCCTGCTGCCGCCCGGCGACGAAGAGGCGGCGCGCGCCGCCTTCGAGGCCGACGACGACATCGCGGCGGTGATCCTGGAGCCGACCGGGGGCTCCTTCGGCTTGGTGCCTCACGCGTTCGAGTTTCTGGGCTTCCTGCGGGAGCTTACGGCGAAGCACGGCGCGATCCTGATCTTCGACGAGGTGATCACCGGCTTCCGCGTTTCCCCCGGCGGCGCACAAGGGTATTTCGGCGTGACGCCCGACATGAGCACCCACGCCAAGATCGTCGCCGGCGGGCTGCCGGGCGGCGCCGTGGCCGGGCGCAGGGACATTCTCGACGACCTGGATTTCTTCGCGACCAGGGAGAGCGGCCGCGAGAAGATCTTTCACCCCGGCACCTTCAACGCGAACCCGGTCTCCGCCGCCGCCGGCACGGCCGCGCTCACCATCGTGCGGGATTCGGATGCCTGCGAGCGGGCCTCGGCCTTCGGTGCAGAGCTTAGAGCCGGCCTCAACGCGGTGCTGGAGGATGAAGGCGTGCCCTGGTCGGTCTACGGCACCTTCTCCTCCTTCCACCTGTTCATGAACCCGCGCGGGCGCGCGATCACGCCATCCACATTCGATCCGCTCACCGTCGACTATGCGGAGTTGAAGGATCGCCCGCCGGCGCTGGTGAACAAGATTCGCCTCGGCCTGCTGGTGAACGGCGTGGACATCCAGGGCTGGCCCGGCGGCATGACCTCTGCCGCCAATACGGCGGACGACCTCATGGTCACCGCCGATGCCTTGCGCGAGACCATCCACATGCTGCGCCGCGAGGGAGAACTCTAGTCCGCTCGAGCGAGGCCGCGGGCATCGGCGCAGGCGCGCGCATGGGCACGCTCGAACGCTTCGCCGAGGCGAAGCTCGCCGCGCTCGCGGAGCGGCAGCTCCGCCGCACCGTGCACGAGACCGCGCCCTGCGGGGCCGTCCGGGTGAAGCGGAACGGACGCCCGCTGATCTCCTTCTGCAGCAACGACTACCTCAACCTGTCGCAGCACCCGGCGGTCAAGCGGGCGGCGGTCGAGGCCACCGAGCGCTGGGGCGCAGGTGCGGGCGCGTCGCGGCTGGTGACCGGCAACCATCCCCTCTTCGCGGAGCTGGAGGGCCGCCTCGCCCGCCTCAAGGGCACGGACGACGCCTGCGTGTTCGGCTCGGGCTATCTCGCCAATCTCGGCATCGTCCCGAGCCTCGTCGGCAAGGGCGACCTGATCGTGGCCGACGAGTTGAGCCACGCGTGCCTGCGCGCGGGCGCCGCGCTGTCGCGCTCGCGGGTCGAGATCTTCCGCCACAACGACCTCGACCACGTGGAGGCGTTGCTGACCACCCACCGTGCCGGGCACGAGCGCGCGCTGCTGCTGACCGACGGCGTGTTCAGCATGGACGGCGACCTCGCGCCGGTGGCGGCGCTTGCCGAGATCGCGGCCGCCCACGACACGTGGCTCATGACCGACGACGCCCACGGGGTCGGCGTGGTTGGCGGCGGACGCGGATCGAGCTTCGTGGGCGGCGGAAAGGCCGAGGTGCCACTGCAGATGGGCACGCTGTCCAAAGCGGTCGGCAGCTACGGCGGCTATCTCTGCGCGGCACAGCCCGTGATCGACCTGATCCGCACGCGGGCGCGGCCCTTCATCTACTCCACCGGCCTGCCGCCCGGCGCCGTGGCGGCCAGCATCGCGGCCCTCGACCTGATCGCGAACGATCCCGACCTGGTCGCGGCGCCGCTCCGCAAGGCGGCGCTCTTCTGCGCCCGGCTCAACCTGCCGGCGCCGGAAAGCTGCATCGTGCCGATCCTGCTGGGCGCACCGGAGCGCGCGCTGGCAGCCTCCCGGCTGCTGGAGGACGAGGGCTTCCTCGTCGCCGCGATCCGGCCGCCGACGGTGCCGGAGGGCACGGCGCGGCTCCGCCTCACCTTCAGCGCGGGCCACGACGATGCCGACATCGCACGGCTGGCGGATATCGTGCGCGATCGCATCCTGGATCGGGACGCGCGGTGAGCACGCTCTTCGTCACCGCCACGGGCACCGAGATCGGCAAGACCCTCGTCACCGCGGCGCTCTGCCATGAGCTTCAGGCGGCGGGGCGCCCGGTGCGCGCGCTCAAGCCGGTGCTGAGCGGCTACGACCCGGCGGATTTGAACGAGAGCGACCCCGGCGTGCTGCTGGCGAGCCTCGGCGAGGCGGTGACCGAGGAGACGGTCGCCGCCATCACGCCCTGGCGCTTCGCCGTGCCCCTCTCGCCCGACATGGCCGCAGCCCGCGAGGGACGCCGTCTCGATCTGGCGGCGATCGTCGCCTTCTGCCGCGCCGCCGAGGGCGACCCGCTGCTGATCGAGGGCATCGGCGGTGCCATGGTGCCGCTCGACGACGATCACACCGTGCTCGACTGGATCGCGGAGCTCGCCGCGCCCGCTCTGGTCGTGGCGGGCAGCTACCTCGGCACCATCAGCCACACGCTGACGACGCTCGCAGCCATACGCGGGCGCGGCGTCGCCGTCGCCGGGCTCGTCATCAGCGAATCCCCCGAAAGCCCGGTGCCGCTCTCCGAGACGGCAGAGACCATCAACCGCCACGCGGGGCCACTCCCCACGATCTTGGTGCCGCGTCTCTCCGCCGGACCCGCCCCCTGGCGCGCGGCACCGCCCATCGCTCGTCCGCTGGGCTTACTGGGCAAATAAGCGGTGATCTGCAGACCCGCGCTATCTCCAGCTGGCCGAAGAATTCACGTTTATAGGGGTTTACGTTGAGATATAACTTAATCTGAATGGGTATATGAATTTGTTGATGTCGATATAATCAATCGGCATACTATCAATCATTGAATGTCCGTGTCGCGACCACGACTTCCGTGAATCGACGAAGGACTGTTCGACCGGCAGCGTTCCTTTCGGCTGTCGGGAGGCCATCCTTTGCGCTGTTTGGCCGCCCGCTGGCGGGCTGCGGAGTCCAATGAGGCATTCGCGCCAGACATTGCAGGAACCGGGTTCTGGAGGCGGCCTTTATGCAAAGAGGTTACATGGGGCTTTGGGACCAGCGGCCCTTGGTGGGTACGGCAAAGGGTAAAGGCGCAGATACGGCGATTGCCAATCCGAGCAATTTCCCGAGCGGCCGGCGCGCGGCTCGATGCAGTTTGGGGGTTCTGCCTCTTGCGTTGAGCGTGGGTCTGGGCCTTACGGCGGCGCTCTTCTCGACGATCGGGACGACGCACGCCGACAGCACGCTCGACGACCTCATCGAGCGCCTTGACAGGCTCGAAGCGGAAAACCGCGCGCTTCGAAGAGAGGTCGAGGACCTCAAGGACGGACAGGCCGGTCGGGAAGAGACGGCGCCGCAGGCTGCCGTCACCCCATCCGAAGGCCGTCCGGGCAGGAACCTCATCGCCACCGACTCCGCCTACGGTTACGCGATCCTCGATCCGACCACCGACATCAACCGCAAGCAGCGCCTGATCCTCGCGCGCAGGCAGGACGGAACTCTCGCCCCCGATAGCGTCAATGTGCAGGGGGCGGTGACCGCGATCACCGACTTCCAAGCGAGCAACAGGAGCGAGAAGTTCGGCTACCTGATGCGCCATCCGACCTCGACCAACCAAATGGGCAACGAAGTCTCCGAGGCGACCATCCATTCGACGCAGCTCGGCTTCACGGCCACCCTCGGCGACTGGATCACGGGGCACGCCCAAATCCTCTTCGACCCGGAGCAGAGCTTCGGAGCGGGCACCAACACGGACCTGGAGCGCAACCAGCTTCAGATGCGCCGCGCCTACGTCCTCTTCGGCAACCTCGATCGCGCGCCGCTCTTTGCCAGCATCGGCAAGATGGCGGTGCCCTTCGGACTGACCGATACCGTCAATCCGTTCACGGCGTCCACCGTCTGGCACGCCTTCGGAGCAATGGCCAACGGTGCGAGCGCAGGCTACGCGAGCGACGGCTTGAACCTCTCCCTGATGGCCGTGCAGGGCGGGGCGCAGTTCCGCGCTGCGAACACGCCGGTGGAGGGAACTTCTGTCCCGAGCAAGCTCAACAACTTCGCCCTGGACGCGCACTACGAGTTCGATCTGGGGTCGGCCGAGACGCTGCTCCTGGGGGGCTCCTATCTGGAAGGCTCGGCCTACTGTCAGGCCTACCCCGTGACCCACTTCATGCCCTGTCGGGACAACAACCCGGCGTTCGACGTCTATGGCAGGCTTGTCGCCGACAACTTCATGCTCAAGGCGGAGTTCGCCGAGACGCTCGACGCGTGGCCGGGCACCTTCAATCCCGCAATGCCGCAATTTCAAGCACGTAAAGTGACCAGTTTCGATGTCGGCGCGAAGTACCGGATCGATCTCGACAATGGCCCGCTCGACATTTCCGCCGAGTTCAGCCGCTTCGTCGCCGGACCGTCCGGCGCGCCGTGGGAAGACCAGGATCAGACCGTGCTTGGCGCCGCGTGGTTCGTCTCGCCCGGCGTGAAGCTCTTCGCCGAATACGTCCGTGTGGCCGGCTTCGCGCCGCTGAACTTCATCAGCGGCGGAAGCATCAGAGACGAAGCCGGCAACGTCATGCACGACCACACCATCAGCGACGCCTCCGCCCGCTCTGACGTCTTCCTGGTAGGCGCCAACGCGGCGTTCTGACAGGGCGGCGCAGCCGCCCGGCGCCGCCCTCACAAAAACCGGTTGGCCGTAGGGAAGCCGCGCGGAGCGGAGCGCCCCGCCTGGCCGCGCTTGCCGCGCCATTGCTCCAGCGCCGTCTCGGTGCGCACGCCGGCGCCCGAACGCCAGCGCAGCCCCTCGGCCCGCTCGAAGACCTGCGCGTCCGAAAGCGCGGCCTCGCGGTAGCGCTGCAGGATCACGCCCCGCCCGCGCGCCATGGTCGGCACGTCGGCGGCCGGGAAGAGCAAAAGGCGCCGGTTGGTGCCGACAATGGCGACCGTGTCGCCGGCTGCCTCGACGCAGACCGCGGCTTCCGCTCCCTCGGCCACGTTCAGCACCTGCCGCCCGGTGCGGGTCTGGGCGACGGCGTCGTCCTCGGAGACGAAGAAGCCGCGCCCGTCGCTCGCCGCCACTAGCAGAAGCCGGCCGGGCCGGTGAACGAAGAGCGCGACCGGCTCGTGATCGTTGCCGAGGTCCACCATGAGGCGCACGGGCTCGCCGAAGCCGCGCCCGCCGGGCAGTCGATCCGCGGGCAGCGTGTAGAAGCGCCCGTTGGTGGCGAAGAGCAGCAGCTTGTCCGTGGTCTCGGCGTGAAAGCGGAAGCGCTCCCGGTCGCCCTCCTTGTAGCGCACGGCCGCTTCCGCCTCGGCATGACCCTTGACCGCGCGTATCCATCCCTTGGCCGAGCAGATCACCGTGATCGGCTCGCGCTCGACAAGCGCCTCCACCGGCACTGCCTGCGGTGCCGGCGCGCGGCCGATGGCGGTGCGCCGCGCGCCCAGCGCGGTCTGCTGCCCGAAGCGCTCCCTGATCTCCGCGATCTCGGCGAGCAGCGCGGTCTTCTGCCGGCGCGTGCTCTTCTCGAGCTTCTCGAGCCGGGCGCGCTCCGCCTCCAGCGCCTCGTGCTCGCGCCGGATCGCCTCTTCCTCCAGCCGGCGCAGCGCGCGCAGGCGCATGTTGAGGATGGCGTCCGCCTGCACCTCGCTGATCCCGAACGCGGCCACGAGCGCGGACCTGGGCTCGTCCTCCTCGCGCACGATGCGGATCACCTCGTCGAGATTGAGGTAGGCGACGAGATAGCCGCCCAGCACGTCGAGCCGGTGGGCGATGGCCGCCAGCCGATGCGCCGTGCGCCGCAGCAGGACCGCGCGCCGGTGGTCGAGAAACGCCTGGAGCACCTGCTTCAGCGTCATCACGCGGGGCACGCCCGCCGCATCGAGCACGTTCATGTTGAGGCCGATGCGGGTCTCCAGCTCCGTCTGTCGGAACAGCATCTCCATCAGGAGTTCCGCCTCGACCGTGCGGCTCTTGGGCTCGAGCACGAGGCGGACGTCCTCGGCCGATTCGTCCCGCACGTCGGCCAGCAGCGCGAGCTTGCGGGCCTGCAGCAGCTCGGCGATGCGCTCGACGAGGCGCGCCTTCTGCACCTGATAGGGAATCTCGGTGACAACGATCTGGTACTGGCCGCGCCCGAGGTCCTCCCTCTCCCAGCGGGCACGGACACGGAAGCCGCCGCGCCCCGTGGCATAAGCCTCCGCAATCTGCGCGCGGTCTTCCACCAGCACGCCGCCGGTGGGGAAGTCCGGCCCCGGCACCAGCTCCACCAGGGCGTCGCCCGCGAGCTTCGGGTCCTTCAGCAGCGCGGTCAGCGCGTCGCAAAGCTCGCCCGCGTTGTGGGGCGGGATGCTGGTCGCGAGCCCCACGGCGATCCCCGTCGCCCCGTTGGCGAGCAGGTTGGGGAAGGCCGCCGGCAGCACCACCGGCTCGGCGTCGCCGCCGTCGTAGGTCTCGCGGAAGTCGACGGCGTCCTCGTCGAGACCCTCCAGCAGGGCCTGCGCCACCTCGGTGAGCCGCGCCTCGGTGTAGCGCATGGCCGCGGCGTTGTCGCCGTCGACGTTGCCGAAGTTACCCTGGCCCTCGACCAGCGCGTAACGCGCGGCGAAGGTCTGGGCGAGCCGCACGAGGGCGTCGTACACAGCCGTATCGCCGTGGGGGTGGTACTTGCCGATCACGTCGCCCACCACCCGCGCGCACTTCTTGAAGCCCGCGTCGGGGTCGAGCTTGAGCGCCCGCATCGCGTAGAGAAGGCGGCGCTGGACCGGCTTGAGCCCGTCGCGCACGTCGGGCAGCGAGCGCGCGGTGATGGTGGAGAGCGCGTAGGCCAGATAGCGCTCGCTCAGCGCATCGCCGAGCGGCACGGGCTGGATCGCGCCTTCCGTCACGATGTCGTCTGCGATTCGCGCCATGGCCGCCGCTATAGCACAGCCGCCGAGTCGCCCAAGAGTCTCACGCCGCTGTCGGTGAGTCTGGCGGCGCCGCGCCCGCCCGCAAGCGGTCGATGAAGCGCTCTCTGGCAGGGGGCATACGCCCGCCCTGCTCGGCGAACACGTGCTTCTCGAAGAACCAGCCGGTAAGCCGCATGCCTGCCACGATGTCGGCGGCGCTGGCTGCGGCGTCTCCCTCGGTCTGTGCGAGGAAGGGCGGCAGCGGGAGCAGCTTCTCCGCGTAGGGTGCGCCGGCTTCGCGCGAGACCGCCCGTCCGCTGCGGGGCGACACGTAGGCCAGGTCATCGACCGCGCCGGTCGCCGCGCAGGCCGCAAGGTCGAGGCCGAAGCCAAGCTCGCCCAGCAACGCCAGCTCCCAGCGCACCATCGTCTCGGCCCACTGCGCGCTCGCTTCAAGGGCGTCGAGCAAGTGCCCGAGGGCGCCATAGACCTGTGGATAGGGATGCCGCTCCGGCAACGTCGCCTCCGTGAGCGCGCAGACGGCAGCGAGCGCCGCAAGTCGGGGCGGATCGTCCAGCAGCATGCTCGATTGCGCGCGCACCAGCTCGCAGGTGTAGCGGCCGAGGTGCTCGGGCAGGCGGGCCTGCCAGCGGGCCGCCAGCGTGTTGCCCGGCTGGTAGAGCCCCCGCCCCCGCCGCCCGCGCGCACCCTGCACCAGCCCGGCATGGCGGCCGTGATGCTCGGTCAGCAGCGAGACGACGGCCGCGCTCTCCCCATGGCGCCGGGCCGAGAGGACGATGCCCGTATCGCTCCATTCCATGCCGTCCGCCCCCGACCGGACGTCCCCACCTCCCCCTGTCCCCCTCCCCCCGGAGGGCGGAGGGGGAACGCAAGCGGTACCGGTCTTTTCTCCCTCTCCTCCCTGGGGAGGAGAGGGTCAGGGTGAGGAGGGGGATGTCTCGGTCTTCCATAGCGGAAGGAAGCACCTCACGCCATCACTGGTCGGGAGCGGCGTTGCCGATCGAAGCACTGTTGAGGAAGCGGCGAACTTGCAACGCGCGGACACCTCCGCCACAATCGCAGGCGCTCTGGGGGAGCCGTACGCGGCTGAGAGGTCGGAACCACTCCGACGACCCCTTGAACCTGATCCGGTTAGGACCGGCGTAGGAAACGAGACGTGACCCCGCCAGAACACCCACACGCCGAATCGGACCACGCCGTCCGTGTGCATGGCGCGCGCTTCGGTTTCGAAGGCACGTTGCTCTTCGACGGCCTGGAGCTTGCTCTGGAGCAGGGCCGCTGGACCTGCCTGCTGGGGCCGAGCGGCGTGGGCAAATCCAGCCTGCTTCGGGTCATCGCGGGCCTGGAACGGCTGGAGGCCGGCGGCCTGAGCGTGCGCGCCGGCGCGTCGGTCGCCTACATGGCGCAGCAGGACCTGCTCATGCCGTGGCTGAGCGCGCTTGGCAACGTCTCCCTCGGCGCTCGCCTGCGCGGCGAGGCGCCCGACCGGGCGCGTGCGCTCGCGATGCTGGAGCGCGTGGGCCTGGGGGGCGACGCCGAGGCGCTGCCGCACACGCTCTCCGGCGGCATGCGCCAGCGCGTGGCGCTCGCCCGCACCCTGATGGAGGACCGGCCCATCGTCCTCATGGACGAGCCCTTCTCGGCCCTCGACGCGATCACGCGCATGCGGCTGCAGGAGCTTGCCGCCGGCCTCCTTGCCGGCCGCACGGTGCTGCTGGTGACCCACGACCCGCTGGAAGCGCTCCGGCTGGGGGATCGCATCTACATCATGGCGGGCCGTCCGGCCTCGCTGCAGAGCGCGCCTGCGCCCGATGGCCCCCCGCCCCGCAAGCCCCGCGACCGCTCCCTGCAGGCGATGCACGCGGAGCTGCTGGAGCGGCTCAGCGCGGCCGACGACGCAGGCGCCGACCCGCGGCCCACCACCCGATGACGGCGGCGGAGAATGCGTGCCCTCAGGCTGACGGCGATCTGCGGCCTTCTGGTCCTGATATGGCAGGCAATCGTCTGGCTGGCCGAGACGCCCCACTACATCCTGCCGGGGCCGGCACGGGTCGGCGCGACCTGGTGGGAGCACGCCGGGCTGATCCTGGAGCACACGCAGACCACGCTGCTGGAGATCGTCCTCGGCCTCCTCCTCGGCACGCTGCTGGGCGTCATCAGCGCTCTCGTGCTCACCTACGTGCGGCCGGCGCGGCTCTGGCTCCTGCCGGTGCTGGTCGCCTCGCAGGCGGTGCCGGTCTTCGCGCTGGCGCCGATCCTCGTGCTCTGGCTCGGCTACGGCATCGCGTCGAAGGTCGCGATGGCGACGCTCATCATCTACTTCCCCGTGGCCGCCAACTTCTTCGACGGGCTCAGGCGCACGGAGCCGGGCTGGCTCGACCTCGCCCGCGCGATGGGTGCCGGCCCGTGGCGGACGCTCTGGCGCATCCGCGTGCCGGCGGCGCTGCCTGCGCTGGCCTCGGGAGTCCGCGTCGCAGCGGCGGTGGCTCCCATCGGCGCCGTGGTCGGCGAGTGGGTGGGATCGAGCGCCGGCCTCGGCTTCCTCATGCTGCACGCCAACGGGCGCATGCAGATCGACCTGATGTTCGCCGCGCTGCTCACCCTCGCGGTCTTCGCGGTGGCGATCTACTTCATCATCGACCACGTGCTGCGCCGGGCCCTTCATTGGCAGCCCGACACGTGAGCAACCAACAGGGAGGATGACCCATGCGCGGATTTGCCAAGACATTGCTGGTGGCGGCGACCCTGTGCCTGGCCGCGGCCTTGCTCGCGCCGAAGCCTGCCGGCGCCGCCGAGAAGATGACCCTGCTGCTCGACTGGTTCATCAACCCTGACCACGCGCCCCTCTTCGTCGCGCAGGAGAAGGGCTACTTCGCGGATGCCGGCCTGGAGGTCGAGCTGATCGCGCCGGCCGATCCCAACGACCCGCCCAAGCTGGTCGCTGCCGGCAAGGCCGACCTCGCGGTCTCCTACCAGCCGCAGCTTCACCTGCAGGTGGCCGAGGGGCTGCCGCTGGTGCGGATCGCGACGCTGGTGGCGACCCCGCTGAACACGCTGCTCGTGCTGGCTGACGGACCGGTGCAGTCCATCGCCGATCTCAAGGGCCGCACCGTGGGCTTCTCGGTCGGCGGCTTCGAGGACGCGCTTCTCGGCGCCATGCTGGAACGCCACGGCCTCGGCGTGGACGACGTGACGCTGGTCAACGTCAACTTCTCGCTCTCGCCGTCGCTGATTTCGGGCCAGGTCGATGCCGTGATCGGCGCCTACCGCAACTTCGAGCTGAACCAGATGGATATCGAGGGCCGCCCCGGCCGCGCCTTCTACATCGAGGAGGAAGGCGTGCCCCCCTACGACGAGCTCATCGTCGTGGCGCATACCGACCGGCTGGGCGAGCCCGCGCTGCGGCGCTTCGTCGATGCGCTGGAACGCGGCGTGCAGTTCCTCATCAACCACCCGGACGAGTCCTGGCAGCTCTTCTTGCGAGGCCGGGAGGAGCTTGACGACGAGCTGAACAAGCGCGCCTGGCGCGACACGCTGCCGCGCTTCGCGCTCCGGCCCGCGGCGCTCGATACCGCGCGCTACGAGCGCTTCGCAGCCTTCCTCCAGACCCAGGGCCTGATCCCGGAGGCGCTCCCTGCCTCGGCATATGCAGTGGAGCTGGATTAGCCCGGAATCTTCACCGCGGTCCGGTCCGTGTCGCCGGAGACACGCAACGCTAGACAATTGATGCGGCCTATTCCGGCCTATACCGGTCCATAGTGGCCCATAATGGTCCATAGTGGCACAAAATGGTCCGGGAGGGCCGGGTTCTGGACCGCTTCATCCGGCCTATTTTGGCCCAAAGTGGCCCATCGTGGCTCAAGATGGACCCGGCAGCGGCCACTATTGAGGGCGGTCGCGGCGCCACCGACGGCGTAATCCGCATGGGCAGAGGTCCGGTCGCTTCCGTGCTGCATGAGGCGATGCTGGCACGCACGACGCACGCCCTGCACCGCACCATGGATCGGGGCTACCCGGCTGCGCCGATCCTGCCTGCGAAGGCGAGCACCGTTCGGGCCAGGGCCTGCTTGTCTGCGCGACTCGTCATCACCGTGGGCGCGACCTCGACGGCGACGCCGGTGGCGGCGATGGCGCTCGCCTGCGGGCGGTCGGCCTCGTCGAGAACGAAGCCGTCGATCAGCCCGGCGTAGTGCCTGGCAATCGCGGCTGCGCTCGGCGCGATACCGCGCTCAGCCATCATCTTGGCCGTGGGCCCCTTGACCGCCTTTCCGCCGACGATGGGGGAGACCGCGATCACCGGCGCCCGGCACGCCGCGAGCGCGCCCTGCACGCCGGGGACGGCGAGGATCGGGTCGATGCTGATATAGGGGTTCGATGGGCAGACGATGACGGCACCGAGGCCGGGCGCCCCGAGCGCATCGATGAAGGCCGCACACGGCCGCGCCTGCGCCGCGCCCTCATGGCGGAAGCCGAGCACCCTGGGCCGGCAGCGCTCGCGCACGAAATAGTGCTGGAAGGCGAGCGGGCCGTCCTCGGTCTCGACAATCGTCGGCACAGGATCGTCGCTCATGGGCACGATGCGCGCGGGCACGCCGAGCCGCGCGCACAAGTCCGACGTGATCGCGCTCAGGCTCTCTCCGGTCCTGAGCCGCCGGGTGCGCTCGACGTGGATGGCGAGGTCCTTGTCGCCGAGGAAGAACCACGTCTCGCCGCCGAGGGCGCCGAGCGCCTCCATGAAGGCACCGCTCTCCCCTGCCCGGCCCCAACCGGTCTCCTCGTTGGCGAGCCCCGCCAGCGTATAGGTCAGCGTGTCCAGGTCGGGGCAGACCTTGAGACCCAGATGCTCGAAGTCGTCGCCGGTGTTGGCGACGACGATGAGCCGGCCGGGGTCCGCCAGCACGTCGCAGAGCCCGAGCGCGAGCTTGGCGCCGCCGACCCCGCCTGAGAGCGCCACATACCGCGCGTCAGCGGAAGAGGTCATCGGCCTCGTCGCGTATGAGGGCGGCGCCGTCGTTTCCCGGCCCGGCCGGGCTGAGCCCGCGCACGACCACCACCGGCATGCCCTCGTCAGCCTCGCCGTGGAGCAGGGAGGCGGCGGCGGCAAGCTCGTCCGCGAGCCCCACTTGCGTCACTTCCAGCGGGCGGCCGAAGAGGTCGTCGCGGCCTCGCAGGTCGAGCAGCGACGGCAACCCGGCAGCGCCGAGAGCGAGGCCCACGGTGCCGATCCGCCAGGCACGGCCGACGCTGTCGTTGACGATGACGGCGCAGTCCGCGCCGAGCCGGTCCCGCAAGCCTGCGCGCAGGCGCCGCGCGCTGCCGTCGGGATCGCGGGGCAGCAGCAGCACCCGCTCGTCGCCCTCCGCCGGCTCGACGTTGGAGTTGTCGATGCCGGCGTTCGCCATGACGAAGCCCAGACGGTGCTCGACGATGATCACGCCCGGCCGATGCCGCACCACCCGCCGAGACTCGCCCAGGATCAGCTCGACCATGCGGGGGTCCTTGTCCGTCTGCGCGGCAAGCTCCCGCGCTTGCCGGCCGGGCTCCACGCGCGCCAGGCTGGCGTAGCGTCCCTCGCTCTTGGAGACGATCTTCTGCGCGACCACCAGCACATCGCCCGCGACCGCTGCCTCGCCGGCCCGCGCGAAGCCCTCCTGGATCAGCACCGCGAGATCGTCGCCGGGCTGGACCATGGGAATGCCCGGCAACGCGAAGAGGGAGAGCGCCCGGGGGCGCGCGGGCCGCGTGGTCATCGGGGCGCGCTGCCTCCGCCCGCGGCGCTCCAGCTCGTCGCCCGCTCGATCCTGATCGCGATCACGGGAAGCGGCGCCAGGTCCATCGCGCGATACTGCGGGTACTTGGCGCGAAGGCGTGCCTGCGCGTCGTCGTGCTCGGCGCCGTCTGCCAGTATCTCCGCCCGGCCGCGCACCATGACCCAGCGGAGCCGGGACCAGTCGTCATCGTCATAGTGATCGGCGGTGAGCGTGACGTGCGGGTTCTCGGCGATGTTGCGCAGCCGCTTGAGCGGCCTGCCGCTCTTGGGCTTGCGATCGATCGTCATGTAGACGGTATCGCCGGCAAGCGCGAAGCAGACCGGCCCGACGTTGGGCATGCCCTTGGCATCCACCGTCGCCAGATGCGCCACCCGGCGGCCCTCCAGGAAGGCGCGTTCGCCCTCTTCGAGGACGGCCGCCCTGCCCTCGCCCATGACTTGCCGCCGCCGGGCTCAGATGCCGGCCAACGCCTCCTTGATCCGCCCGATGGCCTCGATGTGCGCCTGCGGCGAATCGAGGCCCGAGTTCATCGTGTTGACCGAGTAATGGGTGGCGCCGAGCTTCTTCCAGCCCTCGGCGTGCGTGCGCCATTGCTCGGGCGTCTTGTCCAGCACGTCGAGCCAGGTCTCGATCCCCACATCCGCCGGGTCGCGGCCGGCCTCGCGGATGTAGCCCCGCAGCTTCTCGACCTCGGCCGCGCCTTCGTCATCCGGTGCGAGCAGCGGGAACCAGCCGTCGCCATACCGGGCGATGCGCCGCAGCACGGCCTCGGCATGGCCGCCGAACCAGACCGGGATGGGCTGCTGCACCGGTAGCGGGTTCAGGCCCGCGTCGGTGATGCGGTGATCGTTACCCTCGAAGGTGACCAGTTCGTTGGTCCAGAGCTGCCGCATGACCTCGATCTGCTCATCGATGCGCCGCCCGCGGTCCGAAAAATCCATGCCGAGCGCCTCGAATTCCACGTGGTTCCAGCCGACCGCCACGCCGAGCCGGAGCCGGCCCTCGCAGAGCACGTCGAGCGCCGCCGCTTGCTTCGCCACCAGCGCGGTCTGGCGCTGCGGCAGGATGATGATGCCGGTGACGAACTCGAGCCGGGTGACGGCGGCGAGGAAGCCGAACAGCACGAACGGCTCGTGGAACGCGTCGGTGTGCTTGTAGGGGCCCCGCAGGTCGTGCGTCGCGGCGTTGCCGCCGAGCACGTGATCGAAGGCGAGCACGTGCTTGTAGCCCAACCCCTCGGCCGCCTGCCCGTAGTCGCGCACGACTGCGGGATCGTTGCCGATCTCGGTCTGTGGAAATACGACGCCAAGCTGCATGCGGATCCTCCCTCGATCGCGGTTGTGCGCGGCCGGAGCGGCCGGCGCGCGGCATGCTATCATGCCTCGTCGGCGCGGCATCGTCGGTCCTCGGCGAAATCGCCGCTCAAAATGGCAGGCAAAGGAGAATTGGGATGGCGGACAACGACGCGTGGCGCGGCAAGGTCGGCGGCATGACCGACGAAGAAGTCGATGAATTCCTCAAGGGACCCCACCTCTGCCGGCTCGCCTGCCTCGACGAGGAGGGTTGGCCCTATATCGTGCCGCTCTGGTACCAGTACGCCGACGGCGGCTTCTACGTCGTTCCCCGCGCGCGCTCGATCTGGGCCCGGCATATCCAGCGCGACCCCCGGGTGCACCTCTGCGTCGACATCTGGGAGACGATGCAGAAGGTGATGGCGAGAGGGCGGGCCGAGATCGTCGAGGAAGCCAACGTCGGCGGCAAGTGGGTGGACGTCGCAACCGAGATGTCGCTGCGCTATCTGGGCGAGAACGGCCCCAAGTACCTCGAGCCCACGCTGGTCGAGCCCCGCTGGCTCATCTTCCTGAAGCCCGATTCGCAGCTCACCTGGCAGGGCGTGGACTGGGCCGAGCGCTACAAGCACGCCAAGTGGTGACGTCCGGCGCCTGCGGCACGCGCCGGGCAGAGCCCGCGGCGGGAGTCTAGCGCGCCGCAGCGCACCGGCATCCTCCCAACCGGGCCATGACCGACGCCGGGGAAGCGCCCTCGGGCACGGCTCAGGCGAGCGCGCCCAGGATCGGGGCGCTCGCGGTCGTCTACCTGTTGCTCGCGGGCGCCCTCTACGGGCTGCTCTTCTCGATCAACAAGGTGGCGACGACCAATGGCGTGCCAGGCCTCGCCTACGTGTTCTGGCACACGCTGGGCGCCGGGCTGCTGCTCTGGCTCGGCTGCCTCGCGACCCGCACGCCGGTCGGCCTCGACCGCAGGCACCTGCGCCTCTATTTCGTGGCCGGCGCGCTCGGCATCTCGATACCGGTGTCGCTGCTCGCCCACGTCGCGCCCAAGCTGCCGGCGAGCCTCGTGGTCATGGTGACCTGCCTCTCGCCGACCTGCACCTACCTGATCGCGATGGCGCTCCGCATGGAGCGGTTCCGGCTGCTCAGCACGGGCGGGGTAGCCCTCGGGCTCGCGGGGATCCTGATCCTGGTGGTGCCGGGCATCACCCTGCCGAACCTCACGCAGGTGAGCTGGTTGCTGCTGGCAATGCTGGCGCCGGTCTGCTTCGCGTCCTTCAACGTCGTGGGCGCGATCCTCTGGCCGCCCAAGGCGCACTCGCTCGGGCTCGCCTGCGGCATTCAGATGGGCGGCGCCGTCGTGCTCGTCCCCTTCATGCTCGGCACCGGCGAGACCTACCTCTTCCCCGGCCCGCTGCTGGAAGGCGACCTCGCGATACTCGGCGCAACGGGGGTCACCGCGCTGGTCTGGTACCTCATCTTCGAGATCCTCAGGCTTGGCGGCCCGCTCTTCTTGTCGCAATTCGGTTATATCGTGGTGCTGACGGGATTCGGCTGGGGCGCGGTGATCTTCGGCGAGCGCCTGAGCAGCGCGGCATGGATCGCAGCCGCCCTCCTGCTGGCGGGGCTCGCGGTGCTCACCTGGTCCAAGCGCCGGAAGCGCCCGTAGCGCAGGCGAAGGGGACGCGAATGACGATCAAGCTGCTTCAGGTCGACACCTTCACGGAGACGGTGCTCGGCGGCAATCCGGCCGCGGTCTGCCCGCTCGACACGTGGCTCGACGAGGCGACGATGCAGGCGATCGCGGCCGAGAACAACCTCTCGGAGACCGCCTTCATGGTGCCGGAGGGCGAGGGCTACGGCCTGCGCTGGTTCACGCCCAACGTCGAGGTCGATCTCTGCGGCCATGCCACGCTGGCGGCCGCCTTCGTCGTGTTCGAGCAGCTCAGGCCGGGCAGCGAGAGCGTCTCCTTCGAGACGCTGAGCGGCAGGCTCACCGTCGCCCGCGACGGCGAGGCGCTGGTCATGGATTTTCCCGCGCAGCCGGCCCAGCCGGAGCCTGCGCCTGCGGCGCTTGCGCAGGCGCTCGGCGCGACGCCGGCAGACGTGCTTGCCGGCGCAGACTGGATCGCCGTGTTCGAAGACGCGGCGCAGGTGGCCGGCCTCAGCCCCGACCAGACGATGCTCACCACGCTCGACCGCCGCGGCGTTGTCGCGACCGCACCGGGCGATGCGGGCGATGCCGACTACGTGCTGCGCTTCTTCGCACCCAAGAACGCCGTGCCCGAGGATCCGGTGACGGGCAACGTGCAGACGGCGCTCGTGCCCTACTGGGCGGCCCGGCTCGGCAAGAAACGGCTCGCCGCGCGCCAGCTCTCGGCACGCGGCGGGCGGATGGTGTGCGAGGATCGCGGCACACGGGTCTCGATCGCCGGCCGCGCGGTGCTCTACATGGAGGCGACCGTCACACTCGGCGCCTGACGCCGCCCCTTGTCCGCCGTGCTCAGCCGGCGCAGTCGACGCAACGCGCGATGGTCGGGTCGATGGCGAGGCGTTTCGCCGGGATCCGCTCTCCGCAGTCCACGCAATAGCCGTAGTCGCCCGAATCGAGGCGGCGCAGCGCTGCAGCGATGAGCGGCAGGCGCGCGCGGCGGCGGGCTTCCACGGTCTGCGCCATCGCCTGCACCTGCATGGCGTCCATGCGCGAGACGCGGCCGACGCTCTGCTGATCCAGCGCGACCGGGCGGCGCTCGTCGGCCGCAGCCTCGCTCAGCGCGAGCAGTTCGGCCCGCTCCCGCTCCAGGATCTGCCTGATCTTCTTCGGATCGCGGGTGGCGCGGGCGGTCATGGGCGGCACAGGGACATCACGAGGTCGATTGTAGACGATCGGACGGGGCAATCGAAGGCGGCGTGCAGACGCACGCACTTCGATCGTCCTCCGGGCGCCGCGCTTGACGTGCTCGGCTGCTCCGCCGCACCCTTCGAGGCGCAAGGAATTATCGGGAGGAAGGCCGATGGCGCGCGGGGCGATCGTGGTAACCGGGTCCGCCGGGTTGATCGGATTCGGCGTCGCGGCCCGGCTCGCGCGGGAGGGGCGGAGCGTGATCGGCACGGACCGTATCCAACCGCGGGAGGACGCGGGCTTCCCGTCTACGGATGCGGAGCTTACCGACGTCCACAAGCTGCACGCCATCTGCGAGCGCGACATTTCGGCGATCGTCCACTGCGGCGCGGTCTCGGGCCCCATGCTGGGCCGCGACAATCCACGCGCGGTGATCGAGACCAACGTGGCCGGCACCGCCAACCTGCTGGAGATCGCCCGTCAGCGAGGCGTCCGCCTGGTGTTCTGCTCGTCGACGTCCGCCTACGGCGACACGGCTGCGGGCCTCGACCTCGTGCCGGAGGATTCCCCGCTCGCCGCCAACGACATCTATGGCGCCACCAAGGCGTCCGGCGACATCCTCACCCGGGCCTACGCCGCGCAGACCGGCCTCGATGCGGTTGTCCTGCGCTTCTCCTGGGTCTACGGGCCGCGCCGCCGCACCCCCTGCGTGGTGCGCGAGATGATCAAGGACGCGCAGGCCGGCCGCGCCACCCGGCTCCCATACGGCCGCGGCTTCACCCGACAATACGTCTACATCGACGATGTCGTCGGTTCCGTGATCGCGGCGCTCGACGCCGGCGCCATCGGCCCTCAGCGCGCCTTCAACATCACCGGCGGCCAGCGACTCGAGTTCGGCGCGATCGTGGAGGCCGTGCGCCAGGCCGTGCCGACAGCGCAGATCACACTCGGCGAGGGTGCCGACCCCGAAGACCAGAGCCACGGGCGCTTCGACATCTCGGCCGCAGCCCGCGCACTCGGCTGGCAGCCGAAGGTCGCGTTCGCCGACGGCGTGCAGGACTATGCCCGCTGGCTCGCCGAGAACCCGGTGTAGGGACGACACAAAGGGAGAATCGCCATGCCACGCGCAGCCGTCATCGTACCGTTTCCCTTCGACGAGGAGGGCCTCGACTACAGGCGTGCCGAGATGGAGCAGGTCGAGCTCTCGGGCCAGGTCACCTTCGACTACAAGCCGCTCAAGGCGGGGCCCAAGCACTTCATCGGCCGCCATGACGAGATGCTGGTCGAGTTCGCCATCTTCGAGGCGGGCATCGCGCTTGCCGAGGAAGGCTACGACGCGATCACGGTCAACACGCTGAGCGATTCCGGCGTGCCTGAGCTGCGCGCGGTGCTCGACATCCCCGTGGTCTCCAACGGCAAGTCGTCTCTGCTCTACGCGCTCACCCTCGGCACCCGCTTCTGCGTGATCGCGCAGACGGACCCAGCCTATCCGCAGTACACCGACGCCTGGCTCGCCTTCTACAAGAACCTGATGAAGAAGTTCGAGGTCGCTCCGTTCTGCAGCTCCATCGAGCTGTTCGAGGCGCAGTCGGACATGAAGGCGCTCTTCACCGGCCGCGAGGCGGAGGTCTTCCCCGAGATGAAGAAAGCCTGCGAGAGAGGCCTCGCCAAGGGCGCCGACGTGATCGTCCTCGGCTCCACGACGCTCTCTCAGGCAGGCCCCTACCTCTCGGAGAACCTGCCCGTCCCGGTGGTCAATCCGGGGCCGCTCTCGCTCAAGATGGTGGAGATGGTGCTGGGCCTCGGCCACAGCCACAGCCCGAAAGCGCATCCCAAACCCGCCGTGCCCCGCCCAAGGATGATTCGCGCCATGCTGGAGGCCGCCAGCACCCAGCAGGATGCAGACGACTAGCCTCCGGCAGAGCGTGGCGCACGCATGAACCGGCCTTCCGCCAAGGCCGACGCAGCGGGCACGGGCGGGCCTGCCGCCTGGGATGCCGGCCTCTACGATCGCTCGTTCGGTTTCGTCTCGGCCTTCGCGACGGACATGGTCGATCTGCTCGCGCCGGAGCCGGGCGAGCGGATCGTCGATCTCGGCTGCGGCACGGGCACGCTGACCGCCGACATCGCCGCCCGCGGCGCCGACGTGATCGGCATTGACGGCGACGCGGCGATGGTCGAGCGCGCGCGTGCGCTCCACCCGGCGCTTACCTTCGAGCATGCCGACGGGCGCGATTTCGCCATCGAGGGCCAGGCCGACGCCGTCTTCTCCAACGCCGCGCTTCACTGGATGAAGGAGGCGCCGGCGGACGTCATCGCCTGCGTGGCGCGCGCGCTCAGGCCCGGCGGCCGCTTCGTCGCCGAGATGGGCGCGCACCGCAACGTGCGCATCATCACCGACGCGCTCTACCAGGCGCTCGCCGAGGAAGGCGTGCCGGCCGGGGCGGTCGACTTCCCCTGGTACTTCCCGCGCACGAGCCGCTATGTCGGCCTGCTCGAGGACGGCGGCTTCGACGTGACGCAGCTCTACTACTTCGCCCGCCCGACGCCGCTCGACGACTGCCCCAACGGCCTCGCCGACTGGATCGAGATGTTCGGCCGCAACTTCACCGACGCCGCGCCGCCCGGCCGCGTGCAGGCGGTGGTGGACCGCACGATCGCGCTCACCCGCGACCGCCTCTGCCCCGACGGCCGCTGGATCACCGACTACACCCGCCTCCGCTTCGTCGCCCGCCGCCTGGCGGAGGACTGAGCGCCACCACACCACCGAGCCGCCGCAATCTCGCCACATTGACCGCCTACGCGGGGCAGTGACAGACTTTTATGTCGATTCGCGGCACCCGCCCGGATCTCCCCGAGCGATCGAGCAGAGCCCATGGCCGGTCATTCCAAGTGGGCCAACATCATGTACCGCAAGGGCGCGCAAGACGCCCGGCGGGCCAAGCGATTCACCAAGCTGATCCGCGAGGTCTACGTCGCGGCCAGGGAAGGCACGCCCGACCCGGACCACAACCCGAGGCTGCGCACGGCCGTCGCGGCGGCCAAGTCGCAGAGTGTGCCCAAGGACAACATCGAGCGCGCGATCAAGAAGGCGGCGGGCGGCGGCGACGGGCAGGAGCGCTTCGACACGCTGAGCTACGAGGGCTTCGGCCCCGGCGGCGTCGCCGTCATCGTCGATGCGCTGACCGACAACCGCAACCGGACCGCAGCCACGATCCGCTCGATCTTCACCCGGCACGGCGGCACCCTCGGCGAGACCGGCTCCGTGAACTATCTCTTCCAGCGCGTGGGCGTCATACGCTTCCCGGCGGACGCGGCCAGCGCCGACGACATGTTCGAGGCCGCGCTCGAGGTCGGCGCCGACGAGTGCGAGAGCGAGACGGACGGGCACGAGGTGGTCTGCGCGCCCGAATCCCTGAGCGAGGCCAGCGAGGCGCTGACCGAGCGCTTCGGCGCGCCGGAGCGGGTCGAGATTGCCTGGCGGCCGCAGACGACGATCCCCATCGACGAAGGCAAGGCGGCAGCCGTCTTCAAGCTGCTGGAGGCGCTCGACGACAGCGACGACGTTCAGCAGGTATCGGCGAACTACGACGTGACCGACGATGTCCTGCAGAAGCTCTCGGCCTGAATGGAGGCGGTCGGCGTGGCGCGTGTACTCGGTATCGATCCCGGCCTCCGCCGCACGGGCTGGGGCGTGATCGAGACCGTGGGCAACCGGCTGCGTCATGTCGGCCACGGCGTGATCGGCACCGATGCCAAGGCAAGCGTGCCGGAACGCCTCCGCGCGCTGCACGAGGGCCTCTCGGAGATCGTCACGCGCTACGCGCCGGACGAGGCGGCGGTCGAGGAGACCTTCCTCAACCGCAACCCCGAGTCGACGCTCAAGCTCGGCCTCGCCCGGGGCGTCGCCCTGCTCGCGCCGGCGCTGGCCGATCTTCCCGTCCACGAGTACGCCGCGAACAGGATCAAGAAGGCGCTGGTGGGCGCGGGCCACGCCGACAAGGAGCAGGTCGCCCTGATGGTCCGCCACCTGCTGCCCGGCGTCGGCGATGCGTCTACTGATGCCACCGACGCGCTGGCCGCGGCCATCTGCCACGCCCATGCCGCCGGCACCCATGCCCGCTGGCGGCCGGCGCCCGAGCCGGCGGCAGCGAAGCCCGGCCCATGATCGCCAAGCTGCGCGGCGTGCTCGACAGCGTGGGCGACGGCTGGGCCGTCGTCGATGTGGGCGGCGTCGGCTATCTCACCTACTGCTCCGCCGGCACGCTGTCGTCAATGCCGGCGCAGGGGCAGGCGGTGAGCCTCACCATCGAGACCGTGGTGCGCGAGGACCACATCCACCTCTACGGCTTCGCCAGCGAGCAGGAGCGCGACTGGTTCCGCCTGCTGCAGACCGTGCAGAGCGTGGGCGCGCGCCTCGCGCTTTCGATACTCGGCGCCCTGCCCGTGGCGGAACTCGCCGCCTGCATCGCCGCGCAGGACAGGGCGGGTCTCACGCGCGCGCCCGGCGTGGGGCCGAGGCTCGCCGCACGCATCCTGAGTGAGCTGGCGGAGAAGGCTCCGTCGTTGCCGGGCACCGCGCCCCTCTCTGCGGCTGCCGGCGGCACGGCGAACGCCGATGCGATCGCGGCGCTCGTCAACCTGGGCTACCGCCCGACCGAGGCCCACGGCGCGGTCTCGGGCGCAGTCCGCACGCTCGGCGATGAGGCCTCCGTCGAGGCCCTGATCCGGGCCGGCCTGAAGGAGCTTGCGCAATGAGCGACGCCCGGATCGTCGCCGGCGCGCCCGAGCCCGAGGACAGGCTCGACACCGGGCTCAGGCCCCGCAAGCTCGATGACTTCGTGGGCCAGCGCGCGGTGCGCGAGAACCTGCGCATCTTCATCGCCGCTGCGGTCGAGCGTGGCGAAGCTCTCGACCACGTTCTCTTCTACGGGCCCCCCGGCCTCGGCAAGACGACGCTAGCGCAGATCGTCGCGCGCGAGCTCGGCGTCAACATCCGCGCAACCTCGGGCCCCGTCATCGCCCGCGCCGGCGACCTGGCCGCGATCCTGACGAACCTCAACGAGCGCGACGTCCTCTTCATCGACGAGATCCACCGGCTTAACCCGGCGGTGGAAGAGATCCTCTATCCCGCCATGGAGGACTCGCAGCTCGACCTGATCATCGGCGAGGGGCCGGGCGCGCGCTCGGTGCGTATCGACCTGCCGCCCTTCACGCTGGTAGGCGCCACGACGCGCACGGGCCTCATCACCACGCCGCTGCGCGAGCGCTTCGGTATCCCGCTCAGGCTCGACTTCTACGAGGTGGCCGAGCTGGTCGAGATCGTGACCCGCAACTCGGCGCTTCTCGATGTCGTGCTGAGCGCCGACGGAGCGGCGGAGATCGCCGCCCGCTCGCGCGGCACGCCCCGCATCGCCGGCCGGCTGCTGCGCCGGGTGCGCGACTTCGCGGCCGTGGCCGACGTCGGCACCATCGACGCCGGCGTTGCGGACCGCGCGCTCAACCGGCTCGAGGTCGATCAGCGCGGCCTCGATTCGATGGACCGGCGCTATCTCGTGTGCATCGCCGAGAACTACGGCGGCGGCCCGGTGGGGATCGAGACGATCGCGGCCGCACTCTCGGAACAGCGCGACGCCCTGGAGGAGGTGATCGAGCCCTTCCTGATCCAGCAGGGCTTCGTGCAGCGCACGCCGCGCGGCCGGGTGCTGACCCGGCACGGCTTCGCTCATCTGGGTCTGGCGCAGCCCGAGGACGCACCGCGCCAGCTCGCGCTTCTGGACGAAGGTCATGGCAGCCGTTGAACCGGGCGCATCGGCGGCATCCTTCGCGGGCCGGTTCGAGGGCGCGGAGCACGTCTATCCGCTCCGCGTCTACCATGAGGACACCGATGCCGGCGGCATCGTCTACTACGCCAACTACCTCAAGTTCGCCGAGCGGGCGCGCACCGAGATGATGCGGAGCGCCGGCATCTCCCACGTCACGCTGCTGGGCGAGCACGACGCGGCGTTCGTCGTGCGCCGCTGCACCGTGGACTACCGACAGCCGGCGCGCCTCGACGACGAGATCGAGGTGCGCACGACCATTGGCAGGGTGGCAGGCGCGCACATCGACGCCGTGCAGCGCGTGCACCGCCAGGGAGCGCTGCTGGCCACGGTCGGTCTCAAGCTTGGCTGCGTCGGCCGCAACGGCCGCGCCGTGCGGCTGCCCGGGCCGCTGCGCCGTGCGCTCTCCGAATTCGTGTCGTCGGATCAGCGGTAGCGAGGAACCATGGAGTCCGACCTTGTACGCGCCGTCGAGATCGGCGCCAGTGCGGTCGCGGAGGACTTCTCCCTCTGGGGCCTGTTCCTGCAGGCAGACGTCATCGTCAAGGCCGTGATCGTGGTTCTTCTGATCGCATCGGTCTGGAGCTGGGCGATCATCTTCGACAAGTCGCTGCGCTACGCCCGTGCCCGGCGCCTCGCCGTCGAGTTCGAGCAGGCCTTCTGGTCCGGCGGCTCGCTCGATCAGCTCTACGACGATGTCGCCAGCAAGCGCAGCCACCCGATGACCGTGCTGTTCGCATCGGCGATGGAGGAGTGGCGCCGGTTCGCGAACCGCGGCACTCACCTCTCGTCGGACCGGCTGGAGGGTCTCCAGCGCCGCATCGCCTACGCCATGGACGCCGCGCTCAACCGGGAGCTGGATCAGCTCGAGCGTTACCTGGGCTTCCTCGCCACGGTGGGCGCGACAGCGCCGTTCGTGGGCCTGTTCGGCACCGTCTGGGGCATCATGAACAGCTTCCAGTCGATCGCGGCCAGCAAGGACACTTCGCTCGCCGTGGTGGCGCCCGGCATCGCAGAGGCGCTGTTCGCGACCGCGCTCGGGCTGGTAGCCGCAATCCCGGCGGTGGTCGCCTACAACAAGCTCAGCAGCGACCTCGATCGCTACGCCGGTCGCCTGGAAGCCTTCGGCACGGAGTTCCGGGCCCTCCTCGGCCGCCAGCTTGAGGAGCGCGCCGTCTGATGGCGGCCGAATGGGACGGCGGATTCACCAACGGCCGAAGCCGCGGCGGCCGCCGGCGCCGCCCGCCCATGAGCCAGATCAACGTGACGCCCTTCGTCGACGTCATGCTGGTGCTGCTGGTGATCTTCATGATCACGGCGCCGCTGCTCACGGTGGGGGTCGAGGTCGATCTTCCCGAGACCGATTCGCCACCGCTCTCCGGCGACGACGAGCCGCTCTCGATCACCATCACCGGCGACGGCACGACCTATCTTCAGGAAATCGAGGTCACGCTCACAGATCTGATCCCCAAGCTCCGGGCGATCACGGAGCGCCGGCCCGACGTCCGCATCTTCATCCGGGGCGATCGCGAGATCGAATACGGGCGGGTCATGGAGGTCATGGGCGTGCTCAACGCCGCCGGCTTCAACAATGTCGCGCTGGTGACCGAGCCGCGCAGGTCCGCGGGCGATGAGTAAACGCGGCTGGCTCTTCTCCGCCATCCTCCACGCCGGCGTGGTCGTCGCCGTGGTGCTGGGCCTGCCGGACTTGTTCGAGAGCGATGCGCTCGATCCCAGCGAGCGGCCGATCGTGGTGAGCCTCGTCGAGATCGGCGACGAGGCGAGCGCGCCGCCGGCCGAACCGGAACCCGTTGCCGAGCCGGAGCCTGAACCCGTAGTAGAGCCCGTGCCCGAGCCGGAGCCCATCCCGGAGCCGGAGGTAGTCGCCAAGCCCGAGCCGATCCCGGAACCGGTTCCCGAGCCCGAACCGGAAGTCGTCGCCGCTCTGGATCCCGAGCCGGTCATCGAGCCGGAACCGGAACCCGAGCCGCCGCCCCCGCCGGAGCCGGTTGCCGCTCCCGAACCAGAGCCGGAGCCCGTGACGAGGGAGCCAGAAGCCAAGCCGGATCCCCCGCCGGAGCCTGAGCCGGAAGCGCCGCCGCCGGTGCCGCTTGCCAAGCCTCCGGTCCAGAAGCCGAGCTTCGAGAAGTTGTTGAAGGACCTCGCCGAGGAAGAGACTCCCGAGCCGCCCCCGGCAACGCCGGAGAAGGACGAAGAGACCTTCGAGGACCTGCTGGCCAGCCTTGCGGACGCCGAGGAGCAGCTTCCTGCGGACGCGGCCACGCGGGCGCCCCTGACAGGCCCGGCGCGCCAGACCATCACCGATGCCATCAAGCAGAAGGTCGAGAGGAACTGGAGCGTCCCGGCCGGCGTTCTGGATGCGGGCGAACTGGTGGTGACGCTCAGGATTCAGTTGGCGCCCGACGGTTCCGTCCGGCGGGTGGAAATCGTCGACGCCGACAGCGGCGCCAACTACCGGACCATGGCGGAGAGCGGCCGGCGCGCCGTGCTGAAGGCCAGTCCCTTCGAAATCTTGACGCGTTATGTGGACAGGTACGATGGTTGGCGCGACATCACCATGACCTTCAGTCCGCCGGTGTAGGGGGCACGCCGTGCTCGCGCCTGATCGAATCAGAGGAAACGACGGTGCCACGATGAGACGATTACTGACACTGAGTGGACACGTTGGGCGGAAGGCGCGCCGCGCCCTGCCGCTTTCGGCCGCCATCGCGATCGCCCTGGCGATGCTCGGAGCCGCCGCCACCGCGCGGGCGGAGCTTCGCGTGGACATCACGCGCGGGCACGTGGAGCCGCTGCCCATCGCGCTCGTCGACCTCGCCGGGTCGAGCGAGGCGGACGCGGAGGTCGGCAGCCAGATCACCGAGGTGATCACCCGCAATCTGAAGCGCTCCGGCCTGTTCCGCCCCATCGATCCGGCCGCCTTCATCATCGAGCCCGGTGGGATGACCGTGCGGCCGCGCTTCCAAGACTGGCGGATCATCAACGCGCAGGCGCTGGTGACCGGCCGCGTGGTGCCGAGCGATGCGGGCCGGCTCTCGGTCGAGTTCCGCCTCTGGGATGTCTTCGCCGAGCAGGATCTGGTGGGGCTCAAGCTGAGCGGCGCGAGAGAGGCGTGGCGCTCCATCGCCCACACCATGTCGGACAAGATCTACGAGCGGCTGACCGGCGAGTCGGGGTACTTCCACACCCGAGTCGTCTACATCGCCGAGACCGGGCCGCCGGACAAGCGGATCAAGCGGCTCGCGATCATGGACCAGGACGGCCACAACCTGCGCTACCTGTCGGACGGCCGGCACCTGGTGCTGACCCCGCGCTTCTCTCCCACCGCGCAGGAGATCACCTATCTCTCCTACGAAGGCGGCGTGCCCAGGGTGTACCTCCGCCAGATCGACACCGGCCAGCAGGAGCTGCTCGGCGACTTTCCGGGCATGACGTTCGCGCCGCGCTTCTCGCCGGACGGCAACCAGGTGGTGATGACGCTGGCGCGGAGAGGCAATTCGGACATCTTCGAGATGGACCTGCGCTCGCGCCAGGTCCGGCAGCTCACCGACAATCCGGCCATCGAGACCGCGCCCTGCTATTCGCCGGACGGCGCCTTCATCGCCTTCGAATCGGACCGGGGCGGCAGCCAGCAGATCTACGTCATGCGTCGGGACGGCAGCGACGTGCGCCGCGTCACCTTCGGTAAGGGGCGCTACGGAACCCCGGTATGGTCTCCGCGCGGCGACCTGATCGCCTTCACCAAGAGCCATCAGGGACAGTTCTACATCGGCGTCATGAGACCCGACGGGAGCGGCGAGCGCATTCTGGCGCAGGACTACCTGGTCGAAGGCCCGACCTGGGCGCCGAACGGGCGCGTGCTCATGTTCTTCCGGTCGAGCTCGCGCGATCCCGACAGCGCCGAGCTGGTCACCATCGACCTGACCGGACGCAACGAACGCATTCTGTTCACGAGCACGGCGGCGTCCGATCCGGCCTGGTCGCCGTTGATCCAATGATGACCCAAAGCTATAGTCGCGCCGCCTCTCGCCGAATCGGTTTACTCGGCGGCGGCCCAGCTTCACGGCACGCAAGAACGCGCTGCGCCGTGCTTTGGCGCCTGAGGATCGGTGGATCGTTGGCCGGACGGGGACGGGACTCGGGCAGTCCCGCCGCCACTCACTGACGAAAGGGAGCGTGTTGATGCGACTGAGACTGATTGCAGCATTTGTGGTGGTGCTCGGGCTGGCGGCCTGCGAAAGCACACCCGACGACACCGGAACGAGCAGCGGCGCAGGAGCCGATCAGACGACCGATACTGGAACGGCCTCCACTGACGACGTCATTGAGGAAGAGGCCACGACCGTTGCGGGTCTCGACCCGAGTCAGCCGCTGCCGGGATCGCAGGAACAACTGGTCCAGGAGGTCGGCGATCGCGTCTTCTTCGAGTTCGACAGCGCGGTCCTCGGCGCGGATTCCCGCCGCACGCTGGATCGGCAGGCCGAGTGGCTCAGGCTGTTCCCCGAAGTCGCGCTGGTCATCGAGGGGCACGCAGACGAGCGCGGTACGCGCGAGTACAACCTCGCGCTTGGCGAACGCCGCGCCAACGCCGCCCGCGAATACCTGATCACGCAAGGCATCGGGCCTTCGCGGCTGAGAACGATCTCCTACGGCAAGGAGCGGCCTTACGCTCTCGGCCACAACGAAGAGGCATGGGCCCTGAATCGGCGCTCGGTCTCCGTCATCGACTAGGAGGCCGGGGAGCCGGAAGAGCGATGCGCTGCGGAACGGCCGCCGCGCCGAAGGCCGGCGCTCGCCGCCGGCGGCGGTGGATGATAGCGGCGCCGGCGACGGCACTGGCGGTGCTTCTGGCAGGCGCGGTGCTGCTGACGGCGACCGAAGCCAGCGCCCAGTCGACCGGCGAGCTCCGGGTGCAGATCCGCAACCTGACCAACCAGATTTCGAGCTTGCGCGGCCAGCTCGCCGACCTGGAGCGCGTGGTCCATGGCGGCGGCGAATCGCAGGGCACGGGGCCCGGCGCGGGCGAGGAAGGTAGCGCTTCGGAACGAAACAGCCGGCGTCTGGCGGAGCTCGAGGCCGACATTGACGAGGCCAGGGAATGGCGGCGCCGGGTCACCGGCCACTTCGAGGAGTTCGACAACACGCTCCGCCGGCTCGAAGACCGAATCGAGCGACTGGTCGCCGACGTGGACTTCAGGCTTTCGGCCCTCGAGCAGGGGCAGACTGGCGTGACAGGAAGCGCGGCCGTTGCCCCCGTCGGCGAGCAGAGCGCCGTTGCGCCCGCAGGCCAGGACCAGGCCGCCATCGCCGGTCAACCGGGAGAAGGCTACGAGCTATCCGCCGAGCCTCAAGTTCTCGGCACCATCCCCGCGGACGAGGCTGTGGACGAGCCGCCTCTGGCGGTGCTGACCCCGGACGAGCAGTACAGCGAGGCGTTCGGGCTTCTCGAAGAGGCGCGATTCGAGGAGGCGCACGACGCGTTCACGCGCTTTATCGACGCGAACCCCACCCACGACCGTGCGCAGAACGCTGCCTACTGGCGGGCCGAGAGCCTCTACGCCAGGAAAATGTATCCGGAGGCGGCCAAGGCCTACGCGCTCAACCTCAGGCAGTATCCGGAAGGCCGCAAGGCGCCCGACAACATGGTCAAGCTCGGCATGGCGCTGCTCAAGCTCGGGCGTTCCGACGAGGCGTGCCGCACCTTCGCGCAGCTCGACCGGAACTTTCCCGACCCGCCGCTCAACATCCGCCGGGCGGCGCAACAGGGGCAGCGCCAGGCCAACTGCCCCTAGGCAAGTCCGCGCGTGGCCGCGCCCCGCATCGTCGCACCCGAACAGGCCGGTCCTGGCGCGGCGCCCGTCGATGAGCGCGCCTTCGCAGCGCTCATGCAGCCCCTCGGTCCGTTCGAGCCTTCCCCGCGGATTGCCGTGGCGGTCTCCGGCGGCTCTGACAGCCTTGCGCTCTGCCTGCTCGCCGACCGCTGGACGCGGGCGCGGGGCGGCGCGGTCTTCGCGCTCACCGTCGATCACCGCCTGCGCCCGGAATCGGGGGCCGAAGCCGCTCAGGTCAAGCGCTGGCTCGCCGCCCGCGCCATCTCGCATCGGGCGTTGCGATGGACGCGCGCCCCGCCCACCGGGGCCACCCAGGCGGAGGCCCGCGCCGCGCGCCTCGCGCTTCTCGCCGGCTGGTGCCGGCGGGCGGGTATCCTCCACCTGCTGCTCGGCCACCAACGGGAGGATCAGGCCGGAACCGCGCTTCAGCGACTCGTCCACGGCAGCGGGATCGAAGGGCTTGCCGCCATGGCGCCGGTTCGCCTCGCGATGGAACCCGACGGCGGCGGTGTACGCCTGCTCCGCCCCTTGCTCTCCGTCCCCCGGGACGCGTTGACCGCGACGCTGGCGGACCATAATCAACCCTGGCTCGACGATCCGACCAATCGCGAGACCAAGCATTTGCGCCCCCGTCTGGCGACGGCGCTGGCGCGGCTGGGACCCGAAGGGCTCAGCGCTGCCCGGCTGGCCAGGGTTGCCGCGCGCGCTGCCGACGATCGCGCCGCGCTGGACCGGCTCTGCACCGACCTGCTGGCGGCGAGCGCGCACCCCGCGCCTGCCGGCTTCGTGACGCTTGACCTCGAAGTCCTGCGGCACGCACCACCGGCGCTCGCCTTGCGCGCGCTGGGCCGCGTCGTGACCACGGTCTCCGGCGCCCCGCATCCGCCCCGGCTGGAGCGCCTGGAGCGGCTCGCCCGGCGGCTGCTCGGCGATGATGATGTCAAGGCGGCTACACTCGGCGGCTGCAGGGTGGTCCCGCAAGGGGATGGACGAGTCGTCGTCTGCCGGGAACCCGCGTCGGTCACGGAGGTTCTCTCTCTCGATCCGGGCGAGAGCGCGCTGTGGGACCGCCGATTCGTCGTCTCTCTCGGCCGCTCCGCCAGGCCGGGGCGCTTCGTCGTCCGCCGACTCGGCACGGACGGCCTGGCTCGCGCCCGTGCTGCGGCACGCGCGGCCGGCACACCGCTCAGGCCCGATCGCATTCCACCGCCGGCCCGGCCCGCGCTCCCCGCGCTGTTCGATCTTGACGGGCCGCTCGCCGCTCCCCACTTGCACTACAGGCGAACATCGCACCGGAACGAGGCTACGGCCGCAGCATTTGCGGCAGCGTTCGCACCGGCGCGCCCGTTGGCTCCAGGGCTTCCTGCAACCCTTCGCGTGTTGCCGTTACAGGATGAAGACAGTTGACGAAACCGTTGAAGAGTCTATTGATCGTCCGTGAGGTGAATGTCGTGTACACTGTGCCGGCCGGGCGTTCGAATCGGACGCGCGGCAGCGGCGTCGCAGCCTCGTCTGCTGTGGCGGTGAGCGGAAGCGAACGCGGGGACAACCGGAGGCCGAACGGTGGGTAGCTTCGGCAAGAATCTGGCGCTCTGGATCATCATCGGTTTGGTCCTGGTGGCGCTGTTCCAGGTCTTTCAGGGGTCGTCCACGCGGCAGACCTCCACCGATCTTGCGTTCTCGCAGTTCCTCGCGGAGGTCGAGGCCGGGCAGGTCCAGGACGTGACGATCCAGGGCAACAACATCACCGGTCACTACACCAACGGCGCCGCCTTCAACACTTACGCGCCTTACGACCCCGAGCTGGTCAAGACGCTCCGCACCCACGACGTGCAGATCGCCGCCATGCCGGTGGAGGAAGGCGGGCTGAGTATCGTCGGCATCCTCATATCCTGGTTCCCGCTGCTCCTCTTCATCGGTGTCTGGATCTTCATGATGCGCCAGATGCAATCGGGCGGCGGCAAGGCGATGGGATTCGGAAAGTCGCGCGCTCGCCTGCTGACGGAGCGGCAGGGCCGCGTGACCTTCGATGACGTCGCCGGCATCGACGAAGCCAAGCAGGAACTCGAGGAGATCGTCGAGTACCTGCGCGACCCGCAGAAGTTCCAGCGGCTCGGCGGCAAGATCCCGAAGGGCGTCCTGCTCGTGGGCCCGCCCGGCACCGGCAAGACGCTTCTCGCGCGCGCTATCGCGGGCGAGGCCAACGTGCCCTTCTTCACTATCTCGGGCTCCGACTTCGTCGAGATGTTCGTGGGCGTGGGCGCGAGCCGCGTGCGCGACATGTTCGAGCAGGGCAAGAAGAACGCCCCTTGCCTCATCTTCATCGACGAGATCGACGCGGTCGGGCGCCACCGGGGCGCGGGCCTAGGCGGCGGCAACGACGAGCGCGAGCAGACGCTGAACCAGCTCCTCGTCGAGATGGACGGCTTCGAGGCCAACGAGGGCGTGATCCTGATTTCGGCGACCAACCGGCCGGACGTGCTGGACCCCGCCCTGCTCAGGCCGGGCCGCTTCGACCGCCAGGTCGTGGTGCCGAATCCGGACGTGCTCGGGCGCGAAAAGATCCTCAAGGTTCACATGCGCAAGGTGCCGCTCGCGCCGGACGTGAAGCCCCGCACCATCGCGCGCGGCACGCCGGGCTTCTCCGGCGCCGACATCGCCAATCTCGTGAACGAGGCGGCGCTGCTGGCGGCGCGGCGCGGCAAGCGCGTCGTCACCATGATCGAGTTCGAGGACGCCAAGGACAAGGTCATGATGGGCGCCGAGCGGCGCTCCATGGTGATGACCGACGAGGAGAAGCGCCTCACCGCCTATCACGAGGGCGGCCACGCGGTGGTGGCGGCGCACCTCGACGCGTCCGACCCGATCCACAAGGCGACCATCATCCCGCGCGGTCGCGCGCTCGGCATGGTCGTGCGCCTGCCGGAGGGCGACCGTATCTCGGTCAGCCGCGAGAAGCTGGAGGCGGACATCACCGTCGCCATGGGCGGCCGCATCGCCGAAGAGATGATCTTCGGCTACGAGAAGGTGACCAGCGGGGCGTCGTCCGATCTCAAGATGGCGACCCAGATCGCGCGCAGCATGGTGACCCAGTTCGGCATGTCCGACGAGCTCGGGCCGCTGAGCTACAGCGAGAACGAGCAGGAAGTCTTCCTCGGTCACTCGATCACGCAGCAGAAGAACGTCTCCGAGCAGACCGCGCACAAGATCGACCTCGAGGTCCGCAAGATCATCGACGAGGCCTATGGCAGGGCGCGGGGCATCCTCTCCGACAATCTGGAGTCGCTGCACCAGCTCGCGAACGCGCTGCTGGAGTACGAATCGCTCAACGGCGAGGAGATCGAGGCCGTCCTCAAGGGCGAATCGATCGTACGCACGGACGACGACGAGCCCGTCGTCACGCAGGGGCGGCGCGGGACGGTGCCCTCCTCGAGCCGGCGCAAGGGCAAAACACCGCCCGACCTCGAGCCCCACCCGCAGCCGGGCTCGTAGCCGCCACAGCGCCGTCATGACGGCGGCACCTCAGACGCAGCCGGCAATCGAAGACGCCGAGGCGATCCCGCCGGAGCCCCTTCCCGGCGGCGTCTATCTCAGGCCCTGCAACCCGGTCCCCGGCCCCGCGCTCGCCTTCGACCTGGTGGACGTGCTGTTTCGCGGCACACCGGGGCGCCGGCAGGTTCGGCTGCAGCAGGCCGTGCTCCACCGCTGGGCCGAGAGGAACGCGCCTGGTGCTGCGCACGAGATCGCCCGGCTGGGCGCCCGCCTGAGCGCGCCCCGCGGACCCGTCTGCGGCGTCGCGCTCGACCGGCCGCGCCTCATGGGCGTCCTCAACGTGACCCCGGACAGCTTCTCCGACGGCGGCGACTTTGCCGCGCAGGACGATGCGATCGCGCACGGCCGCGCCATGGCCGAAGCCGGCGCCGACATCGTCGACGTCGGCGGCGAATCGACCCGGCCCGGCTCGCACGCGCCGGACGAAGCGGAAGAAATGCGCCGGGTCATACCCGTGATTCGTGCGCTCGCAGGCGACGGCCTTCTGGTCTCGGTCGACACCCGCCGCGCCGCAGTGATGGAAGCCGCGCTCGACGCAGGCGCCCGCATCGTGAACGACATGAGCGCCCTCGGCCACGACCCGGATGCGCGTACGGTCGTCGCCCACAGCGGCGCGTGGGTCGTGCTCGCCCACATGCAGGGCACGCCCGAGACGATGCAGCAGGGGCCCCGCTACGACGACGCGAGCCTCGACGTGTTCGACGCGCTGGCCGCGCGCGTGGCTGCCGCCGAAGCCTGCGGTATCCCGCGGGCGCGGGTCATCGTCGATCCCGGCATCGGCTTCGGCAAGACCGCGCGCCACAACCTCGAAGTCCTGCGCGACCTCGCGCTGTTCCACGGCCTCGGCTGCCCGCTGCTTGTCGGCGCCTCGCGCAAGAGCTTCATCGGCCGGCTGAGCGCGGGCGAGACGCCCAAGGCGCGGCTGCCCGGCTCGCTCGCGGCCGGGTTGCACGCGCTCGGCGAAGGCGCGCACATCCTGCGGGTGCATGACGTCGCCGAGACCCGCCAGGCGCTCGCGATCTGGCGCGGCATTCGCGATCCCCAATCATCCATGCCGGAGATCCCACGTTGAGCCAGACGACCGGCAACACCAGCGGCGAGGCACGCACCCTGTTCGGGACCGACGGCATTCGCGGCGTGGCGAACCGGGAGCCGATGACCGCCGAGACCGCCATGAAGGTCGGCGCCGCCGCCGGCAGCCTCTTCGTGCGCGGCGACCACCGGCACCGCGTCGTCATCGGCAAGGACACGCGGCTCTCGGGCTACCTGTTCGAGCCGGCGCTGACGGCGGGCTTCGTCTCGGTCGGCATGGACGTGATCCTGGTGGGCCCCATGCCGACCCCGGCGGTCGCAATGCTCACCCGCGCGCTCCGGGCCGATCTCGGCGTGATGATCTCCGCCTCCCACAACCTCTTCGCCGACAACGGCATCAAGCTGTTCGGGCCGGACGGCTACAAGCTCTCCGACGAAACGGAAGCACGCATCGAGGCCGCGGTCGAGACTGGCACGCACGGACTGGCAGCGCCAGGGGCGCTCGGGCGGGCGCGGCGCCTCGAGGACGCCGAAGGCCGGTACATCGAATTCGCAAAGACCAGCTTTCCGCAGCCGCTCGGCCTCGAAGGCCGGCGCATCGTGATCGACTGCGCCCACGGCGCCGCCTACAAGGTGGCACCCACCGTGCTTTGGGAGCTGGGCGCCGAGGTCATCACCATCGGTGCCGAGCCCGACGGCTTCAACATCAACAAGGGCTGCGGCTCGACCGACACGGCCCTGCTTGCCAGGACGGTGGTGGAGCGCAACGCAGATATCGGCATCGCGCTGGATGGCGACGCCGACCGGGTCGTGATGTGCGACGAGAACGGCGCGGTCATCGACGGCGACCACATCATGGCGCTGATCGCCTCGAGCTGGGCGGATGGCGGGCGGCTCGAGGGCGGCGGCGTGGTCGCGACCGTCATGTCCAATCTCGGCCTGGAGCGCTATCTCGCGGGCATCGGCCTCGTTCTCGCGCGCACCCGCGTGGGCGACCGCTACGTCGTCGAGCACATGCGGGCGCACGGGTTCAACCTGGGCGGCGAGCAGTCGGGCCACATCGTCATGAGCGACCATGCGACCACCGGCGACGGCTTGATCGCGGCGCTCCAGACCTTGGCGGCGCTCGCGGCGACGGGGCGCCGGGCGAGCGACGTGACCGCGCTCTTCGCCCCCCTGCCCCAGGTGCTCCGCAACGTTCGCGTGGGCGGCGGCGATCCGCTGGAGAGCGAGCGGGCAAGAGCGGCGATCGCGGAAGGGAACGCACGGCTCGGCGAGGCGGGCCGCCTGGTCATCCGCAAGTCCGGCACCGAGCCCGTGATTCGCGTCATGGCGGAAGGCGATGACGAGGGGCTGGTGTCTGCGGTGGTCGACGACATAGCGGCGGCCGTCGTCGAGGCGGCCCGAGGAGCGGGCGAGCACACCGGCGCCCAGGCGCAATGAAGGGCCGCGTGCTCATCGCCGCCGGCTCCGATTCGGGCGGCGGCGCCGGCATCCAGGCCGACATCAAGACCGTGACGGCCCTCGGCGGCTTTGCTGCGACCGCGATCACGGCGCTCACCGCCCAGGACACGCGGACCGTGCACGGCGTCCATCCCGTGCCGGCGGACTTCGTCGCCGAGCAGATGCGCGTGGTCCTCGCCGACATCGGCGCCGACTGCATCAAGACGGGGATGATCCACAGCGTGCCCATCATCGAGGCGGTCGCCGAGACCGCGGAACGATACGCCGCCGGGGTTCCGCTCGTGGTCGATCCGGTCCTCGTGGCCAAGGGCGGGGCCTCGCTGCTGGAGCCTTCGGCCATGCGCGCGCTCGCAACCCGGCTCATCGGCCGTGCCGACCTCGCGACCCCCAACATCCCGGAGGCGGAGCGGCTCACCGGCCTCACCATCTCGATGGTCGACGACATGGCTCGCGCGGCCGAGCAGATACACCGGCTCGGACCCAAGGCGGTTCTCGTCAAGGGCGGCCACCTGGATTCGGACGAGATCACCGATCTTTTGAGCCATCCCGGCGGCATCGAGCGCTTCCACGCCCCCAGGATCGAAAGCCGCCACACCCACGGCACAGGCTGCACGCTGGCATCCGCCATCGCCACGGGCATCGCGCAGGGGCTGTCGCTGGTCGATGCCGTGGCGCGGGCGCGGACCTACCTGCGCGCGGCAATCGAGGCGGCCCCCGGCTACGGCGCAGGCCACGGCCCGGTCAATCACGGCGTGACGGTGAACCCCTCCTCGTAGTCGCAACCCAGCGCAACAATCGGGTGGCTCGAGCTCCGGCGCGTCCCTAGTCTCAGGCGCTCGGGAGGAACGCCATGACAGCCACAGACACCGACATCGCACGGAACGCGCGCGACTACGCCCGCATCGAGGCCGCGATCCTCTACCTGGAGGCGCACTTTCGCGATCAGCCGAGCCTCGCCACCGTGGCGCGGGAGACGGGCCTCGGCCCCCACCACTTCCAGCGCCTCTTCCGCCGCTGGGCCGGCATCTCGCCCAAGCGCTTCGGCCAGTACCTCACGCTGGACTATGCCAAGGCACAGCTCGAAGCGTCCGCCTCGATCCTGGACGCTACCTACGACGCGGGCCTCTCGGGCCCCGCCCGGCTGCACGACCTCTTCGTCACCTACGAGGCGATGAGCCCCGGCGCCTTCAAGCAGGGCGGCGCGGGCGTTGACATCGCCTGGGGCGTGCACCCGAGTCCCTTCGGACCCTGCTTCATCGGGCTGACCTCGCGCGGCATCTGTGCGCTGGGCTTCGCCGATGGCGACGGCGACGCCGTCCGCGCCGAGTTCGAAGGCCGCTGGCCCGCCGCGCGCTTCCTTGAGGATCGGGCTTCCACAGCCGCCGTCGTGGCGCGCATCTTCGGCGAGCACCCGGCCAACGGCGCGCCTCTTCGCCTGGCCGTCGCCGGCACCAACTTCCAGCTCAAGGTTTGGGAGGCGCTGCTCCGCATTCCGCCCGGCCGGATCACCTCCTACCGGGCGCTGGCTGAGGCCCTGGGGCTGCCGCGGAGCGCCCGCGCAGTCGGCGGCGCGGTCGCCGCCAACCCGGTCTCCTACCTGATTCCCTGCCACCGGGTGATCCGGGAGACAGGACGCATCTCGAACTACGAGTGGGGCCCCGCCCGCAAGCGCGCCATGCTGGGCTGGGAGGCCGCGCGCTTCGGGCCGGAGGCCGGCGCCGCCGCGTGACGCGCGACCTCAGGCCCGCCTGGCCTGCGCCTCGCGGATGAGGGCGCGGAGCCTGCTCGGCGGCAGCGGCAGGCTGTCGATGCTGACGCCCAAGGGCTTGAGCGCGTCCTCGATGGCGGCCGCGATCGCCGGCGGGCCGCCCATGCGCCCGCCCTCGCCGCCGCCCTTCACGCCGTACTCGGTAAACGGCGACGGCGTCTCCACGTGGCCGACCACGATATCCGCCGGCGCCTCCTTGATGGTCGGGATCAGGTAGTCGGTCCAGAGCGCGGTCGTGAGCTGGCCGGCCTCGTCGTAAGAGAACTCCTCGAAGAGCGCGGTGCCGATGCCGTTCACCGTGCCGCCCCTGATGTGCCCCTCCAGCGTCATGGGGTTCACCATCGTGCCGCAGTCGTGGACGGCCGCGTAGTGGAGGAAGTGCACCTGCCCGGTCTCGGCATCCACCTCGACCACCGGGATATGACAGCTGTGGCCCATGATCGGGTAGAAGATCCCCATGTGGCGCTCGTCGGGGTCGGGGAGCGTCGTCACCGGATGGTCGTAGACGTAGGTCGCGTCGAGCCCGCTGGTGAGGTCGAGGTCTTCGGGCATGCTGAGCCGGTAGTAGTGCGCCTTGTCGGCAAGCTCGGCGACGCTCATCTTCATGCCGGGCACGCCCTTGACGTGCACCGCGCCGTCCTCCAGCGCGAGGTCGCGCACGTCCGCCTCCATCAGGTGGGCGGCGATGCGGAGCAGCTTCTCGCGGATCTTCGTGGCGGCGCCGACGATGGCGCCTGTCACCATCACCGTGAACCGGCTGCCCCCCGGCCCGGTCGAGTTGAGGCCCTGGTCGGTGTCCGAGTAGGTGATCTCGATGTCCGCCGGGTCGATGGTGAGCTGCTCGGCCAGCACCTGGGCCGCCACCGTCTCGGGGCTGTTGCCCCAGAAGGGCGAGTGCAGCGTGACGAAGGCCTTGCCGGTGGGGTCGATCTTGACGGAAACACCGTCGGGCGAGCTGGTCCACTCGACGCCCGGCTCCAGGTTCCACATCCAGAACTCGGTCGCGCTGAAGACGCTCCGCTCCTGGCAGGTGGCGATGCCGATGCCGATGTAGCGCCCCTCCTCCCGCGCCTCGGCCTGCTTCTTTCGCCAGGCGTCCACGTCGGCGAGCTTCAGCGTCTCTTCGAGCACCGCCTGGTAGTTGCCGCTGTCGTACATGTTCCCGGTCGGGATCAGGTAGGGGAACTGGTCCGGCTGGATGAAGTTCTGCCGCCGGAGCGCGATGCGGTCGACGCCCAGCTCGTCCGCCGCCGCGTCCACCAGCCGCTCGATCACGAAGTTCGCGACCTCGGAGCCGAAGCCGCGATAGGCGCCCTGCTGGCACTTGTTGGTCAGCACGGCGGCGAGATCGACCTCCACGCTGTTGATGCGGTAAGGGCCGACGCATTGCGAGAGCGCGTTGCCGTGCTGGCCGACGCCGAACTGGAAGTACGCGCCGTAGTCGTCGATGATCCGTGTCTTCAGGCTGAGCAGCGTGCCGTCCCGGTTGAGCGCGAGCTTGGCGTAATAGACGCGGTCGGACGCGTGGTTGTCGCAGCTCGTGGTGTTGTCGATCCGGTCCTCCATGAACTTGACCGGACGGCCCACCGCGCGCGCCAGCACCGCCGCCAGCACCGGGACCTTGTGGACGAACATCTTGCTGCCGAAGCTGCCGCCCGCGAGCGTCGGCACGATGTTGAGCTTGTGTGGCGCGACGCGGAGCGTGCTCGCGATCATCCAGCCGCAGTAGTTGTACATCGACGTGTTGCACTGGATGGTGAAGCGCTCCGCTCCGTCGTCGTAGGTCGCGACGGCGCCCACCGTTTCCAGCGGCTGCCCGCCCGAGCGCGGCCAGCGGAAGCGGCGCTCGATGACCAGGTCCGCGGCGGCGAAATCCTCCTCCACCGGCCCGAAGGTCAGCGTGCGCTCCAGCGCGACGTTGGTATCGCCCCGGTAGGGGTGCAGCACCGCATCGCCCGTGGATGTCAGCGCCTCTTCGGGATCGACCACCGGTGGCAGCGGCTCGTACTCGACCTCGATCAGGTCGCACGCGTCCTCGGCGATGTAGCGATCCTCCGCCGCCACCGCCGCCACCGCCTCGCCCACGTGGCGCACCCGGTCGTGAGCGATCACCGACTGCAGCACCGGCGGGCTCGCCCAGGTGGGGAGCGGGTCGCAGACCTCGGCCGCATCGGCGCCGGTCATCACGCAGAGCACGCCGGGCAGCGCGGCCGCCTTGCTCACGTCGACCGACACGATCCTGGCGTGGGCATGGGGGCTGCGCAGCACCGCGGCGTGCGCCATATCCGGCAGGTTCACGTCGTCGGTATAGACCCCCTTGCCAACGAGGAGCCGCGGGTCCTCAACCCGCTTCATGCTCCTGCCGATCCATTTCAGGTCGGCGCGCGGCGCCTCGCGCTGCCGGCTCTCCGGGATGTGGCCGCGATCGCTCATGCGCCGTCCTCCCGCATCAACTGCGCCGCGTGCTGGATCGACTCCACGATGGTCTGGTAGCCGGTGCAGCGGCAGAGGTTGCCGGAGATCGCGTCCCGGATGTCGTCGACAGAGGGATCCGGGTTCCGCTTCAGCAGCTCCACGGCGGTCATCAGCATTCCCGGCGTGCAGAAGCCGCACTGGAGGCCGTGCTTCTCCCAGAACGCCTGCTGCACCGGGTGCATCGCGTTCACCGTGCCGAGCCCCTCGATGGTCTCGATTTCGGCGCCGTCCGCCATCACCGCGAAGGTGAGGCAGGAGCGTGCCGTGACGCCGTCCATCATCACGGTGCAGGAGCCGCAGACGCCGTGCTCGCAGCCGACGTGGGTGCCGGTGAGGCGCAGGTCCTCGCGCAGGAAGTCGCTGAGCAGCCGGCGTGCTTCCACCGTGCGCTCGTAGGCCCTGCCGTTGACTGTGACGCTGATGGTTTCGCGCTCCATGTCCCTTTCCTCAGCCGCAGCGCTCGGCGGCCCGGTGTGCGGTGCGCCGGGTGAGCGCGGCGATCGCATCCCGCCTGTAGGCGGCGTCGGCGTGGCTGTCGCTGTGCGGATCGACCGCGCCCGCAGCCGCAGCCGCCGCACGATCGAGGCTCGCGTCGTCGATCGGCCCGCCGATCAACGCATCTTCCGCAGCCGTGAGCCGCACCGCATGCTCGCCGACCCCGCTCGCCACCACGCGCGCCGCCGTGCAGCGCCCCTCCGCCAGCCTGAGCCGCGTCGCGATCACCGCGATGGCGAAGTCGCCGTGCCGGTTGCTGATCTCGGCGAAGGCCCAGCCGTCGGCACGCACGCCGGGTATGCGAATCTCGACCAGCATCTCGTCCTGCTGCGCCGCCGTCTCGTAGGTGCCGAGGAAGAAGTCCTCCGCCCCCACCTCGCGGCTGCCGCGCAGGCTCCGCAGCACCAGCGTGGCGCCCGTGGCGATCATCACCGTCGGTGTCTCCGACGAGGGATCGGCGTGGCAGAGATTGCCGCCGAGAGTGCCGCGGTTCCGCACCGTGTGGTGCGCGATGGACTCGTAGGCCTCCGTCAGCAAGGGGCAGCGCGCCTGCACCAGCGGCGAATGCTTGACGTCGTTGTGCCGGGCGAGCGTGCCGATGGCGATGCCGTCGCCGTCCTCCCTGATGCCGCCCAGGTTCGGAATTCGGTTGATGTCGACCAGGCAGGCAGGCTTGACCATCCTGAGGTTCATCAAGGGGATGAGGCTCTGGCCGCCGGCAAGGATGCGCGAATCGGGATTGTCGGCCAGCGCCTGGAGTGCGCCATCCACGCTGTCAGCGCGCAGGTAGCGAAAGCGTGGGGGTTTCATGGTGCAAGCGCCTCGCGCACCGCGCGCTTCGCCATCACGCCGACGAGGTGCGCGCGGTACTCCCTGTCGGCATGGAGGTCTTCGTTGAGCCCTTCGCTCGCCACCGCGATGCCGGAGAGCGCCTCTTCACTGAAGTCCGCGGCGAGCGCCGCCTCCATCTCGGCCACGCGGAAGACGTGGGGCTTCGCGCCGGTAACGGCGACGCGCACCGCGCCGCCCGCCGCGCGCGATACCATTGCCGCGACGATGGCGAAGCGCGAGGCCTGGTTGCCGAACTTGGCCCAGCCCGCGCGCTCAGGTATCGGAAAGTCGACGGAGACCACGATCTCGCCGTCGGCCAGCGCGGTCTCGTAGAGCCCGGTGAAGAAGTCATCGGCGGCGATCGCGCGCCGGTCGGTGTTGACGGTGGCGCCCAGGCCCACCAGGCCGGCCGGGTAGTCGGCCGCCGGGTCAGCGAAGCAGATCGAGCCGCCCATGGTGCCCCGGTTGCGCACCTGCACGTCGCCGATGGAGCCGGCGAGCGCCGCGAGTGCGGGGATCGCCTCCCTCACCTCGGGCGACTCGGCCACCGCCGCGTGGCGCGTCATGGCGCCGATCCTGATGTGCCCCTCCCGCCGCTCGATGCCGGCCAGCGCGTCGATGCCGTTGAGGTCCACCAGATCGGCGCACGAGGCGAGGCGGAAGCGCATGGTCGGGATCAGGCTCATGCCGCCGGCGAGCGGACGACCATCCTCGCTCGCGGCAAGCACAGCCTTCGCAGCGTCGAGCGAGGCCGGGCGATGGTAGGTGAACGGATACATCCCCCCTCCCCTCAGTCCCGAGCCGCTCTGGCGCCGGCGGCGATGGCTTCGACGATGTTGTGGTAGCCCGTGCAGCGGCAGAGGTTGCCCTCCAGCTCGCGCCGGATCGTCGCCTCGTCGGGCGCCTCGTGCCGGCTCGCGATGTCGATCCCCATCATCACCATGCCGGGCGTGCAGAAGCCGCACTGCAGGCCGTGATGCTCCTTGAAGGCGGCCTGCATGGGGTGCAGCCCGCCGGGCCCGGCGATGCCCTCGATGGTGGTGACGCGGGCACCTTCGAGCTGAACCGCCAGCAGCGCGCAGGATTTCGCCGGCTTGCCGTCGAGGTGGACCGTGCAGGCCCCGCACTGGCTGGTGTCGCAGCCGACATGGGTGCCCGTGAGCTTCAGCTCCTCCCGCAGGAAGTGGACCAGGAGCGTGCGCGGATCGACCGTGGCCGTGACCTCCCGGCCGTTCACGGCGAAGCTGACTGACGCCTTGTCCATCGCCTCTCCCTCAGGCCCCGTGCGCGGCGCTAGTGCTGCGCCCGCTTGGCGTCCGCGATGGCGCGCCAGATCTTCCTGGGCGTCATCGGCTGCGTGATCTGCCGCACGCCGAGGTGCCAGAGCGCGTCCACGACCCCGTTGCAGACGCAGGCCGGCGCGCCGATGGTGCCGCTCTCGCCCGCCCCCTTGGCGCCCAGCGGGTTACCCAGCGCCCGGGTGAAGTGCGAGTCGAGGCCGAATGACGGCACGTCCTCGGCATGGGGCACGGCATAGTCCATGAAGGTGCCGGACAGGTACTGGCCGCTCTCGGGATCGTAGGCGCACTCCTCCATCAGCGCCTGGCCGATGCCCTGCACCAGCCCCCCGTGCACCTGCCCCTCCAGCACCATCGGGTTGATGACCGTGCCGACGTCGTCCACCGCCCAGTAGTTGCGGAGCGTCACGGCGCAGGTCTCGGGATCGACCAGCACGACGCAGAGGTGGATGGCAGACGGATAGGTGCAGTCTGCCGGATCGAAGAAGGAGGTCTCCTCCAGGCCGATCTCCAGGTCCGGCGGCCGGTCGCCGGAGTGGTAGGCGGCATTGGCGACGGCTTCGAACGAGAGCGTCCTGTCCGTCCCCTTGACCGTGAACGCGCCGTCGGCGAGGTCGAGGTCGTCGGGCGCGCACTCCATCATGTGGGCCGCGAGGCGCTTGGCCTTGGCCACCACGCGGTCGGCGGTGGTGTAGACCGCCATGCCGGCGGTGGACAGCGACCGCGAACCCCAGGTGCCGATGCCCATGGGCACCCGGTCGGTATCGCCCTCGACCACGTCGATGTGGTCGATGTTGCAGCCGAGCCGGTCGGCGGCGATCTGGCTCCAGGTCGTCTCGTGGCCCTGCCCGTGGCTGTGGCTGCCGGCGAACACCGTGATGCGCCCGTCCGGGTGCACGCGCACGCTGGCGACGTCGTAGCAGCCCACCCTGGCGCCGAGGTCGTTCATCATCTTGACCGGGCCGGCGCCCGCCATGTCGAAGAAGGCGGCGATGCCCAAGCCCATCCATTGGCCTTGCGCCCGCAGCGCCGCCTGCTCCGCGCGCAGCGCGTCGTAACCGGCGAGCGCCCTGATCTTCTCCATGAGCACGGGCGGGTCGCCGGAATCGTAGGTGATGCCGAGGGCGGTCCGGTACGGGAACTTCTCCGGCGGGATCAGGTTGCGCGCGCGGAGTTCCATCGGATCGATGCCCATCTCGTGGGCCCCATTCTCGATCAGGCGCTCCACCTGATAGACGGCCTCGGGGCGGCCGGCGCCGCGATAGGCGTCCACCGGCGTCGCGTTGGTGTAGACGGCGCGCACGGTGGTGTGGATCGCCGGGATGTCGTAGGCGAGCGAGAGCATGGTGAAGTGATAGGCGTTGGTGATGCTCGCCTGCCACTGGCTCTCGTAGGCGCCGAAGGCGGCCAGCGTCTCGAACTTCACGCCGAGAATCCTGCCGTCCGCATCGAAACCCATGCGGCCCACCGTGTGGTGGTCCCTCGCGTGCGTGTCGCCCAGCAGGCACTCGGAGCGCGTGCCCGTCCAGCGCACCGGCCGGCCGGAGACGATGGCGCCCCACAGCACCAGCGCCTCCTCGGGGTAGTGATAGAGCTTCATGCCGAAGCCGCCGCCGACGTCCGGCGCAATCACCCGGAGCTTGTGCTCGGGGATGTTGAGCGACTTGGTGAAGTAGCGGCGGACGATGTGCGGCGCCTGGTTGGTGGTCCACACCGTGTAGCGGTCGTTGACCTCGTCGTAGTGCCCCAGGTAGCAGCGGGGCTCCATCGAGGCGGCGGTGATGCGGTTGGAGGGCACCGCGACCTCGGTGACATGGTGGGCGCCTGCGAGCGCCGCCTCGGTCTCCTCCTTGAGCCCGTGCTCGGTGACCAGCACCTCGTTGGTGCCGAAGGCGGGATGCACCAGCGGGGTCTCAGGGTCGAGGGCGCGCGCGGTGAGCGTGTTGGCCGGCTTCTCCTCGAAGCCGACCGCGACCGCCTCGGCGGCATCGAGCGCCTGGTGGCGGTCCTCGGCAACCACCATCGCGACGATCTCCCCCACGCAGCGGACCGTCCCGTCGACGCAGATGAGCGGGCGGTAGGCGGTGCGCGCGTCGGCGCCGCTCCTGTCCTTGACCGGCCAGACCCCCTCGGCCTCGCCGTACCCGGCCCGCACCCAGTCCTCGCCGGTGAGCACGGCCAGCACGCCGGGCATCGATGCCGCCTGCGCCGTATCGACGCGCGTGACTGCGGCGTGGGCATGGGGGCTGCGGACGAAGGCGGCATGGGCGATCGGCTGGTCGAGCCTCACGTCCTCGACGAACCGGCCCCGCCCCCGTAGAAAGCGCTCATCCTCCCGCCGCAGGATCGCCTGCCCGATGTACATGCGCCCCCGTCCCCCGAATCTTGGCGGCGCCCTCAGCTCCCGCCGTTCGCCTCCGCCTCGCGGATCATGCCGCGCAGGACCTTGGGCGTGAGGGGAAGCGAATCCACCTTGACGCCGAAGGGCCTAAGCGCGTCCTCCACCGCTGCGGCGATGGCTGGCGGGGCGCCCATGCGCCCGCCCTCGCCGCCGCCCTTGATGCCGTACTCGGTGAAGGGGGACGGCGTCTCCACGTGGCCCACGCGGATGTCGACCGGCGTCTCCATCAGGGTCGGGTGCAGGTAGTCGCTCAGCAGCGCGTTCTGCAGCTGGCCGTTATCGTCATAGTGGAAGTGCTCGTAGAGGGCGCTGCCGATGCCGTTCACGGTGCCGCCGCGCACGTGGCCGGCCAGCGTCATCGGGTTGACCATGGTGCCGCAGTCGTGGACCGCCACGTAGTCCAGGAAATCGACCTTGCCGGTCTCGACATCCACCTCCACCACCGGGATGTGAACCATGTGGCCGACGATGGGATAGAAGATGCCGAGATCGGTCCGGTCCTCCGACGGCATGGTCGTGACCGGGTGGTCGTAGACGTAGGCCGCGTCGATGCCGCTGGTGAGGTCGTGGTCCTCCGGCAGGTCCAGCCTGAAGTAGTGCGCGTGCAGCGCCACCTCGGCTAGCGTCTTCTCCTTGCCGGGCACGCCCTGCACGCCGATGGAGCCGTTGCGGAACTCGAGGTCGCTCGGGTCAGCCTCCAGCATGTGGCTGGCCACGCGCAGCATCTTCTCCTTGATCACGTCGGCGGCACCGCTCACGGCGCCTGCGATCATCACCGTGAACCGACTGCCGCCCGGGCCCGAGGAGTTGAAGCCCTTGTCGGAATCCGCGTAGCCGACGGAGATGTCCGCCGGGTCCATCTCCAGCTTCTCGGCCAGCACCTGCACCGCCATCGTCTCCGGGCTGTTGCCCCAGAAGGGCGCGTTCAGCGTGATGAAGGCCTTGCCGGTGGGGTCGATGTTGATGGCGACGCTTTCCGGCGAGCTCGATAGCGTGAAGCCGGGGGTCTCGTTCGGGTTCCACATCCAGAACTCGGTGGCGCTGAAGACGCTCCGCTCCTGGCAGGTGGAGATGCCGATGCCGATGTAGCGGCCCTCCGCACGCGCGTCGACCTGCTTCTTGCGCCAGCCGTCAATGTCGATCATGCCGAGCGCCTCGTCGAGCACGGCCTGGTAGTTGCCGCTGTCGTACATGTTGCCGGTCGGCATGATGTAGGGGAACTGGTCCTGCTCGATCAGGTTCTGCCGGCGCATCTCGATCGGGTCGAGGTCAAGCTCCTCGCAGGCGGCATCGACCAGCCGCTCGATCACGAAGTTGCCCACCTCGGAGCCGAAGCCGCGATAGGCCCCCTGCTGGCACTTGTTGGTGAACACGGCGGTGAGATCGACCTGGACGCTGTTGATCGTGTAGGGGCCGGTCACCTGCGCCATGGCGTTGCCGTGCTGGCCGACGCCGTACTGGAAGTAGGCGCCGTAATCGTCGATGACCTTGAGCCGCATGCTCAGCATCGTGCCGTCGCGCTTCAGCGCGAGCTGGGCGTCGTAGACGCGGTCCGACCCGTGGGCGTCGCCGCTCGTCATGTTGTCGATGCGGTCCTCCAGGTACTTGACCGGCCGGCCTGCGGCGCGGGCGAGCGTGCCGGCCAGCGTGCAGACCTTGTGGCAGAAGAGCTTGCTGCCGAAGCTGCCGCCGGCATCGGTCGGCACGATGTTGAGCCGGTGGGGCTCCACCTTGAGCGAGACCGCGATCAGCCAGCCGACGTAGTTGTACATCGACGTGTTGGCGTGGATCGTGAACTTGCCCGTGCCGCGGTCGTAGTGCGCGGTGGCGCCGACGGTCTCGATCGGCGTGCCGCCGGAGCGCGGCCAGCGCAGTCTGCGCTCGATCACCAGGTCGGCCTGCGCGAAATCCTCGTCCACCGTGCCGAAGTCGATGGTGCGATGGTGCGCGACGTTGGTGTCGCCGCGCTCCGGATGGAGCACGGCATCGCCGGTCGACGTCACCGCCTCCTCGAGATCGACCACGGCGGGCAACGGGTCGTATTCGACCTCGATCAGCTCGCAAGCGTCCTCGGCGATGTAGCGGCTTTCCGCCACCACGGCGGCGACCGCCTCGCCCACGTGGCGCACCTTGCCGAGGGCGATGCAGTGCTGAGTCGTCGGCGGGCTGGAAAAATCGGCGCAGGGGCCCGTGACCTCCGCCGCCTCGGCGCCGGTCATGACGCAGATCACGCCCGCCAGCGCTTCGGCCCTGGACTTGTCGATGCTGACGATGCGGGCATGGGCATGGGGGCTGCGCAGCACGGCCGCGTGCGCCATGTTGGGGAGCGACACGTCGTCGGCATAGGTCCCGGAGCCGGTGAGCAGGCGGGTGTCCTCCACCCGCTTCATGCTGTGCCCGATGGCGAAGTACTTGGACTTGGGCTTCTCGCGCTGTCGCGATTCGGGGATGTAGTGGCGCTCGCGGGTCATTGCCCCTCTCCCTGCATCCGTTCGGCCGCGGCCTGCACCGCCTCGACGATGGTCTGATAGCCGGTGCAGCGGCAAAGATTGCTCGACATCGCCTCGCGGATATCGTCGAGGCTGGGGTTGGGCGTGCTCTCCAGCAGCTCGACCGCCGTCATCAGCATGCCCGGCGTGCAGAAGCCGCATTGCAGGCCGTGCTTCTCCCAGAACGCCTCCTGCAGCGGGTGCATGTCGTCGATACCGCCGAGGCCCTCGATGGTGCGAACCTCGGCGCCATCGGCCTGGACGGCGAGCATCAGGCAGGAGCGCGCGGCCTCGCCGTTGACCAGAACGGTGCACGCGCCGCAGACCCCGTGCTCGCAGCCGACATGGGTGCCGGTGAGCCCGAGACCCTCGCGCAGGAAGTCGCTCAGCAGCGTGCGCGGCTCGGCGTCTGCGGCCCGGCGCTCGCCGTTGACGACAAGCTCGACTGTCCGTGGCGTCGTCATCTCCACCTCCCTTCAGTTGCAGCGGGAGGCGGCGTCGGCGAGCGCGCGCCGGGTCAGGCTGCGCACCAGATCGCGCCGATAGTCCGCGTCCGCATGAAAATCTTCGCCGGGGTCGATGCTGTCCGCAGCCGCCGCGGCCGCCTGGCCAAACGCTTCGTCGCCGGGCGCTGCGCCCGCAAGCGCCTCCTCGGCAGCGCGTGCCCGGTGCGGCCCGTCGCCCACGCCGGCGCAGACGATCCGCGCGGCGGCACACGCGCCCTCCGCCAGCTCGAGCGTCGCGCCCACGGCCACGTAGGCGAAGTCGCCCTTGCGCGCGCTCACCTCGTGAAAGCCCGCGCCCTGGCCGGCCGGGGCCTGCGGCACGCGGACCTCGACCAGCAGCTCGTTCGCCTCCGCCGCGGTTTCGAGCGTGCCGGTGAAGAAGTCCTCCGCGCCGACGGTGCGCGTGCCGCCCGTGCTCTGCAACACCATTTCCGCATCGCTCGCCACCGCCACTGCCGGCATCTCCGAGGCCGGGTCGTTGTGGCAGAGGTTGCCGCACAGTGTGCCCCGGTTGCGGATCGGCCCGTGGGAGACATAGGGATAGGCCAAGGCCATCAAGGGGGACGCGTCCGCGACCGCCGCCGACTCGAGGACCGCCTTGTGACGCGCCAGGGCGCCGACCCTGAGCTGACCGCCCTCCAGGCTGACGTGATCGAGGCCGGACAAGCGGTTGATGTCGATCAGCACCGCCGGGTGAAGCGCCCGCAGGTTCAGCATCGGCACCAGGCTCTGGCCGCCCGCGATCACCTTCGCCGCCTCGCCGTGCTCGGCGAGGAGCGCCAGCGCCTCCTCCAGGGTCTCCGGACAGAAGTAGTCAAACGGTGGCGGTTTCATCCAGTATCTCCCCTCTTCCGTCCCGCCGCCCGGTGGCGAGTCGGCTGCGTTCTTCTGCCGATCAGTCTAGCTCGGATTCCTCGCCACGGTCACGGCCTGCATCGCGCGCGTGCCGCCGGAATGAGCGTCTGCTTCGGCGTTCGATGAATGAACGGCAGCACGTCCCGGCCTGCGAACCGCGACGGAGTCTCGGCGGCGCTTCCCAACAGTTGGAGGCTCTTCCCGACACTTGGAGGTGCTTCCCTGTTGACAGAGAGACGCCCAAAGGCAGACGCTTGCTCCCGCTCTTCCAGTGAGACGCGCCGCCATACTTGGCCACTCGCCGATTGAAGGAGCAAGAAATGTCGAGAAGCGCGCTGACCTCGATCGCAGCCGTCGCCTCCGTCGTGGCCTTGCTGGCGCTCGCTGCCTGCGGCGGTGGCGGCTCCGACACGCAGCCAAGCACAGACGAGGGCGCCCCGCCGCCGGAGACAGGTCCCGACCCCACACCGGAGCCCGGCCCTGAGCCGACTCCAGATCCTGCCCCTGAGCCGGCTCCCGAACCCGTCCCTGACCTCGTCCTGCCGGATTTCGGCATCGAAGCCACCCGGCAGACCCCCGTCATCCAGTTTGGCAACGAGCTCCGCATCGGCGGCATGCCGCCGCCCGGGCAGGGCGAACTCGCGTCTGTCGCAACCCATGCCGAAGCGACCGTGCGTTACGGGCGCTCCCAGGACGGAGTGGGCGCGACCCGCCTGACCGAATATCTCGGCGCGGACACATCGTTCGGCGACGGCGTGATCCTGCGTTTCGTCGATGCGCCGGTCGTCCGCTTCGTCGAGGGCACCACGATCGAGCAGATCGACGAGATCGTCCGCGCCGTGCAGCTCCTCAATGCCAACCTGCCGCGAGACTTCCAGCTCACCGTCGATCCGACGCCCGTATCCGAGGCGGCCGTCGCTCCCGGCATCGGCACGGACCCCACGATGGCCGACGGTCAGATTCTCGTGGAATACGACCGCCGCGAGGATTGGGAAGAGTCGGCACCCAGCGACGAGACGGTCGGTATTGCAGCGGTCACTTACGTCACCACCGGAGAAATTTCCACTGTTCGCGTCTGGGTCGACCACACGCGGCTCGATGACTCCATGGCTGTGCTCGTGCACGAGCTCATCCACGCCCTGGGGCGCGACCACGCAGATGAAATTCGCTTCCCCTCCACCGTCATGCACGAGTACGGGGTGGGGACGGAAGGCTACGTGATGTACCAGCTCGACCGCGAGGCCCTGCTCGCGGTCTACAGCGTGATCGAGGCGGGCAATACGCCATCAGAAATCGCCACCAACCTCGGGGCGTGGGAGGACGAATCGCTGCACGTGCGGGGCGATCTGGGCGACCTCGCCTTCGGCGCATCGCTGCGCAACGGCCTCGTCCGGCCTTGGGCGCTCGGCCCGCGTCCCGGCATCGACCTCGCCGACAACCCGCAGCTCATGGGAAGCGCAGTCTGGACAGGTCGCCTCCTCGGGCTCACGCCGTCCGGCGAGACCGTCGCCGGGGCCGCCGACCTCGACGTCGACCTTTCGTCCCTGGACGGCGACCTCGACTTCACGTCTCTGGAATCCTGGTCCGGCGCGCCCGGCGCACTCGGCACCGGGACCATGTGGGGCGACGGCGACCTGAGCTACGACATCACCGTCGAGGGCAACGTCTTCGCGCGCATCGCGCCCGCGGGCGGCGACGAAGGCGTGATCAGCGGCGCCTTCTTCGGGGCCTCTCACGATGGCATGGGCGGCACGCTCGTTCGCGACGACCTCGGTGCTGGCTTCGCGGGAACGCGCTGAGCGAAACCGCCAAGCCCGGAATTCGCTCTATCCCCCCTTGAAGGGGCGGAAGAGGCTCACGGTGTCGCCGGGCGAGAGGGGCGTCTCGGGCCACTGATCGCGGGGCACGGCCTCGCCGTTCAGCATGGCGAGAATCGCCGGGTCTCGATCCACGCCCAGGCCGGAGAGCGCGCCCGCCAGGTTCGCGCCCGCCGCGAGATCGAGGTCGCGGCTCTTCGCGCCGCCGAATTCGGGGAGCTCGATCGCGATAAGCTCCACCGTCACCTTCATGCGAGGCCGAGGCGCTGCATCGTCTCCGCCGTCGGCCGCCCGTCCGCCGTCCAGCCGCGCAGCGCGTAGTACTGCGGCAGCATGGTGTCGAGCTCGCACACCTTGCCCTTGCCGGAGCCGCTCTTCGCCGCCTCCTTGAGGATGCGCTGCGGCAGCGTATCGTCGGCGGCGGTCATGCCGGCGTCGAGGTTGAATTGGCGCTCCAGGTTCCAGATGCGCTCGCCGGTCTCGTTCAGCCGGTCCACGGTCCACGTCCCCGCGCAGCCCGCGTTGACCAGGTTGGCGACCTCGTCGAGATCCCAGATCATCATCGGAAAGGCGCAGATGCCGACGGAATCGATGGCCGCGTTCGAATCCTGCGTGTCCTTCACGATCTTGGCCTTGCCCTCCAGCTTGCCGCCGGAGAAGTCGTCCTCGTAGGGGTCGGCCCGCAGGTGGCAGGCGCCGCGGTTGCTGGTGGCGTAGGCGAGGCCCATGCCCTGCATCGAGCGGCCGTCGTAGCCGGGGAACTCCTGCCCCTTGGCGACCATTGCGAGTTCCGGGCGGCCGTACTTCTCGCAGAGCCGCTTGGAGCCGAGCCCGAGATCCTTGCCGAAGCCCGTGCCCTTGCCGGCGTCCTCCGCCGCCCTGCAGAGCGCTTCCGCCGAACCGAATGTGTAGGCGACGCCGCCGGTCTCGGCGTCGGTGATGACGCCCTCCTCGTAAAGCTCCATCGCCGCCGAGACGGTGGCGCCGAACGAGATCGGGTCCATCCCGTCCTCGTTGCAGACGAAGTTGGCGAAGGTCGCCGCTTCGATGTCGTCCACGCCCACCATGGGGCCGAGCGAATAGGCCGATTCGTATTCCAGCCCGCCGCTCACGTTCCTGTAGCGCTCCCTGCCCTCGCCGCGGGCCGCGAAGTGGTTGGGGTCCATCTTCGATGCGCGCTGGCAGCCGATGGTGCAGGCGAAGCAGGCACGGTTCTTTACCAGATTGGCGGAGCCGTCGGAGCGGCGCACCGTCGCCATCGCGTCGGGACCGAGGTTGCCCGTGCCCTCGAACTGCACGTCCTGGTTGTTGCGGGTCGGCAGGCTGCCGAAGGCCTGGGTGACGTCGATCATCGAGAGCGTACCGGTGCGCGCGAGGTCGGCGCGGGTCTGACTCGCGGCGAGCGCGCCGGCGGCCTTCTCCACGGCGCCCGCGAAGGCCTCGGTGTCGTCCACCGCGACGCCCCGCGTGCCGCGCACTGCGATCGCCTTCAGGTTCTTGGATCCCATGACCGCGCCGACGCCGGAACGCCCGGCCGCCCGGTCGAGGTCGTTCATCACGCAGGCATAGCGGTTGAGGTTCTCGCCGGCCCGGCCGATGGAGGCGATCTTGATCGCGCCGTCCTGGTGCCGCGCCTTGATCGCGGGCTCGGTATCCCAGACCGACTTGCCCCAGACGAAACCCTCGGCGTCGATCAGCTCCGCGTGGTCGTCCTTGATATAGAGGTAGACCGGGCGCGGCGAGCGGCCCTGGCAGATCACCATGTCCCAGCCGGCGAGCTTCAGCTCGCCGCCGAAGTAGCCGCCCGAGTTCGAGCAGGCGACGGCGTTGGTCAGCGCCCCCTTGGTGACGACCGTGTAGCGGCCGCCGGTCGGCGCCGTGGTCCCCGTCAACGGGCCGGTGGCGAAGATCAGTACGTTCTCGGGCGAAAGCGCGTCCGCCTTCGGGTCCATCTCCTCCACCAGGTACTTGGTGGCAAGGCCCCGGCTGCCCAGATAGGCCTGCGCCCACTCCATGTTGAGCGCCTCTTCCGTGCAGGTGCCGGCGGTGAGGTTGACGCGTAACAGTCTGCCTTGCCAAGCCATAACGTCCTCCGCGCTTACGATCGGCCGCACCGGGCCGGATGACGGGAAACGTACCCCTGGATTCGCCGTTCGCCAAGGGCGCGGCGGACTCGAGCGTGCGGAAAGGAGGTTAGAGCGCGTCCGTCTTCGGCGGACGCGCAACAGGCCGCGACCGCGGCCCGCCGGTCTTGCGGCGCGCCCGCGCAGGCGCCGGCCGAAGGCCGGCTGCCGTGAGCGATAAAATGCGAGAGCGTTTCCGCGCTAAGCGGAAATGCTCGAAGCGGCCGGCCGGTGGACAGGCACCAGATAGGGGCCCTCCGGGATCACGGCCACCCGCGTATCGCCTTGGCGGGCAGCGCTCTCCGCCACCGTATCGGCGAGCGAATCGGTCAGGTTGACACCGGTGAGCGCGCGGTCCTCGGGCGCCAGGCCGTCGGTAAAGAGGTGAACCGTGCCCGCCCGCATGGGGCGAAGCTGCATCTCCGTCTGCCACTCGTCGATCGCGGCGTGTGTCTTGCCGCTGATCTCGTCGAGGAAGCGATCCTGCCCGTTCTCCACCAGCCGGCGCTGCGCGTCGGCATAGTGCGCCGAGCCCAGGCCCTCGGAGCACGCCGAGGCGACGATCAGGTCGCCCCCCGGCTCCAGGATCTCGAGCGGGCCGACCATGCCCTTGACGGTCTGATAGTAGGTCGCATCCAGCGGATAGCCGGCGGCGCTGGTGAGCACGGTCCTGAACCGCTCGCCCACGGGAACGGTGCAGAACTGCTCCGCGAAGGAGACAGCGCCGGCGTGGCTCGCCACGACCTCGCCGTAGTTGAGGAAGGCGATGCGGCGCTCGTCGTCGATCACGCTGTTGACCGCCCGCGCGCCGCCGATCATCGCCATGATCGCCAGCTGCTCCTCGTGCAGCGGATTGCCCTCCAGCACGCAGTTGGTGCAGTTGGGATGCTCCATGAAGCGCGCGCTGTGGAAGGTGGTGATGGTCTCGGCGTGCGCGATGCCGGGCGCGATCACCTTGCGGCCGCCCGACCAGCCGGCCATGAAGTGCGGCTCCACCAGGCCGGTCGCGATGCGGAGATCGGCCTCCATGAAGCGCCGGTCGAGACGCGCCACCGTGCCACGCGGAGTCGTGCCCACCAGCACGTGGTCGGCGTCCTCGCGGGCGAAATGGTTGGCGACGTTCACCGTCTCCAGCACCCAGGGATCGCCCACCAGGGCGGCGAGTTCCTCGCCTTCGTTGGGCCGGTGCAGCCCGGTCGCCACCAGCACCGTGATCTGCTCCGGCGCGAGCCCGGCGTCGAGCAGGGTGCGGACGAGCGGCGGCAGGATCACCCCATTGGGGACCGGCCGCGTGAAGTCGCAGATGAGGATGCAGACGCGCGTTGCACGCGCCGCTTCCGCCGCCAGCGGCGGGCAGCCCACGGGCTCGGCCAGAGCGTCGGCCATCGCCCGCGCCGGATCGGCGAGCAGCGGCATCGCCTTCTTGGCGATCACGGTGACGTCAAGGTCGTCGGGCAGATCGACCGCCCGCTGGCCCCGGCCGTAGTTCAGATGGACGCGCATGGCTCTACTTCATGTCGATGTATCTGACCGGCACCAGACGGTGCCCGACCAGATCGACTGCCGCCTGGGCTTGCTCAAGGATGACGTAGCCGAGAAGCGGCTCATAACCGTTGTCGTCCTCGCCCTCCATATCCACGAAGATGACCTCGTTCGAGACCGGGCGAAACCCCTCGATCTCGATCTCCACCGGCCAGCACGCCTCCCCCTCGAGCACGTCCTGGTTGGCTAGCTGAAGGGAGACCGTCTCGGAGCGCTTGAACTCTCCCAGCCGCTCCTTCCACGCTGTCGGCAGGATGAGCGCGCCCGCGCCGGTATCGACGAGCACCCCGCAGCGGATGGACTTGTCCTCGTCGAACAGGTTGGTGATCCGTGTATCGACGACGATGCGTCCCACGGGTCCGTTCCCCTCACCGCGTGCCGGCGAGCGGGACGCCGGTCGCGGTGGCGGTTGCAACGGTGAGCGCGCGGAGGTCTTCGGGCTCGACGTTCTGGAGGTTCGTCTTGCCGGTGCAGCGCGCCATCATCGAGGCTTCGGAGGCGGTCGCCTTGATGATGTTGACGGTACCCGCCGTGCGGTCCTCGTCGCTGCGGTCCGCCGAGAACGCAAGCTCATGGGCGCCGGTAATGGCGCCGCCCGCCGCGAGCCCGACGGCCACCCCGAGCACCACGGCGACGGTGCCCAACGCGATCACCTTCGCCGCGTCGGTGCCGGAGCGCACGCCGCCGAAGTAGACGAGGTCGATCTCCTCCTCCCGATCGAGGCGCCGCAGGATCGCCACGGCATCGCGCAGGATCGTGAGATCGGGCGCACCCCTGAGTTCCGCCCAGGGCGCCCCCAGGCCGGCGCTCCCGTCCAGCAGCAGCATGTCGAAGCCCGCTTCGAGCGCGTAGGGGATCGCCTCTTCCAAAACCGCCGGCGAGGAGACCGAGAGCCCGAGCACCTGCCCCTCCGCCGCGGCGGTCGCTTCCACGGGCGTGAAGCGGTGGCCGAGGGCGTGGATCAGCCCGGCCGCGTCCGCGTTGGGTGCGATCTGCCCCGGCACCACGAGCTGGAACCAGCGCGCGCCTTCGCCCACGGGCTGCATGCCCAAGTAGCTCGCGTCCGCCTCCGCAATGCCGCGCCCGACCGCGGCGCGGACCTCGGCCGGCGCATCGTCGAAGCCGGTCACCATGAACGGCAGCGCGAGATCGGCGCCGCCCACCGTGGTGCCGATGCGGCAGGCCTCGCGGTAGGGGTCGATTACCAGCCGGGACAGGTTCGCTGGCAGGAAGGCGAGATCGTCCAGCACGCCGGGGAGCTCATCCGGAAAGGGGTCGTCGCGCTCGCCCAGGCGCTTCTCCAGCATCGCCCTCTGGCCGACCGTATCTGCCGGGCTGGTGCGCGCCATCACGAAGATGTCCTCGCGGTGCCCCACGGCATAGTCGGCGGAGCCGGTCTCCGCGTCGCAGCGGAAGCACCGCGCCGCCTCCTTGCGCGCCGACTCCCAGCCATAGGTCGTCTCGATCTCGGGGAAGGACACGGGATCGTCGCCGAGCCCGAGGAAGTCGGGGTGCTGAACCGGCAGCAGCTCCCACTCCAGGTCCTGCGCCACCGGCACCCGCCGGGTCCGGTGGGGCGTCCGGTAGGGCAGCGGATCGGCGCGCCCTTCGAGGAACGCCTTCACGTAGTAGGCGACGCGCTGGCCGTGGTTCATCGCCATCACGATGGTGGAGCCGCCGAAGGCGCCGTCGCCCGCCGCGAACACCTTGGGATCGTCGGTGCGCATGCCCTCCCATTCGGTCCGCACCCTGTCGGAGAGCATCAGTCCCCGCCGGTTCAGGTCCTCGCAGAGACCCTCCTGCCCCACCGAGGCGATGACCATGCCGCAGCCAATGTCGTGCTCGGTGCCCGGCACGTTCACCGGCGCCCGGCGGCCGGACTCGTCCGGGTCGCCCAGAGTTGTCCGCACGCAGCGCACCGCCAGCTCGTTGCCCTGCGGCACGATGGCAGTCTGCTGGGTGTGATAGATGAACTCGATCCCCTCCTCGACCGCGCCCTCGAGCTCGATCTTGCGCGCCGGGATCTCCGCGGGCCCGCGCCGGTAGATCACCTTCACGTGCTTGCAGCCCGGCAGGCGTTTTGCGACGCGGCAGGCGTCCATCGCCACGTCGCCGCCGCCCACCACCACGACCGTCTCCGGCATCTCGGGCCGCGCGCCCTCGTTCACGTCGCGGAGAAACTGCACGCCGTCAATGACGCTGGCGCGGTCCTCCCCCGGTATCCCCATCTTCTTGCCCCACCACGCACCGATGGCGAGGACCACCGCGTCGTGCCGCTCCTTGAGATCATCGAGCGTCACGTCGCGACCGAGCGCCGTGTCGAGGTGCACCTCCATCCCGGGGCAGCGCCGCATCATGCGGTCGATATCCTCCTGGATGATCCCGGGCGGCAGGCGGAACGCCGGAATGCCCCAGATCATCATGCCTCCCAGACGGTCAGTCATCTCGTAGACGTGCACGCCATAGCCGGCCACCGAGAGTTCGTGCGCCGCCGTCAAGCCCGCAGGCCCGGAGCCCACCACGGCGACGCTCTGCTCGTGGCGCACCGGCACCGCGGGCGGGTCGTAGTCGTGCCCCACCTCGTCCATGACGAAGCGCTTGAGATTGCGAATCTGGACCGGGCCGTCGGAATCGGTGCGCCGGCATGCGGGCTCGCAGGGCGCGTCGCACACCCGTCCGCAGATCGAGCTGAACGGGTTGGTCGCCGTGATCGCCTCGAACGCTTCCTCGAACTTCCGCTCCCAGATGTAGGCGATGTAGGAGGGCGCGTCCGTCCCCACCGGGCATGCGATCTGACACGGCGCCGGCACGAAGTGCGCGTCGTCCGTGTCGTCCGGCAGCTCGGCGAGCAGGCTCCCGCCCGCCTTCATCTCCTCCAGGATCGCCATGCCTCAGCCCATCCTGCTACGGAGCGCCTGCTCGCGCTCGCGATATTCCGGCGCGTAGGGCAAGCCCGTCATCTCCGCCGCGTCACGGGTCACCGCTACCAGGTCGCCACGGTTCAGCTCGGTCGTGCTGCCGTAGCCCATGGCCTGGGTCAGCGCCGCCATCTGCCAGCGCACGCCCTCGAGGTAACGGTGGATGTTGCGGGCTTCCGCCACCGGGTTGTAGCGGCGCTCATGGGTGGGGTCCTGGGTCGCGATTCCTGTCACGCACTGGCCCACGTGGCACTGCATGCAGGCGATGCAGCCGCCCGCGATGATGACCGCGGTCCCCATCGCCACCGCGTCGGCACCGAGGCAGAGCCCCTTCACCGCGTCGATCCCGTCCCGGATGCCGCCCATCAGCACGAGCTGCATCTTGCCGAGGCCTTCGACCTCCTCCAGCGCCTCGATGGCCTGCGTGATGGCGGCCAGCGTCGGGACGCCCACGTGCTCCATCACCTCCGCGCCGCCCGCGCCGGTGGAGCCCTGCATTCCGTCCAGCTCCACGAAGTCGAATCCGTCCTTGTAGGCGATCTTGATGTCGTCCCTCACGCGCCCTGCACCCAGCTTTACGCTCACCGGGATGCGGTAGCCCGTCGCCTCGCGAAACTCCTCCACCTTGATGACGAGATCGTCGGCGCCCAGGATGTCCGGGTGGCGCGAGGGCGAGCGCAGGTCGATGCCCTCGGGGATGCCCCGGATGGTCGCCAGCTCCTTGGTCACCTTCTTGGCCATGAGCTGGCCGCCGAAGCCCGGCTTCGCCCCCTGGCTGATGTAGATCTCGAGCCCGTCCGCCCGGTTCATGTCGTGAATGTTCCAGCCGAGCCTTCCCCCTAAGCACTGGAACACAAGCTGCTCCGCCGCGCCTCTCTGCGCGTCGCTCATGCCGCCCTCGCCGGTGTTCTCGGCGATGCCCGCCATGCTGGACGCCATGCCCACCGCCTGCTTGGTGGAGCGTGAGAGCGCGCCGTAGCTCATCGGCGCGATCATGACCGGCATGGAGAGCTTGAGCGGCTTCGCCCCGTTCAGCCCGCCGATCTCCGTCCGCATCTCGACAGCCGCCACCGGGTCGCCCGCCGCGCCCGCGCCGGACAGATCGCGCTTGAACGCGAGGTCCGAGAGGTGCGGCAGCGTGCGCGCGCCGCCATAGCCCCGCACCCGGTAGCGCCCAATTTGCGACTTGATGTAGACGTCCTCCTGCACCTTCGGGTTCCAGTAGTCCGACGTGCCCGAGAAGGTGAAGAAGGGGATGCTGCGGACCTGCTGCTCGCTGGTCGCGTAGCGGAGCCGCTTGCCCGCGTTCACGATCTTCTGGAAGCCGCCTTTGTATGCGATCTCGTGGCGGTCGAGGAACGCGCGGACGTCATCGACCTCCGCTTCCTCGATGTCGGTGAGCTGCGCGTCGGAGCCGAGCGAGCGCACCGCACCGCCCACGTAGATATCGCCGGCCGCCATGTCCTCGCCCACGCGCTCGCCGGATTCGCCCAGGATGATGATGCGCCCGCCGTACATCATGTAGCCCGCCATGAAGTTGGCGTTGCCGACGCAGCAAAGCGTGCCCGCCTTCATCACCTGGCCCGCGCGCGAGCCGACGTTGCCGTGCACCACGATCTCCGCACCCCGGATCGCGACGCCCGCGATCGCTCCCGCGTTGCCGCGCACGGTCACCGTGCCAGCATACATGTTGTCGCCGAGGCCCCAGCCCACGTTGTTGTCGATCTCGAAGCGCGCCTGATCCGCCAAGCCGGCGCAGAAGTAGCCTGCGGAACCCCGGATGTGCACCCGCACGGGATGGATCAAGCCGACACCGATGTGATGGCGCGCGTCCGGATTGAGGACCTCTATGTCCTCGCCAGTCTCTCCCCAATCCCGGATTTTCTCGTTGGCGTCGCGGACCGAAACCTGTCCTAGGTCAATCTGGACCATGTGCCATAGCTCCCCGGCGGCGGTTCCCGTGTATCGAGCGCGCGGCCCGGGAAGAGGCGGTTCAACGAGACCTCCTCCGAGGCAATCGCGATCAGGTCGTCGTTCTCGTACATGATCATCGGCTTGGCCGCGAGGTGATCCTTGGCGTAGCCGATTTCATCCTTGGTCGAGACCAGGAACGAGAACGTGCCGTCGAGGTCGTCGATTGACGTCTTCAGCGCGTCTTCCAGGGGCACCTCGTTGGCGAGCTTGTCCGCCAGATAGACTGCGATCAGTTCGCTATCGTTATCGGTGTGGAACTCGAACCCCCGGCGCTCCAGCCGCCGGCGCATCTTCCAGTAGTTCGTGATCTGGCCGTTGTGCACGATGGCGATGTCGGTGAACCCGGTCGCCCAGAAGGGATGCGCCGCCTCGGGCTTCACCTCGGACTCGGTCGCGAGCCGCACGTGACCCAGACCGTGGGTGCCCTCCACCTCGCGCACGTGGAACACATCGTCCACGTCGTGGGCGCCGCCCACGTCCTTGCGGATGTCCAGGCTCTCGCCGATCGAGATCAGCGTCGCCGCATGCTCCATGTCGTAGGTGAGCTTCTGCACGTCGCCGGAAAAGCGCACCAGAACCCGATAGCTGTTGCCGACACGCTCGCCGTCCACGATCTCCGCGCCGTGCTCCTCCAGCGTCTTGCGGATGTCCGCGATCGCGCTTTCGGCGCTGTTATGGCCGATGCCGTCGGCGCCGTCCTCCTCCTCGACCAGGAAGCGCAGCCGGAGCTGCCCCGGGTCCGCATCCTCGTAGAGCGCAAAGCCGGTCGAATCCGGGCCCCGGTGCTGGCACCCGTCCAGCATGTCGATCAGCGCCTGACCCGTCGAAAGACCGGTAGCACCGTGCTTGAACATCACGCCCGCTATTCCGCACATGCGCGCCGCCCCGTTCAGTCGCCCCAAAGGACCGTAATCATACCATGATTCGGGGACTCGCGCGCCGGCACGCCCCTATCTATGGTGTGCGCGGGAGGAATGGCAGCCATGCCCTACGCGCCGTCGCCGGACGGGACGAAGCTCTACTACGAGGAGGTCGGGTCGGGTCATCCGGTGCTCCTCATCCACGAATTCGCGGGCGACCACCTGAGCTGGGAGCCCCAGCTTTGCCACTTCGCACGGCGCTACCGCTGCATCGCCTACAACGCCCGCGGCTATCCGCCCTCCGACGTGCCGGAAGACGCCGGCGCCTACAGCCAGGCCCACGCGGTGGCGGACGCCATCGCCGTCCTCGACCACTTGTCCATTGAGCGCGCCCACATCGTGGGCTTGAGCATGGGCGGCTTTGCGACCATCCATATCGGCCTCACACATCCGGCACGCGCCTCGGCGCTGGTGGTCGCAGGCTGCGGCTACGGCGCGCCGAAGGAGGCCCGCGGCGGCTTCCAGCGGGAGACCCACGCGGTTGCCGACCGCCTGGAGCGCGAGGGCGCAGGGCCGGTCGGCGCCGACTATGCGCTCGGCCCCACGCGGGTGCAGTTCCAGGCCAAGGATCCGCGGGGATGGGCGACATTTCGCGACCGGCTCGTCGACCATTCGGCCAAGGGCACGGCCAACACCCTGCGCGGCGTGCAGTCCCGCCGCCCCTCGCTCTACGACCTCGAGGAGGGCCTCGCCGCGCTCACCGTGCCGACGCTGCTGATCACCGGCGACGAGGACGAGCCCTGCCTCGACGCGAACCTCTATCTCAAGCGCACGATCCCCACGGCCGGCCTGCTGGTCATTCCCAAGTCGGGTCACACCATCAACCTGGAGGAGCCGGACGCCTTCAACCGGGCCTGCGCGGACTTCTTCGCCCAGGTCGAGAACGGCCGCTGGCCGGCGCGCGATCCGCGCTCCCTCGGCGCCACGTCGATCATCCGAGCCGACAAAGACGCGTGACCGTGACAGTTGAAGAACAGTCCGTCGCCGAATCGCTGCATGCGCTCCTCGCTGAGCTGATCGCGATCCCGTCCACCACGCCGCCGGGGGACACCAGGGCTATCTGCGAGGCCGCAGGCCAGCATTTCAGGGCGGCCGGTTACGAGGTCTCCACGCCGATGCGGACCCCGCCCATCGCCAACCTGGTCGCGCGGCGGGGGCAGGGCTCGCCCTGCGTGGTGTTCAATTCCCACATCGATACGGTCGGCACCGGCGACCCTGCGGCGTGGCGCACCGATCCCTTCGCCGCGACGATGGATAAGGGCCGCATCTACGGGCTGGGCGCCAACAACTGCAAGGGCTCGGCGGCGGTGCATCTGTGGCTCGCAAGTGAAGCAGCGCGCCTCGGCGGGCCTGCGCGAGGGAGCCTCGTCTTCGTGCTCGCGGGCGACGAGGAGCGTCTGGGCCCGGAGGGAACCGCGTACCTCCGTGAAGAGGGCCTGATCCGGCCCGACGCCCTGGTGCTCGGCGCGCCCACCGAGAACCACCTCATCGTCGAGGAGCGCGGCATCCTCTGGCTGGAAATCGAGACCACCGGCCGCGCCGCCCACGGCGGGGATCCGCCGGCAGGCGACAATGCCATCCTCCGGATGATGCGCCTGCTGGAGAGGCTCCAGGCCGAACTCGGCCCGAGGCTCGCCGCGCGGCGAAGCGGCGGGAAGGTCTCGACCATGAACATCGGCACCGTGCACGGCGGCGAGAACCCCAACGTGGTGCCGGACCGCTGCACGGCCCGCATCGACCGGCGCCTTCTGCCCGACGAGCCGGTCGAGGAGGCGCATGCCGAGATGGAGGCCGTGCTGGCCGGCGCGGGCGAGCCCGCGGGCTCCTACACCGTGCGCCGCCCGGTCGGCACCGACGGCTTCTCCGCGCCGCTCGACGGTCCCCACGTCTCGGCGCTGGCGGCGGCCATCGAGGAGCGCCTTGGCAGACCGCCGGCGGTGCTCAACGCGCTCGCCGCGAGCGACGGGCGGTTCTTCGCCCGCGACGGCATCGAGATCGTGAACTTCGGCCCCGGCGACGGCGCCGTGAGCCACGCCGCCAACGAGTTCGTGCCGCTCGCCGAGATGGTGGACGCGGCGCTCATTCTGCGCTCCTTCGTCGAACGGACCCTCGGCTTCGCCGGGTGAGTTCCCGGCCCCCGCGCCGTTGCGCCGGCGGCCGCCTGCGCCTAACCTTCCGCGGGGCGCGGCGGCGCGCATTCGATCAACCCAGGGAGGGGCTTGAACCCATGTTCGACATCACTCGGAGAGGTTTGCTCAAGGGCACGGCGGGCACCGCCGCATCGTTGGTGGCGGCCGGTCTCGCGGCATCGCCCAAGGCTTTCGCCGACGATGACGAGATCGTCATCGCCAGCATCTTCGACCAGTCCGGCGGCCTCGACATCTACGGCACGCCGATGACCCAGACCTGCGAGCTCGCGGTCGAGGAGATCAACGCGGCCGGCGGCCTGCTCGGCAAGAAGATCCGGCTGATCAAGTACGACCCGCAGTCCAACATGGAGCTCTATGCCCAGTACGCCCAGGAAGCCGCGCTGAAGGAGCGCGTCGACCTGGTGCACGGCGCCATCACCAGCGCCTCGCGCGAGGTCATCCGGCCGATCCTGCGGCGCTTCCAGACCCTGCTCTGGTACAGCGTGATCTACGAGGGCGGCGTCTGCGACATCAACAACTTCGTCAGCGGCGTGACCGCCGTGCAGTGGGTGAAGCCGATGGCCGACTACGGCTTCAAGACCCACGGCAAGCGCTGCTACTACATCGGCGCCGACTACAACGCGCCCCAGATCATCGGCAAGTGGACCGAGAAGTTCGCCGGCGAACAAGGCGCCGAGGTCCTCACCAAGGACTTCTTCCCGCTCGACGTGGCGGAGTTCGGCCCGGCCATCGCCAAGATTCAGGAAGCGAAGCCGGACTGGCTCTCCACCTGTCTCGTCGGCGCGGCGCACACCGGCTTCTACCGCCAGTGGTACGCGGCCGGCATGCTGAACGAGATCCCGATCGTCTCGGTGACCTTCGGCGTCGGCAACGAGCACGTCCAGCTCAGCGCGGAGGAAGGCAACGGCATCGTCAGCGCCCAACCCTACTTCCAGGAGTTGCAGCTCCCCGCCAACGTCGAGTTCGTGAAGCGCTATCAGGAGCGCTTCGGCGACGAGGCCCAGTACCTCAACTCGGTGGGCGTCGGCGGCTACCTCGGCACCATGCTCTGGTCGCTCGGCGTGAAGGCCGCCGGCACCCACGAGCGCGAGGCGGTGATCGAGGCGCTGCGCAGCGGCGACATCGCCTGGGACGGCCCTGCCGGGCACATGGTGGTCGACCCGGTGACCAACCACGTCATCCAGGACATGCACATGGCCGAGTGCCAGAACCAGA
>JAPPMY010000271.1 GCA_028818855.1 Rhodospirillales bacterium
ACTTGTAGGAGCAGTGCTCGTTCCACATCGCCGAGAAGATGCCGAGCTCGGTCAGATTGGGCGCGCGCGCCATGACCCGCTCGATTCGCGCGTACTCGTCCGCGCTCAGCCCGTGCTCCGCGACCAGCGCCGGCGTGATCGGCACGTCCGGCATCGCGCGCACCGCGCCGCTCACGAGAGCGCCTCCACCAGACGATCGAACATGGCGCGCCCGTCGGCACCGCCCAGCGCAGGCTCCGCCGCGCGCTCGGGATGCGGCATCAGCCCCAGCACCGTCCGCGCCGGATTGAGGATGCCCGCGATATCGGCGGCGGAGCCGTTGGGGTTGGCTTCGCCGTTGGCCGCGCCGCCGCCGCCCACGTAGCGGAAGGCGACCAGCCCCTCGCCTTCCAGCCGGGCCAGCGTCTCCTCATCGGCGCAGTAGTTGCCCTCGTGGTGGGCGACAGGCATCCGTACCACCTGGCCTGCTTCGTAGCCGGCGGTGAACGGGCTCTCGGCCTCCTCAACGCGCAGGCTCACCCAGCGGCAGACGAAGCGGAGGCCTGCGTTGCGCATCAGCGCACCGGGCAGCAGCCCGGCCTCGGTCGCCACTTGAAAGCCGTTGCAGATGGCCAGGACATGCACGCCCGCCTTGGCCTGCCTCACGACTTCCGCCATCACCGGCGAGCGGGCCGCCATGGCGCCCGCGCGCAGGTAGTCGCCGTGGGCGAAGCCGCCGGGGAGCACGATCAGGTCGCAGGCCGGCAGCGCGGTCTCGTCGTGCCAGACCATCGCCGGCGCCCGGCCCGCGCTCGCCTCCAGCGCCACCATGACGTCGCGGTCGCAGTTGGAGCCGGGAAAGACGATGACCGCGGCCTTCATCGCGAGCCACCGCCAGCGAGAGCGTGAACGAGCGACCCCACCTCTCCCCGGCCTTCTCCTCCCCAGGGAGGAGAGGGAGAAAAGGCGGCGCCGTGTTGCGTTCCCCCTCCTCCCGGGAGGAGGGGGACAGGGGGAGGTGGGGCGATGATGGGGACTGCCGCGCGTCGGCTCATTCGGCAATGTCGATGGTGTAGTCCTCGATCACGGTGTTGGCGAGCAGGCGCGCGCACATGGCGTCGAGCTGCTCCCGCGCCGCTGCCGGGTCGGTCTCAGCGAGATCGAGTTCGAGGTACTTGCCCTGGCGCACGTCGTCCACGCCGGCGAAGCCCATGCGCGCGAGCGTGCTCGCGATCGCCTTTCCTTGGGGGTCGAGAACGCCGGGTTTGAGGGTGATGTGGACTCGGGCGCGCACGCGATCTCACGCGCGCTCGTCGTCGTCGCGCCCGCCCACCTCGTGCACCACCGCCTCGGGCATGAGCCCGAGGCGCCGGGCGACCTCCTGATAGGCCTCGGAGACCCGCCCGAGATCGCGGCGGAAGCGATCCTTGTCCAGCTTCTCGTTCGTCTCGATATCCCAGAGCCGGCAACTGTCGGGCGTGATCTCGTCGGCGAGCACGATGCGCATGTCCTCGCCGAGCCAGAGACGCCCGAACTCGAGCTTGAAGTCCACCAGCCTGATGCCGATGCCGTGGAAGAGCCCGCTCAGGAAGTCGTTGATGCGGAGCGACATGGAGAGGATGTCGTCCAGCTCCTGCGGGGTCGCCCAGCCGAAGGCGGTGATGTGCTCTTCCGACACCAGCGGGTCGTCCAGCTCGTCGTTCTTGTAGCAGTACTCGACGATGGAGCGCGGGAGCTGCGCGCCTTCCTTGAGGCCCAGCCGCTTGACCAGCGTGCCGGCCGCGTAGTTGCGGATGATCACCTCGACCGGGATGATCTCCACCTCGCGGATCAGCTGCTCGCGCATGTTGAGCCGGCGCATGAAGTGCGTGGGCACGCCGATCTCGTTGAGGCGCGCCATCAGGTGCTCGGAGATGCGGTTGTTGAGCACCCCCTTGCCGGTGATGACGCCCTGCTTCTTGTTGTTGAAGGCGGTGGCGTCGTCCTTGAAGTACTGAACCAGGGTGCCGGGCTCGGGACCTTCGTAGAGGACCTTCGCCTTCCCTTCGTAGATTCGCCTGCGACGGGACATGGTCGCGATCCTCGATGTTGGGGGGCGTGGTGCGCGGGTCGGCGCGCTCTGCGCTCCCGTTACCCTGCCAACATAGTCACATCAAGGGGCCAGCACAATTGCCTGTCTCCATCCTTTCCGGCGGGACCGCTGCCACCGTCGCCGATACGATCTTCTAAATCTCAACGATTTCAAATGGTTGGAGATTTGGCGGTCCCGCTGCGAACAGCCAGAGCGGGCGGATATCGGCCCGGCCGGGGCGGGGCAGCGCGATGAGCGAGGCGTTCACGGTGCCGAATCCACCGACAGGTTCGATGCACATGGCGGCCTCCGGATCGCCCCCCGAGTCGCCCGCCCCGCGCGCGAGCAGCGCGGCCCATTCCTCCCACGCGCCGCGTTCGGGATCGGGCGGCGAAGCGATCTCGAACGCCGCGAGATGTGTGCGAATTCGCGCCGATCCCGGGTCGTTGCGCTCGCGCGCCGTGAACATGGAAATGCCCTCCGGCAGCGCATGGAAGACCGGCGCCCGGCCGCCGTCGTGACGCAGCCAGAACGCCTCCTCCGAATCGGCGACCACGAGATTGAAGGGCCGGTAGGCGTCGCCGTCGATGTCGGCGAGCGCCATGGCCGCGGCCGCGGCGTCGGCATGGTCGAGCGCATCCAGCACCAGCTCGCCGCGCGTGCGCTTGCCGGCCTCGGGCCCCAGCGCGCCCGTGCGGTTGAGGATGCCGGCGCAGACTCCGTCGTCGTTGATGCCGAGCCAGGTTCCGCCGGCGAGTTCGTCCTGTCCTGCGCTTACCTGTGCCCGGTCGGACCAGTGGCGGCCCGGCGGCCGCCATGCGCGGTCGATCATCTCGTCGCGGTTGGCGGCGATGAGCACCGGCCAGTCGTGGCCGGGGCGCCGCAGGATCACCAGGGTGCACATGCCGCCGGCCCGTTGGAAGAGCCCTGCCCGCCGTGGACCGGCGACGGTCCCTCTGGCACAATGCGCGCGCGTCCAATCATCGGCTGGGAGCCTGGGGCATGAACACGTTTGACGACCGCAAGAAAGCCGCCGAGGCGAAGTTCAAGCACGATCAGGAGTTTCAGTTCAAGGTCATCGCCCGGCGCAACAAGCTTCTCGGCCTGTGGGCGGCGGAGAAGATGGGGATCGCGGGCGACGATGCCGACGCCTATGCCAAGCAGGTGGTCATGGCCGATTTCGAGGAGCCGGGCGACGACGACGTCGTTCGCAAGGTGCTGGGCGACCTGACGGGGAAGGGCATCGAGGCCGACGACCACCTGATCCGCACCCAGATGGAGCGCCTGCTCGACGAGGCCAAGAGCCAGGTCAGCGCCGAGTAGGCCGCGCGCCAGCCTCCGCACGCCTCGCATTCGGAACCGCCGGTGAGCGGAGCCGCCTCCGGCTGGGGCGTCCACGCCCATCGGGCGCTGCATGCTGCGGGCGTGCGCCAGGTCGGCTACGTGCCCGACGGCGGCCTCTCCGCGCTTCTCGGGCTCTGCGAAGCCGACGAGACCATGCGCACGGTCCTGCTGGCCCACGAGCAGGAAGGCCCGGCGCTGATCGCTGGCGCCTGGCTCGGCGGCGAGCGCGCTGCGCTGCTGATGCAATCCAGCGGGGTCGGCAACACCGTCGCCGCGCTGTCGCTGATCCGCACCTGCCGCTTCCCCTTCCTCGGCATCGTCACCATGCGGGGCGAGTGGGGCGAGACCAATCCGTGGCAGCTCCCCATGGGCCAGGGCTCGGCCGCTCACCTTGAGCAGTGCGGCGTGATCGTCTCCCGCGTGGACGACGAGGCGGACGCGTTCGAGACCATCGGCGCCGCCGCCGCGCTGACCTTCGAGAGCAGGGCCGCCACCGCGGTGCTCATCGGCCAGCGCGTGATCGGCGCGAAGAGCTTCGACGGATGACCGCCAGGGCGGAGCCCGAGACGAGCCTCGACCGGCGGACGGCCGTGGCGACGCTGCTCGAAGGCCACGACGACATGCTGGTGGTCCCCGGCCTGGGGTCGCCGACCTGGGACTGCGCTGCGCTCGGCGACAACCCGCTGCACTTTTCGCTCTGGGGCGCGATGGGCAATGCCTCGATGATCGGCCTCGGCCTCGCATTGGCGCAGCCCGCGCGTCGCGTGCTGGTGCTGACGGGCGATGGCGACATGCTGATGGGCCTCGGCAGCCTCGCCACCATCGCGACGCAGGCGCCGTCCAACCTCGCGCTGGTGGTGCTCGACAACGAGCGCCACGGCGAGACCGGGATGCAGCCGACCCACACCGCGCACCGCACCGATCTCGCCGCGGCCGCCGCGGCCTGCGGCTTCGCCGAGACCCGGCAGGTGGCGGACGAGGCGGGCCTGCGCGCTGCGCTGCCGCTGGTGCACGAGGCGCCGGGGCCGACCTTCCTCGCGGTCAAGGTCGAGGCCAGGTCGCTCCCCCGCGTCCTCCCGCCCCGCGACGGCGCCTACCTCAAGGATCGCTTCCGCGCCGCGCTCCTCGGAAAGGACGCCGCCCGCACCTGAACGCCGGAGTGCCGATGCCCGAGCTTCGCCCCGACCAGTGCGCGTTCTTCCGCGAGAACGGCTATCTGATGGTCGAGAACGCGGTGGATGGCGCCCTGCTCTCGCGGCTGAAGCGGGAGTTCGACGCCTGGGTGGAGGAAAGCCGGGCGCACACCGCCGCCTGGGGCGACACGCTGGACGGCCGGCCCCGCTTCGACCTGGAGGCCGGCCACAGTTCCGAGACGCCCTGCCTTCGCCGGGTCAATGCGCCGGTGGAGGTCTCCGAGGCCTATCTCGCGGCCACGGTGGAGAGCCGCATGGCCGATTGCGTGACAGACCTCATCGGGCCGAACGTGAAGCTGCACCACACCAAGATCAACTCGAAGCTCCCCGGCGCGGACACGCAGGTGAAATGGCATCAGGACTTCGCGTTCACGCCGCACAGCAACGACGATGTCGTGACCGCGCTGCTGATGGTCGACGAGGTGACCGAGGAGAACGGGCCGCTGCAGGTTCTCGCCGGCTCGCACCGGGGGCCCATCCACAGCCTCTGGCACGGGGGCGTGTTCACGGGCGCGGTGGCGGACGAGGTGGCCGACGCGGCCCTGCCGTCCGCCGAGACCTGCATCGGGCCGGCAGGGTCGGTCTGCCTGATGCACACGCGCCTCCTGCACGGCTCCGCCGCCAACCGCTCCCGGCGCCCCCGGACGCTCCACATATCGGTCTACAGCGCGGAGGACGCGGTCGCGCTCTCCCCCAACCCGGTGCCGAGCCGCTACGAGGGGACGCTCGTTCGCGGGGAGCGCACCGGCCGCGTGCGCTCCATCGATTACGAGCTTGCCCTGCCGCAGATGCCGACCGGCGCCTCGTTCTTCGACCAGCAGGCCCGCCACAGGGAACCGGGCGACACGCACGCCAACGGTCTGCAAGGCGCAAGCCACGGGGCGAGAAGAGCAGGTTAGGTAGAGCGCGTCCGTTCTTGACGGACGCGCGACAGGCCGCGACTGCGGCCCGCCGCGAACGCGGCGCCCTCGCGGAGGCGCCGGCCGCAGGCCGGCTGCCGTGAGCGAAAAATAGTTAGAGCGTGTCCGTCTAAGACGGATACGCTCTAACGACGGACCCGCCTGCCGGTTTCGGTGTCGAAGAGCCTCGCCTTCGCAGGGTCCAGATTGACGCCGACCGCCTCGTCGATCGTGGCCTCGAAGTCCTTGTCGGCGCGCACCACCACCTGCTCGTCGTCGAGAAGGCAGGTCACGATCGTCTCGTTGCCGGTCATCTCCGTCGAATAGATCCTGGTGCGCAGCATCGCGTCCTCGACCGGCGCGAGGACCGCGTCCTCCGGCCTGAAGCCGAGGTAGAGGGAGCCGCCGGGCGCCCCGCCGGAGAGCGGCACCGCGCCGTCCCGCACGGTGAAGCTGCCGTCCTCCACCCTGCCCCTGACGATGTTCATGGCCGGCGCCCCGATGAAGCGGGCCACGAAGAGGTTGGCGGGGTCGTCGTAGATCTCCTTGGGCGGCGCGACCTGCTGCAGCACGCCTTCGTCCATCACCGCGACCCGATGGGCGAGCGTCATCGCCTCGACCTGGTCATGCGTCACGTAGATGGTCGTCACGCCAAGCTCCGACTGGAGGCGTTTCAGCTCCACGCGCATGGCGATGCGGAGCTTGGCATCGAGGTTGGAGAGCGGCTCGTCCATCAGGAAGACCGAGGGCGTGCGCACCATGGCGCGCGCCAGCGCCACGCGCTGCCGCTGGCCGCCGGAGAGTTGACGGGGATAGCGGTGCAACAGCTCCTCCAGGTGCACCTTCTCCGCCGCGGCGCGCACCGCCGCATCCAGCTCGGCCGCCGGCGTGCCGCGCAGCTTGAGCGGATAGCCGATGTTCTTCGCCACCGTCATGTGCGGATAGAGGGCGTAGGACTGGAACACCATCGCGACGTTGCGATACTTGGGCAGCACGTTGGTGACGTCGCGGTCGCCGATCTCGATGGTGCCCCCGCTCACCGTCTCCAGCCCGGCGACCATGCGCAGCGCCGTGGTCTTGCCGCACCCGGATTCCCCGAGCAGCACCAGCAGCTCGCCGTCCGCGATGTCGAGGCTCAGGTTCTTGACCACCTCGTTCTGGCCGAAGGACTTCTGCACATCGATCATGCGGACGCGCATCGCCGTGCCTTCCGTTCCTCAGCCCTTGATCGCGCCGATCAGCAGCCCGCGCGCGATGTGCCGCTGGAGGAGCGCCGCCGTGAGCACGATGGGCGCGATCATGATGACGATCAGCACGGACATGTACCACCACTGCGGCCCGCGCGTCGCATTCTGCGCTGCCACGAGCATCGGCATGGTCTGCGCGTCCGCCGTCGAGATGAAGAGCGCGAGCAGGTACTCGTTCCAGGCCAGGATGAGGATGAGCAGGGACGTCGCCGCCAGGCCCGGCCGCGCGAGCGGCAGCACGATGGTGAAGAAGATGCGAAGGCGCGATGCGCCGTCGATCTGGGCGCTCTCCTCGAGATCGAGCGGAATGCCGGCGAAGAAGTCCCGCATCAGCCACACCACGATGGGCAGGTTGATGGCGGTGTAGGTGGCGATCAACGCGATGTGCGTGTCCAGTAGCCCCAATCGCTGGAACATGAGGTAGACGGGCAGGACGACCACCACGGGCGGGAGGATGCGGTTGGAGATGATCCAGAACAGGATGTCGTCGTTGCCGAGCGCGCGGCGGAAATAGCGCCCGACGGCGGCCACGAAGAACACGAAGAGGATGATCGCCACCGGCGCGGCGGCGAACAACGGAGCGCCGAGGCTCGTGACCGTGAAGACGGTGAGTCCCAGGAGGACCAGGAAGGCGAGAACGTTGCCGACCTTGACCCGGTACTGGATCCGCACCAGCGCGTAGGCCGCGAACGAGCCGACGAGCACGCAGGCCACCGTGGCGCAGAAGGCGACGATGACCGAGTTGAGATAGGGCCTGAACGTGTCGTTGCCGAGCTCGAATAAGATGTAGTCCCAGGCATGGAGCGAGGGCTCGAAGTCGATGAAGGGAATGAAGTCGGGCCCGTCGTTGACCTGGATCGGCAGCTTGAACGACGTGATGAACAGCCAGTAGAGCGGGAACAGCACCACCAGGAGCCAGAGCACAAGAAGCGTGTAGACCAGCACCTTGGTGGCGGGCGCCATCGAGGTGATGTCGTACGGCAGGAAGAGACGCCGCAGCAGGGTGCGCTCGGGAATGTTCACAGCTCGGTCCTGCGAGTCCTTCGGCCCGCGAAGTTGAAGAACGAGAGGCAGGTGACGGTGGCCACGAAGAGCAGCATGTAGCCCACCGCCGCCGAGCCGCCGAGATCCTGCGTGCGCCACGCGACGAAGGCATGCAGCGTGAGGGATTCGGTGGCGATGCCCGGGCCGCCGCTGGTGAGCACGTTGGGCAGGTCGATGATCTTGTAGGCTTCGATCAGGCGGATCAGGACGATGGTCGCGGCCACCGGCGCGATCGCGGGCCACGTGATGTCACGAAAAATCTGCCAGCCGCCGGCGCCGTCGATGCGCGCGGCCTCGAGCTGATCCCGCGGCTGGTTCTCGATGGCGGCGAGCATGACGATGAACATGAAGGGCGTCCATTGCCAGGTATCGCCGATGAGCACCACGATCCGCGCGGTCCACGGGTCCGCCGCCCACGAGAAATCCGCGAGCCCGAGCCACGTCCAGATGTCGGCAAAGGGCCCCTTGTGCGTGTCGGCGAGCATGCGGAACATGTAGGCGATGCCGACGGGCGTCACCATGATCGGCAGGAAGAAGACCACGCGGAACAGGTTCCGCCCGTAAATGTTCTGCGCGCAGAGAACTGCGAGGCCCAGCGCCAGCCCGAACTGGACCGAGACGCCGACGAACACATAGAAGAGGGTGACCACGAGGGAGCCGGGAAAGCCGCCGCCCAGCGTCAGGACCAGGAGAATGGTCAGCGCGCCTGCGACGAGCATGGCCACGGATCGCCCGATGACGCCGACGACCGTCGCCCCCGGCCTGATCAGATAACGGACGTAGAAGTAGAGCAGCAGCGCATAGATCGCGCCGATGATCAGCCACTCAATCGCGCCCAGGGGATCGAACGTCCCCAGAAGGTGATACTGCTGGGAGCCGAAGATCAGCTTCTTGAAGTTCAGCCACTCGACGAATCTGAGCTGGAAGCCGCCGGCCGCGAACTTCAGCTTGGTGAGGGTGAGATAGGCCGAGACCAGCAGTGGAAACAGCGAAAACGCCAACAGCGTGAGCACTGCCGGCAGGATGAACACCTTGCCGGCATTGCGGTCGACCCACTCGGCGGCCCGGTCGCGACGGTCGCGGGCCTCCAGAAAGGCCAAGGCGGGGGTACCTCGGTGCGAAGAAGCGGCTCCGGCACGCGCGCCCGGGCGTCGAGGCGCGTGCCGGAGCCGGAGCGTTCAGCCTAGAGGCCGAGCGTCGCGCGGTAGGCGTCGAGCTGGTCCTCGACGCCGTTCTCCTCGTTCAGCTCGTTCCAGCCGTCCTCGATGGCCTGCATCGCCGTGGCCTTGTCGATCTCGCCTGCGGCGAGCCGGGAGATGGCGTTGTCGAGCACCACCTGCTGATAGGCCTGGTTCTGCGGGATACGCAGATCGAGAACCATGTTCGGGCTGTCCAGGCTGGCCTGAATCGCGCCGAGATAGTCCTTCGCGGCGGTCTCGCTCATCCCCGCCTTCACCCACAGCGACAGGTCGCCGAACTGCGACAGGCGATAGGGGTTGAAGCCGGTGATGCCGATGGTCACGTCCTCGTTGGACTGCGCCGGCTGCGACATGTGGGAGAAGAAGGCGTAGGCCGCATCCTTCACCTTGTCGTCGGCATTGGCGTTGATGCCGCCGGACCAGCCGCCGAAGGCGGCGAAGGGCGCGCGGTTGACCCCGTTGATGGCATGGGGGCAGGTCTCGGCATCGCACGGCACGAGCGTGCCGGTGGCGCGGTCGAGCACCGAGGTGGAGCCGGGCAGCATGATCGAGCCGACCTTGTCGATCACCTGCGAGGTATCCGGGTCGATGGCAAGCGTGCCGATGTCGCCCCAGTCGATGGTGAGCGCGCAGCGGCCGGAGGTGAAGAGGCTCCGCGTGTCGCCGACATCGAGGTTGATCTCGTCCGGCGGTCCGAAGGCCGTCGTTGCGGTGTAGATGTCGAGCGCGGCGGCGAACGCCTCGTTGTTGACCAGCGGCGCCATGGTGTCGGTATCGAAGAAGATGCCCTGCGAGGTCCCCTGCGACTGCAGGAAGCCGCCGGCGATCGAGAGGATCATCCAGTAGGCCTGCGCGCTGCGCTTCTTGGAGATGCAGGAGCCGTAGTCCGGCGTGCCGTCGCCGTTCATGTCCTTTCCGTGGGTCGCCTCGGCCGCGGCGACGTAGTCCTGCCAGGTCTCGGGCGCGGCGATGCCCGCATCGGCGAACACGTCGGAGCGGTAGTAGACCATCTGGAAGTCGCCATCGAGCGTCAGCATGTAGGTGTCGCCGGCGAACTTCTGCGAGAACTCGCGGAAGAAGGGCGCGATATCGTCCTCCTGGAGATTCTCGTCCGCCGCGACGCGCGCGCTCAGGTTCTCCATGTAGCCGGGCACGATGTAGTCCACGCCCCACTGCGGCGCGAACACCGCCGCGTCGATGGAGTTGGTGCCCGATGCCCAGTCCGTCAGCACCTTAGTGTAGAGGTCGGAGAACGGCACCGTGACGATGTTGATCTGCGCGCCGGTCATGGCGTTGAAGTCGGGCGCGCGGCGCTGCAACGGCTCGGCGATCTGCGGCCCGGTGAAGGTCATGATGTTGACCTCCACGCCTTCGAACTCGCCGGCGGCCTGTGCCGTGCCGGCGACGAGCCCAAGCGCGGCGACGCCGGCCAGCGGCGCCAGGACGGCCTTCTTGCACAATGTCTTGATGTTCATCGGCTTCTCCCTAGATGTGGTAGGACGCTCGTGCGTCAGTGAAAATCAGCTCCGGCTCGCGTTCGGCGAGCCGCGTGGCGTGCGGTCATGTACGCACAGCGTCGCCCATTGTCTAGCCGGATCGTACACCCTACCCCTCGGCGAGGCGCAGGTGGTCGCGGACGGAGCCGGGCACCGCCCCGCGCCGTTGTTGTTGTACGGAAAAACGAGCCTACATTCTTGCCGGTCAGGACAAGGTCGCGCCCCTACTCCGCCCTACGTCCCTCTTGACCTTTGCCGAAATGGCAACTATGTAATGGATAACTCCCCCTGGGGTTTCGACCGCAGGGTGCGGGGCCTCTCCGGAGGCCCCGTCTTCATTTTGGAGCTACCGGTGCGGACTTACGTCTACGTCGACGGATTCAACCTGTACTACGGGGTACTCAAGGGCTCGCCTTATAAGTGGTTGGACTTATTGAAACTCTTTCAGATTGCGCTTCAGCCACATCATCACATTCTAGCCATCAAGTTCTTCACGGCGCATGTATCGGCAACACCAGCTGACCCATCAAAACCGCAGAGACAAGACACCTATCTGCGCGCCCTACAGCACTATCGACCCGAAGTGGAAATCCACCTCGGCCACTTCCCGAGCCACAATGTGCGGTTGCCACTGGCGGCACCGACCGCCCGGCAACGGACTGCAGAAGTGGTCAAGACCGAGGAGAAGGCCTCGGATGTCAATCTCGCGGTCCATCTGCTGAACGACTGTTGGCTGGACGCCTATGACTGCGCTCTGGTCGTCACCAACGACAGCGACATCGCCGAGGCGATGCGCCTGGTCAAGCAGCACGATGGAAAACTGATTGGTCTGGCGACACCGGGAAGCCGGCACCCGTCACGTCAACTCATGTCGCACGCCGACTTCTCGCTCCGCATCCGTAACAAGACAATCCTTCGACAGTCGCAACTGCCGGATCCGATTCCGGGCACGACCATCCACAAGCCCGTCGCTTGGTAGCGCGCTCAGTAGCGCCCCACCGTCACGCCGCCGTCGACGATGATAGTCTGGCCGCTCACGTAGCGCGCGCCGTCGGAGCAGAGGAAGAGGATCACGTCGGCGATGTCGTCCGCCTCGCCGTAGCGGCCGAGCGGGATGTACTCGGCGGCGGCCTCCAGTCCCGCGAGGCCGAGCGAGTGCGTGGTGGAAAGCGCCTGCGCGGTCTTGATGAAGCCGGGCGCGATGCCGTTGACGCGGATGCCGTCGCCGCCCAGGTCGCAGGCCATGCCGCGCACCAGCCCGACCACACCAGATTTCGCCGCGTTGTACTGCACGTGATCGTGCCAGCCCCAGGTCGTGCCCATGACCGAGGAGACGGCGACCATCGCGCCCCGCCCCGCCTCGCGCATCGCGGGCGCCGCGGCGCGCAGCAGGCGAAAGACGCCCGTGAGGTCGACGTCGAGGGTGTGGTCCCACTTCTCGTCGCTCAGCTCCGGGAGCAGCACCTTGTGGGCGATGCCAGCATTGGCGATGACGGCGTCGAGCGGGCCGGTCGCGGCCTCGGCCGCGGCGACGGCGGCATTCACGTTGGCGGTGTCGGTCACGTCAACACGGCAGAACTCGGCGCTGCCGCCGGCCGCCTCGATGGCGGCGGCGGTGCCCTGCCCTTCGTCGTCGAGCACGTCCGTGACGTAGATGTGGTAGCCGGCCCGGCCAAAGGCCAGGGCCGTGGCCTCGCCGATGCCGATTCCGGCGCCCGTGATCATGACTGTCGGCTTGCTCATGGAGTGCTCCCGTACCCGCGCGATGGTGTCAGTGCGGCCCCGTGATAGTGCATATGCCCGGTTCTCTCAACGCGCCCTGGCATCAGCCGGGGATCAGCACGCTTTGCCCGGCGGTGCGCCGCGCCTCCAGGTCCCGATGCGCCTCCGCTGCTTCGGCGAGCGCATAGCGGCGGCCGATCAGAGGAGAGACGGCCCCGCCCTCCAGCACCTCGAAGAGCGCGCTGGCGCGGGCCCGGAGCACGGCGGGCGTCGCGTTCTCATCGAAGAGGCCGGGGCGCACGACGCTGATCGATTTCGCCGCCGCGGCGGCGAGCACGCCTTGCGGCACGGCTCCCGACGAGCTGCCGTAGAGCACCAGCGTGCCGCCTGGGCGCAGGCAGGCGACGGAGGCCCCGGCGGTGTCGCGGCCGACGGAATCGTAGACCACGGCTATCCCCTCACCGCCGGTGAGATCGGCGACGCGGGCGGCAACATCCTCCCGCCGGTAGTCGATGGCGTGGCGGCAGCCGTGGGCCTCGGCGAGCGTGCGCTTGTCTTCGTCGCCTGCGCAGCCGATGACCGTCGCTCCCACATGCGCGAGCCACTGGCAGAGCAGCAGCCCGGTACCACCCGCCGCGGCATGGACCAGCACGGTATCGACCGGCTGCACCGCGCCGCTCTTGTGCACCAGGTATTCCGCCGTCATGCCCTTGAGCATGGTGGCAGCGGCCTGCTCGAAGCCGATGGCGTCTGGCAACCGGACCACCGCGTCCGCCGCGATGGTGCGAAGCCCCGCGTAGGCGCCGGGCGGCGCGCTCGCGTAGGCCACGCGGTCGCCCTCCCTGAGCGCCGTCACCGCCCCGCCGACCGCCTCCACGATGCCAGCGCCCTCGAAGCCCACGACCCAGGGCAGCGCCGGCGATGGGAAGAGGCCGCGGCGCTGATAGGTGTCGAGGAAGTTGGCTCCGACTGCCGTCTGCGCGATTCGCACCTCGGTGGCGCCGGGGTCCGGCACCCACACGTCCTCGACGCGGAGCATCTCGGGCCCGCCGGCCTCGTGCATCCTGACAGCCTGCGTCTTCACCGGCAGCCGCGTCCGGGCGCGGTGTTTCTGGCCGTACATCGTCGTGAAGATGCGGGTGAACTGGCGCTCGCGCGTGTGAACGGCCTCAAGAGGCACGGTGCCGGTCCGGACCGGAGGCTCGGTGGGCAGCGATGCGTGCATGGATAGGGAGCGCCCTCTCCGTCGCGTCTAGGACGATTCCGGAAACCGCTCGCCACCGTCGGGCGCAAGGCCCGGCAGCCAGGTCTCGTGGACGTGCATCCATGCCACGCCCGAGGGCGCTGCCTCCGCCCGGCGGAAGAGAGCCGAGGAAAGCCGCGCGGATGTGGCGCCCTGCCGCCGGTGCCACTCTTCATAGGTGACCACAGCGTGATCGCCCTCGGCCCACCGGCAGCGGAAGTTCTCGATCCAGATCTCGAACGCATCGGCGTCGGCGGCGAGCTGCCCGTGCAAGCCCTCGAACTCGTCGACCAGCGCATCCCGCGCCGTCACCGTGCCGCGCGGGCCGATGACCTCGACGCCTGCGTCCATCGCGCCGGAGAACCGGGCGAAGGTCTCGGGCTTCCGCGGCACGGCACCGGCCAGCCAGTCCCGCAGGAACGCGTGGAACCCCCGCACCTCCTGCTCGCATTGCGCTTCCATCCCTGGCCCTCCGCTCCGCCGCTGCCCTCCGCTTCCGACGAGAAGTCCGGGCGCGAGTTGAGGTAGGCTAGGGTGGCGGATGCCGCGCGGCAACGGGCTTGGCCGATCGCGGCAAGGGCGCCGGGCCCGTGCCAGCCGCGCGATGAGGGAGGCGGCCATGTCGACACTGATCAGGGGCGGCACGGTGGTGACCGCGGACGAGAGCTACCGGGCCGATGTCCATTGCGCGGACGGCAAGATTCGGGAGATCGGCACTGGGCTCGACGTGCCCGCCGGCGTTACGATCGTCGATGCTGGGGAAGCGCTGGTCATGCCGGGCGGCATTGACCCGCACACCCACATGCAGCTCCCCTTCATGGATACCGTGACCGGCGACAACTTCTACACCGGCCCCGCCGCCGGCCTCTCGGGCGGGACCACCATGATCATCGACTTCGTCATCCCCGCGCCGGACCAGCGGCCGATGGACGCATTCCGAATCTGGCAGCAGCGCGCGGCGAAGGCGCCGTCGGACTACTCCTTCCACGTCGCCATCACCAACTGGAACGACGCGATATACGAGGACATGGAGACGCTCACCCGCGATCACGGGGTCAACAGCTTCAAGCACTTCATGGCCTACAAGGGCGAGATCATGCTCGACGCGGAGAAGATGATGCTGAGCTTCGCGCGGGCGCGGGACCTGGGCGCGCTCTGCACGGTCCACTGCGAGGACGGCAACCTCGTCTGGCTGATGCAGCAGGAGCTGCTGAAGGCGGGCGTCACCGGGCCCGAGGGCCATCCGCAGTCGCGCCCGCCGGAGGTCGAGGGCGAGGCCACCAACCGCGCCATTCGCATCGCCCAGCTCCTCAAGGCGCCGATCTACATCGTCCACGTGACCTGCCGGGAGGCGCTGGAGGCGATCACGCGCGCACGCCTCGAAGGGCAGCGGGTCTACGGCGAGTGCCTGGCCCAGCACCTCGTGATCGACGAGAGCGTCTACTACGACCCTGACCCGGTGGCCGCCCGCGCCTACGTGATGAGCCCGCCGTTCCGGCCCAAGGAGCACCAGGAGGCCCTCTGGCGCGGCCTGCAGTCAGGCAACCTGCAGACAACGGCGACCGATCACTGCGCCTTCTGCAACTGGCAGAAGGACCTCGGCAAGGACGACTTCACCAGGATCCCGAACGGCACCAGCGGCGTCGAGGACCGCATGTCGGTGCTCTGGGACCAGGGAGTGGAGACCGGCCGGCTGGCCGCCAACGAGTTCGTCGCGCTCACGTCGACCAACGCCGCCAAGATCTTCAACATCTATCCGCGCAAGGGCGCGATCAAGGTGGGCTCGGACGCGGACATCGTGGTCTGGGACCCCGAGGCCACACGCACGATCTCCGCCGAGACCCACCGTCAGAACAACGACTTCAACATCTACGAGGGGATGACCGTGACCGGTGTCGCGCGCGCCACCGTGAGCCGGGGCCGGCTGGTGTGGGACGGTTCGGAGCTTCGCGCGAACGAAGGCGACGGCGCCTACGTCGAGCGGCCTACCTTCCCCGCGGTCTTCGACGCGGTGAACACCCACCGCGCCCTCCACCCCTTCCGCACCGTGGAGCGCGCGGAGAGCTGACCGAAGAACGGACCGCGCCTACCGCCGGCCGGCGCCGAGGAGCTTTTCCGCCTCCACCTGGAAGTCGTCGAAGTAGTCGAGCGCTTCGTGGCCGCGCAGCGCGTCGCGGTGCTTGAAGCAGTTGACGGTGTGCCCCTCGGCCACCGTGTCTTCGGCCGGCATCTCGCTCCGGCACTTGTCGTCGGCGAAGGGGCAGCGGCCGGCGAGGTAGCAGCCCGTCGGCAGGTCGATGGGGCTCGGGATCTCGCCCGCAAGGTCGACGGCGCTCTCCCGCTTCAGGTTCGGATTGGGCAGCAGGACGGAGGAGAGCAGGCCGACGCTGTAGGGATGGCGCGGATGGCTGAAAAGCTCCTTGGCCGTGCCCAGCTCCACGATCATGCCGAGATACATGACCGCGACCCGGTGGCTCAGGTAGCGCACCGTGCTGAGATCGTGGCTGATGAAGAGGTAGGCGGTCTCCAGCTCCTGCTGCAGACGGATCAGGAGGTCGATGATCTCCGCCCGCGCCGTCGGGTCGAGCGCAGACGTGGGCTCGTCGAGGACGATCAGCTCGGGATCGGTGACGATGGCGCGCGCGATGCCGACGCGCTGCTGCTGGCCAGCGCTCAGCTCGGCCGGGAACTGCTCCAGCGTCGAATCTCGCAGGCCCACGCGGCGCGCCACTTCGCGCACGCGCTTGCGCTGGTCGGGGCGGGAGATGCCCATGGAGCGCAGCGGCTCGGCGATGGTGTTGCCGATCCGCACCTGCGGGTCGAGGGATTCGGCGGGCTCCTG
>JAPPMY010000036.1:0-14964 GCA_028818855.1 Rhodospirillales bacterium
ACCAGCTCCATCATCGGCACCGGGTTCATGAAGTGCATGCCCATGAACTTGCCGGGCCGGTCGGTGCTCGCCGCGAGGCGGGTGACGGGCAACGACGAGCTGTTGGTGCAGATGATGGTGTGCTCGGGCAGCGCGCCCCTGAGCGCGGCGAAGATCTCCTTCTTGACCGCCTCGTCCTCGACGACGGCCTCGATCACCATGTCGACACCCTTGATGGAGTCGAGCCCGACGCCCGTTGAAATCCGCCCGAGCGCTGCCGCCGGCTCCTCCTCACCTATCAGGCCCTTGCGCGCCTGGCGGCCGAGGTTGGTGCTGATCGTCTCCAGCGCGCCGTCAAGCTCCGCCTGCCCCAGATCGGTGAGCACCACGTCGAAGCCGGAGAGCGCGGCGACGTGGGCGATGCCGCTCCCCATGCGGCCCGCTCCGACGATCCCGATCGACTGCACCATGACTGCGCGTCAGGCCTTTGAGATGCCCTGGCGGTCGAGCTCTTCGGCGAGTTCCGGCAAGACCTTGAAGAGATCCGCCACGAGCCCGAAGTCGGCGATCTGGAAGATCGGCGCTTCCTCGTCCTTGTTGATGGCGCAGATCACGCGGCTGTCCTTCATCCCGGCGAGGTGCTGGATCGCGCCGGAAATGCCGACCGCGATGTAGAGGTCGGGCGCGACCACCTTGCCGGTCTGGCCCACCTGGAAGTCGTTGGGCACGTAGCCCGCGTCCACGGCGGCGCGCGAGGCGCCGACGGCGGCGCCGAGCCGATCCGCCACGGCCTCGATCAGCGGGAAGTTCTCGCCGCTCTGCATGCCGCGCCCGCCCGAGATCACGATGCCCGCGCTGGTAAGTTCCGGGCGGTCGGACTTGCTCAGCTCGTGGCGCACGAAACGGACCAGCCCCTGGTCGCCGGCACCTGCCACCGCCTCGACCGCAGCGCTGCCGCCCTCGGCGGGCGCCGCGTCGAACGCGGTGGTGCGCACGGTCACGACCTTCGTGGCGTCAGTGCTCTCGACGGTGGCGAGCGCGTTGCCTGCATAGGTCGGCCGCACGAAGACGCTGTCCGAGACGATCTCGATGATATCGGAGACCTGGGCCACGTCGAGCAGGGCGGCGACGCGCGGCATCACGTTCTTGCCGAAGGTGGTGGCCGAGGCGACCAGGTGGCTGTAGCTCTCGGCGAGGCCCACCAGCAGCGGCGCCAGGTTCTCGGCGATGCCGTGCTCGTAGGCCGGATCGTCCGCATGCAGGACCTTGGCCACGCTCGGCACCTGCGCCGCGGCGTCGGCCACCGGACCCGCGCCGGAGCCCGCCACCAGCACGTGGACCTCGCCGCCCAGCGCGCAGGCCGCCGTGACCGCGTTGAGGCTCGGCCGCTTCAGCTCGGCGTTGTCGTGCTCGGCCAGAACCAGGACGCTCATCCGATCACCTTCGCATCGTCGCGGAGCTTCGCGACCAGCTCGGAAACGTCCCCCACCTTGATGCCCGCCTCGCGCCTGGGCGGCTCCGCCACCGTGTGCACGGAGAGCCGCGGGCGCACATCCACGCCGAGCGAGCCTGCGTCGCGCCGGTCGATCGGCTTCTTCTTGGCCTTCATGATGTTGGGAAGCGAGGCATAGCGCGGCTCGTTCAGCCTGAGGTCGGTGGTGACCACCGCCGGCAGATTGATGTTGAGGGTCTCGAGCCCGCCGTCGATCTCGCGGGTCACGTCAGCGGTCCCGTCCTTGAACACAATCTCGGAGGCGAAGGTCGCCTGCGGCCAGCCGAGCAGCGCCGCCAGCATCTGCCCGGTCTGGTTGCTGTCGTCGTCGATGGCCTGCTTGCCGAGGATGACAAGGCCGGGCTCCTCCTCGTCCGCGACCACCTTCAGCAGGCGCGCCACGGCGAGCGGCTGCAGCTCCTCCTCGGTCACGATGTGGACGGCGCGGTCGGCCCCCATGGCGAGCGCGGTGCGCAGCGTCTCCTGCGCCTTGTCGGCGCCGGCGGAGACGGCGACCACCTCGTCCGCGCTGCCGGCCTCCTTCATCCGCACGGCTTCCTCGACGGCGATCTCGCAGAAGGGGTTCATCGCCATCTTGACGTTCGCGGTCTCGACTCCCGACTGGTCGGACTTCACCCGCACCTTCACGTTGGGATCGATCGTGCGCTTGACCGCGACCAGAACCTTCATGGGCATTCCCGCTGGGCGGCAAGGCAGGGCCGCCGGCGCGTCTCTGCGGACCCTCCGCCGCGCGCGCCGCACACTATGACCGGCCCGAAAGGCTGTCAACGCCGGCACCGAGGCATGGTGCTTCGCTGGACGCTGCCGCCCCCCGCGCGTAGAAATGACGTGCCTCGCATGGCGCAACGCAGTGCCGGCGGGCCTGAGCGAGGGAGGCGCCGTTGTCGATCGCGGTCGGATTGGGTCTCAACGCGTTCCCGTTCTCAGGCGCCCGCGCCTTCTGGCGCTGGGTCGATCTCTGCGAGGAAGGCGGGGTCGATTCGCTCTGGCAGACCGACCGCCTCGTCTCGGAGGAGCCCTTCCTCGAGGTGATGAGCGTGATGGCGGCGCTCGCCGGCAGGACCCAGCGCATCAAGTTCGGCATGAACGTCGCCTCGGTGGGCTTACGCGACCCCCTGCTGCTCGCCAAGCAGTGCGCCACCATCGACGTGCTGAGCGACGGGCGGCTCCTGCCGGCCTTCGGCATCGGCGCGATCCGCGCGCCGGACTGGGCGGCCACCGGCACGGAGACGGCGGGCCGCGGCCGGCGCACCGACGAGGGGCTGGAGCTCATCGCCCGGCTCTGGACCGAGGATTCGGTCGATTTCGACGGCGAGTTCTATCGCTACGCGGGCGCGCGCATCGAGCCGAAGCCGGTGCAGAAGGCGCTGCCGCTCTGGCTCGGCGGCTCGAGCAAGCCGGCGATCCGGCGCACGGCGCGCATCGGCACCGGCTGGCTGGCCGGGCTGGAGACGCCCGCGCAGGCGGCACCCGCGATCGCCGGGATCAAGGACGCGCTCAAGGAGACCGGGCGGCGCATCGACGCCGACCATTACGGCGCGAGCTTCCATTTCCGCTTCGGCAGTTGGGACGAGCCCCTCATGCGGCGGATGGCCGAAACCTACGCGGTGCGCTTCCAGCGCGATCCGAAGGGCGGCATCGTCGCCGGCGACGCCGCGGACATCATGCGGCGGATCGAGGAGTTCGTCGCCGCCGGCGTGTCGAAGTTCGTGCTCTGGCCCATCGGCAGCGACGACGACGACGTTCTCGACCAGACGCGGCGGCTGATCGCCGAGGTGCAACCGGCCGTCGAGGCGCTAAACCGGCGGGCAAGCGCGGCGTGAGGGCGCCGTGACGCCCGACGCCATCGAGCGCGCCGTGGCGCTCTACGCGGGCGGCCGCTATCGGGAGCAGCGCATCGACGCCCTGCCCCGCGACTGCCGGCCCGCCACGCTGGAGGACGCCTACGCTCTCCAGGCTGCGCTCAACGTGCGCCTCGCCGCGACCCACGGTGCCGTCTGCGGCCGCAAGATCGGCTGCACCACGCCGGTGATGCAGCACTACCTGGAGATCGCCCATCCCTGCGCCGGCGCGCTCTACGAGAACCGGACGTTCGAGGCGCCGGCGACGGTGGGCCATGCCGACCACTGGCGGCCGGGGGTCGAGTGCGAGATCGCGGTGCGGCTCGGGCGGTCGCTGCCGGCGGCCGATGCGCCCTTCGACCGCGAGGCAATCGTCGGCGCCGTTGCGGCCTGCATGGCGGCCATCGAGATCGTGGACGACCGCTACGAGGACTTTCGCGCCCTCGACACGCCGACGCTGATCGCCGACGACTTCTTCAGCGCGGGCGCCGTGCTCGGCCCGGCCGTCACCGCGTGGCAGGGTATCGACCTCGCGGCGGCCGGCGGCACGATGGCGATCAACGGCGCGGCGGTGGGCGCGGGCACCGGGGCCGACGTGATGGGCCACCCCTTCGAGGCGCTCACCTGGCTCGCGAACCATGCCGCTGCGAGCGGCCGCCCCCTCCAGGCAGGCGACGTGGTGCTGACCGGCAGCGTCGTCGAGACCAAGTGGGTGGAGCCCGGCGATACCGTCCTGGTCGCGATCGAGGGCCTCGGCGAGGCCGGCGTCACGTTTGCGCGATAGGAAGGGCAGGCGCGTTGACAGGGGCGCCGCGAAGGGACTGAATCGATCTACCGCCACCACGGCCCGCCAAGGCCTGGCAAGAGAGGACGAATCCCATGATAAAGCTGCCGCTGACCGCCGGCGCCGCCGCTGCGGCGCTGCTCGCCGCGACCACGGCGTTCGCCGAGGAGGATGCCGTCGTCAACGTCTACAACTGGTCGGACTACATCGACGAGGAGATCCTCACCGAGTTCGAGGCAGAGACCGGGATCAAGGTCGTCTACGACGTCTTCGATTCCAACAACATCCTGGAGACCAAGCTGCTCACCGGCAGTACCGGCTACGACGTCGTGGTGCCGAGCGGCACCTTCCTCGCGCGCCAGATCCAGGCCGGCATCTTCCAGCCGCTCGACAAGGGCAAGCTCGCCAATATCGGCAACCTGGACGAGACCATCATGTCGGTCGTGAGCCAGTGGGACCCGGGCAACCAGTACGCCATCAATTACATGTGGGGCACCACGGGCTTCGGCTACAACATCGACAAGATCGCCGAGCGCGCGCCCGACGCCCCCACCGGCTCCTGGGGTATGCTCTTCGACGCGGACGTGGTCTCGCAGTTCGCCGATTGCGGGGTCTACATGATGGACGAGCCGGATGAGGTGGTCCCTGCCGTGCTCAACTACATCGGCGAGGACCCCAACAGCCACGACACCGACGTGATCTCCAAGGTCGAGCCGGTGATGCTGGCGATCCGGCCCCACATCCGCCGCTTCCACAACTCAGCCCAGATCAACGATCTCGCCAACGGCGACATCTGCCTCACCATGGGCTGGTCGGGCGACATGCTGCAGGCCCGCGACCGCGCCTGGGAGGCCGAGAACAACGTCGAGATCGCCTACGTGATCCCGGACGAGGGCGCGCTGTCATGGTTCGACATGATGGCGATCCCGGCGGACGCGCCGCACCCCAACAACGCGCACACCTTCCTCGACTACATCCTGCGGCCGGACGTGATCGCCAAGGCGTCGAACTACGTCTACTACGCCAACGGCAACGCCGCCTCGACCCCACTGCTGGACGCGGAGATCACCGAGGACCCCGGCATCTACCCGACCGAGGAAGCGCGCAAGGGGCTCTACGTGACCAACCCCTATCCGCCCAAGGTGCAGCGCTTCATCACGCGGATGTGGACCCGCATCAAGGGCGCGGAATAGGCACGACGCACACACCGCACGGGCGCGCGCGGGCGCGGCGCTCGTGAACGAGAGGCCGCAGGACGCCGGGGGAGAGCCGCCGCCCGCCCCCGGCAGCGGCGACGCCTTCCTCCGCATCGAGGGGGTCAGCAAGCGTTTCGGCAGCGTCACCGCCGTGGACGACGTCTCCCTCGACATCGGGCGGGGCGAGTTCTTCGCCCTGCTCGGGCCGTCCGGCTGCGGTAAGACCACCCTGCTCCGCATGCTGGCTGGCTTCGAGACGCCGAGCGCGGGCGCGCTGCTGCTGGAGGGCGTGGACCTCGCCGCGCTGCCGCCCTACCGGCGGCCGGTCAACATGATGTTCCAGTCCTACGCCCTCTTCCCCCACATGACCGTCGCCGGCAACGTCGCCTTCGGCCTCCGCCAGGACCGGGTGCCGAGGGCCGAGATCGCGACGCGGGTGGCCGATGCGCTGGCGCTGGTGGAGCTTTCCGCGCTCGCGCGCCGCAAGCCGCACCAGCTCTCCGGCGGCCAGCGCCAGCGGGTGGCGCTCGCCCGCAGCCTGGTCAAGCGCCCCAGGCTGCTGCTTCTCGACGAGCCCCTGGCCGCGCTCGACAAGAAGCTCCGTGAGCAGACCCAGTTCGAGCTGATGGCGATCCAGCAGCGCGTCGGCATCACCTTCGTGATCGTGACCCACGATCAGGACGAGGCGATGACCGTGGCCGATCGCATCGCGGTGATGGACCGGGGCTGCATCGCCCAGGTGGACACGCCGTCGGCGATCTACGAAGCGCCCCGCTCGCGCTACGTGGCCGAGTTCATCGGCGACGTGAACATCTTCGACGGGCGCGCGAGCGCCGTGAACGGCAACGACATCGTGGTCGATCAGGCGGACGCGCCGGGGGGGCTCGCGGCGCCGGCCCGCGCCGACGGCCCTGCGGCGGGCGACCCCGTGCTGCTGGCGGTGCGGCCCGAGAAGATCGAGATCGCCGCTGAGCTGCCCCCGCCCGGCACCGCCAACGCGATGGCGGGCGAGGTGACCGAGATCGCCTACCTGGGCAGCACGTCGACCTACCGGGTACGCCTCGACAGCGGAAAGACGGTGGTCTCGACGCAGACCAACCGGCTCCACCGGGCGGGCGCGGTCATCGACCGGGGCGCCCGCGTTCACCTCTCCTGGCCGGTCGAGGCGAGCATCCTGCTTCGCTCATGAGCAAACGCCGCAAGCCGGCGCGCGCAGGCCGGGCGCGGCTCGGGCGCGGCTCGGTCATCGCGAGCCCCTATCTCTGGCTGCTCCTCTTCTTCCTCGTGCCCTTCGCGATCGTTTTCAAGATCAGCGTGGCCGAGGTGCAGCTCGCGATCCCGCCCTACACGCCGCTCTTCGCCTGGCCAGACGGCGGCTCGTTCGAGCTGTTCGCGGTCGGCGACAACTACCGGCTCCTGGTCGAGGACAGCCTCTACATCCGCGCCTACGCCAACAGCCTCAAGATCGCGGCGATCTCGACCGCGATCGCGCTGCTGGTGGGCTTCCCCATCGCCTACGCCATGGCGCGCGCACCCCGCGCCTGGCAGGCGAGCCTGGTGATGCTGGTGATCCTGCCCTTCTGGACCTCGTTCCTGATCCGGGTCTACGCCTGGATCGGCATTCTCAAGAACGAGGGGATGCTCAACGGGGTGCTGCGCTGGATCGGGGTGATCGACAAGCCACTGATCATTCTCAACACCGACATCGCGGTCTACATCGGCATCGTCTACTCGTACCTGCCGTTCATGGTCCTGCCGCTTTACGCCAACCTGGTGCGGATGGACCGCTCGCTGCTGGAGGCCGCGGCCGACCTCGGCTGCCGCCCGGCCGGCGCGTTCTGGAAGATCACCGTGCCGCTGGCGCGGCCGGGCATCGTCGCCGGCTGCTTCCTGGTGTTCATCCCGGCGGTCGGCGAGTTCGTGATCCCCGACCTGCTGGGCGGCTCCGGCACGCTGATGATCGGGCGCATCCTCTGGACCGAGTTCTTCAGCAACCGCGACTGGCCGGTGGCGTCGGCGGTCGCCGTGATCCTGCTGCTTGTGCTGATCGTGCCCATCGTGCTGTTCCAGCGCCATCAGCAGCGCCAGCGCGAGGCGGACGCGTGATGCGCCGGGGCCTGAGCGGAGTCAACCTGGCGGCGCTGACGCTGGGCTTCGCCTTCCTCTACATCCCGATTCTCCTGCTCATCATCTATTCCTTCAACGAATCCAAGCTCGTGACCGTCTGGGCCGGGTTCTCCACCAAGTGGTACGTCGCCATGGTGGAGAACGACCTGCTGCTCGACGCCGCCTGGATGACGCTCCGGGTCGCCTTCGTCTCGTCGACGGTGGCGCTGGTGCTCGGCACCCTTGCGGGAATCGCACTGGCGCGGCTCGGGCGTTTCCCCGGCCGGACGCTGTTCTCTGGCATGGTCTACGCCCCGCTGGTCATGCCCGAGGTCATCACCGGCCTCTCGATGCTGCTGCTCTTCGTGGCGCTTTCCTGGGCACGGGGCTACTGGACCGTGACGGTGGCGCACATCACCTTCTCGATGGCCTATGTCGCGGTGGTGGTGCAGTCGCGGCTTCTCACCATGGACCGCTCGCTGGAAGAAGCGGCGATGGACCTCGGCGCGCCGCCGGTCAAGACTTTCTTCGCCGTCACGCTGCCGATCATCAGCCCGGCGCTGGTCGCGGGCTGGCTTCTGGCCTTCACGCTCTCCCTCGACGATCTGGTGATCGCGTCGTTCACCAGCGGCCCCGGCTCGACGACGCTGCCGATGAAGATCTACTCCCAGGTCCGCCTCGGCGTGACGCCGGAGATCAACGCCGTCTCCACGGTGCTGGTCGGCATCGTCGCCACCGGGGTGATCGCGGCCAGCCTCATCAACAAGCGCGCCATGATGATCCGCGAGCGCGAGGCGCGGACGGCCGAGCCGTAGGGCGAGCCGCCCCTGCCCTCACAGCCGGTCGCGGAGCGCGCCGTAGGCGAGGGCCAGCGCGAGCGTGGGCCAGCGCAGGGTCGCGCCGCCGGGGAAGGGCGGCTGCGGCAGGCGGGCGAAGACATCGAAGCGCTCCAGCGTACCCGCGATGGCTTCGGCGACGAGCGCGCCGCCGAGCGTCGCCAGCGCCACGCCGTGGCCGGAGTAGCCTTGCGCGAAGTAGAGCCCGCCCTCGAGCCGGCCGATGCTGGGCATGCGGGAGCGCGTGATGGCGAGCGTCCCGCCCCACACGTGATCCACTCGCACTTCGGCGAGCTGGGGAAAGATGCGGAGCATGCAGCGGCGCACGAGCGGGCCGGGATCGGCGGGCAGGCGGCTGCTCGTGGTCTCGCCGCCGCCGAAGAGCAGCCGCCCGTCGGCCGAGAGCCGGAAGTAGTTCACCACGAAGCGGGTATCGACGACGGCGACGTCGCTCGGGATCAGTTCGCGGGCGCGCGCCTCGCCGAGCGGCTCCGTCGCCAGGATGAAGTTGTTGATCGGCATCATGCGCCCGCCCATGCCGGGATCAAGCGCGTCCAGGTAGCCGTTGCAGGCGAGCACGACCGCATCCGCCGTGACCGTGTGCGGCCCGGCCTCGACCCTGCAGGGCGCGCCCGCCGCGAGGCCGGTGACGGGCGTCCCCTCGCGGATGTCCGCGCCTGCCCCCGCCGCCGCGCGGGCGAGGCCGCGGGCGTAGTCGAGCGGGTGAAGGTGGCCCGCGCCCCGATCCATGAGCCCGCCGTGGAACTCCTCGCACGCCACCTCGGCCCGGAGCGCGGCGCGGTCGAGCACGTCCAGCTCGTCGTAGCCGTAGCGGGCGCTCAGATGCGCGGCCTCGCGGGCGAGCGCGCGCGCGTGGCGCGGGCGGTGGGCGGCGATGGCGATGCCCGGCTTCAGATCGCACGCGATCCCATGCCGGGCGATGCGGTCGCGGACCAGCGCCTTCGCCTCCTCGGCCAGCGACCAGAGGAGCCGCGCCCGCTCCATCCCAAGCTCCCGCTCCAGGGTGATCTGATCGCGGCGGTGCCCGCTGCCGAGTTGCCCGCCGTTGCGGCCCGACGCGCCGTTGCCGATGCGCCGCGCCTCCAGCAGGAGGGTGCTGTAGCCGCGCTCGGCCAGGTGAAGCGCGCAGGAGAGCCCGGTGTAGCCGCCGCCGACGATGCAGACGTCCGCGCGCCTGTCGCCGTCGAGCGCAGGCCAGGCGGGGCTCGTCCGCGCGCTCGCCTCGTACCAGGTGGGCGCCGCGCCGTCGTGCTGCGCGTAGCGACCGGCGCTTGCCGCAGCAGCCATCACACCGCCAGCAGGAGGAACTTGCGCTCCCAGGAGCTGACGACGCGCAGATAGGCGTCGTACTCGGCCCGGACCACCTCGCAGAAGCCCTGGACGAAGAGGTCGCCGAACATGGCGCGCGCCTCTGTTGACGCCTCGAACTGCTCGAGCGCCGTCCTGAGGTCGAGCGGCAGCGTCTCGAAGGCGCCGGTCTCCTCGCCTTCCACCGGGGGCGAGGGCTCGAGCGCCTGCGTCATGCCGAGGTAGCCGGCGGCGAGCGTGGCGGCGATGGTGAGGTAGGGGTTGGTGTCGGAGCCCGGCAGGCGGTTCTCGACCCGGCGGTTGCGTGGCGGCGCGTCCGGCACGCGGAGCCCTGCGATACGGTTGTCGTAGCCCCAGCCCACGTTGAACGGCTTGCTCGCACCGAAGCGGAGCCGGCGGAACGAGTTGACGTTGGGCGCCATGAGCGGCGTGAAGGCCGGCAGGAATCGCTGCAGGCCCCCGAGATAGTGGCGGAAGGCGGCCGACTCGGCCCCGTCATCGCCCGAGAAGAGCGGCCGGCGCTCCGCCCCCTCGTAGACCGACTGGTGCACGTGCATGGCGCTGCCCGGCTCGCTCTGCATCGGTTTCGCCATGAAGGTCGCATAGAAGCCGTGGCGCTGGGCTGTCTGGCGCACGGTGCGCTTGAAGACGAACACCTGATCCGCGAGCCGGAGCGCCTCGCCGTGGCGGAAGTTGATCTCCACCTGGCCTGCCCCGCTCTCGTGGTTGAGCGTGTCGATGTCCAGCTCCTGGGCCTCGCAGTAGTCGTAGAGGTCCTCGAAGAAGGGATCGAACTCGTTGACCGCGTCGATGCCGAACTCCTGGCGCCCGGCCTCGCGCCGGCCGGACGCGCCGATGGGCGGCTTGAGCGGCTGGTCCGGGTCGGTGTTCTTCTCGACCAGGTAGAACTCGATCTCCGGCGCGATGACCGGGTGTCAGCCGCGCCCGCCGAATTTTTCGAGCAGGCTCGCGAGCACGCGGCGGGAATAGAAGGGCGAGTGCCCGCCGCCCCGCAGCACGCAATCGGCGATCACCTGCGCGGTGGGCTCGTCGTACCAGGGCACGAGGGCGAGCGTCGCAGGATCGGGCTCCAGCACGAAGTCGCCGTCGCTCACGTCGATGGAGACGGCGCCCGGCGGCGGGAAGTCGCCGGTGAGCGTGTGAACGAGGACGTTTTTGGGCAGGCGGTGCTGGCCGCCGGCGAGCCCCTCGATGAACTTGTCCGTGGGCAGGATCTTGCCGCGCGGCACGCCTGCGAGGTCCGGCACGATGCACTCGACCTCGACGATGCTGCGCTCTCTGAGCCAGGCTTCGATCGCCCGGTGACCGTCATTCATGTGCGCTCTCCGCGCCTCATATGGGTCGCCGCGGCGGCCAATGCTAGCGCTCGCTGCGGTCGCCGAAGAGCATGGTGACGTTGATGCGCCGGTTCTCGTAGCCGGGACGGAAGTCGAGATCGTCGGTGCGGTGGAAGAGGTCGGAATCGAAGATCACCACCCGGTTCTGCCGGTAGGGGACGGTGACCGGCTCCTCGCCGGCTTCGGCGAGGAACGCCGCCATGCGGGCGCTGTCGGCATTGTAGGTGCGGAAGGCCCAGTCCGTGGGCGCGTGCGCCCTGTGGATCACGAGGCCGCCCGAGGCCGGATCGCGGTTCGCCTCGTCGGGCGTCACCCAGAAGTTCACGTTGACCGCGGCGAAATCGGCGTGGGTGGCGATCCCCTGCAGCCTCGAATCGTACTTGTAGGCCCAGAGCTGCTCCAGCCGGTGGCGTCCGAAAATGCCGGGGAGTCGCGCGCGCAGCTCGTCCGCGATCTGAAGCGCGAGCCCCGTCGCGAAGCCATCCACCAGGTAGGCGCCGAGGTAGCCCTGCTTCACCTGATACCAAACCGTCGCATCCAGACAGAATTGCCACAGCCGCTCCAGCGCGTCCCGGCTCAGGAAGTCGTCGACCACCACCAGGTTGGGCGCGCTCTCGCGATAGGCGCTCTCGATGGCGGCGGCATCGAGGTCGGGATTGACGGCGGCATCGGCCGCTGCCGGTGCTTCGGGGAGGTGGAGCGGGCGGTTGTAGGCCGCCGCGATGCGCCGCCAGTCCGTGGCTTGCAGCGCGACAGGCGCCTCGGGCCGCGCATCGGCGGGGAGCGCGGCAAGTATCCTCTCGTAGGACTCCGCGACCCTGCCGAAAGAGGCATCGATGCGGCCCGCGTTGCAGAGCCGACGGATCTGCTCCGCGTCATGCTGCAGCTTGAACGGCGCGACGGGGACCGCCGGGCGCTCCGGCTGCCGCCCGGTCAGCACGGCGGGCGCGAGCGCCGAGCCGTGGCGCTGCGCCGCGGCGAAGCCGAAGCTGGCCAGGGCTGCGGCGGCATCGCCGCGAGCCACGTGGACCATGCCGAGATTGGCGCGGTAGGTCGCGTTCTCCGGCCTCAGCTCCAGCGCGCGCTCCAGGCTCGCCACCGCCTCGTCCTCCCGGCCCAGGCGCTTCAGCGCGTTGCCGAGATTGGCGTGCGCGATCGCGTGCTCGGGGTCGAGCGCGATGGCCTCGCGATAGGCGGCCTCCGCTTCGTCCGTGCGATTGAGGTCCTGCAGCACGTTGCCGAGATTGGCATGAACCGCCGCGTGCTCCGGGGCGAGCGCCACGGCGCGGCGCAGGCTGGCCTCCGCCTCCTCCAGCGCGCCGGTCTCGCGGAGCGCGTTGCCGAGGTCGGAATGGGCGCTCGCCGCGCCATCGTCGACCGCCACCGCCTGCCTGAAGGCCGCCACCGCCTCCTCGGCCGCGCCGAGGTCCAGCAGCGCGCGGCCAAGCTCCAGCAGCGCCGGCCCGTGATCGGGCTGGATCGCGAGCGCCTTGCGCAGCCACCCGGTGGCCTCGTCCGCCCGGCCTGCGGCGCGGAGCGCGTGGCCGAGGTTGTAGCGGACGTTGGCATTGCCCGCATCGAGCGCGGCGGCGCGGCGGTAGTGCGCGATGGCCTCGTCGTGGCGGCCCAGCCCCCTGAGCGCGCTGCCGAGGTCGCTGAGGAAGCCGGCGTTGCGCGGCGCCTTGCGCACGGCCCTGGTCAGCAGCGGCAGCGCCCCCTCCAGCCGCCCCGTCTGGGCATGGAGAATGCCGAAGAGGTGCAGCGTGTCCGCGTGGCCGGGCCGCTGCTGCAGGATCCGTTCGTAGAGCGCCGCCGCCTCCGCCGCGCGGCCCGCGCGATGATGGCCGAGCGCGACCCGGAGGATGCCGTCGACGGGATCGGCGCCGGCAGGCGCGGCACCGGGCCCCCGCTTCTTCGCCCGCCGCCGCTCGCGCCGCGTCATCGCGCCCTCATGGTGCCCTCGCCGGGCTGGAAGTGCCTGCCGCCCGGGCGGCCGCTCAGCCGGCCCGTGCGAGCGAGAGTCCGGATTCGGCGTCGAAGAGGGTGATGCGGCTCGCGCGGAAGGCGAGGCCGACCCGCGCGCCCACGGTGACCGGCTCGTGCACGTCGATGCTCGCCGCCACGTACTCGCGGTCGACCAGCAGGCCGTCGCCGCCGTCCACCGAGACGAAGGCGATGATGACGCCGCCGTAGGACTCGGTGAACTCGATCGTGCCGTCGATGATACCCTCGCCGGGTGCCTGCAACTGCACGTCCTCGGGCCGGATGCCGAGGACGATGGGCCCAGAGCCCTCGCCGGCGATACCTTCCAGCGCGCGGCCGGAGACGCTGATCGCGCCCTCGGCGAGCGCGCCGCTCATGAAGTTGATGCCGGGGCTGCCGATGAAATCGGCGACGAACATGTTCACAGGCCGCTCGTAGATCGTGACCGGATCGGCCACCTGCTGAAGCTCGCCCTTGTTGAGCACGGCCACCCGGTCGGAGAGGATCAGCGCCTCGGCCTGGTCGTGGGTGACGTAGATCGTCGTGACCTTGTACGCCTGATGCAGGCGCTTCAGCTCCGTGCGCATGTGCTCGCGCAGCTTGAGGTCGAGGTTCGACAGCGGCTCGTCCATCAGGTAGCAGGCGGGGCTGCGGACCATGGCGCGACCCAGCGCCACGCGCTGGCGCTCGCCGCCCGAGAGCTTCGCCGGCTTGCGCTCGAGCAGCGGCTCGATGTTGAGCAGCCTCGCCGTCTCCCGCGCCTTCTCGATCGCTTCGGCCTTGGACATGCCGGCGACCGTGAGGCCGAGCGTCATGTTCTGCAGGGCGGTCATGTGGGGATAGAGCGCGTAGGTCTGGAACACCATCGCCACGTCGCGGTCGCCGGGATTGACGTGGGTGACGTCGCGCTCGCCGATGGCGATGCTGCCCTCGGTCGGCTCCTCCAGGCCCGCGATCAGGCGGAGCGTGGTGGTCTTGCCGCACCCGGACGGCCCGAGCAGGGTCAGGAACTCGCCCTTGGCGATGTCGAGGTCGATGCCCTTGACGGCCTCGGTGCCGTCGCGGAAGCGCTTGACCAGTCCCCGGAGCGTGACGTTCATGGCGGCCCTATTTCACCGCGCCCAAGGCAAGACCGCGCGCGATGTGTCGCTGGAGGAGGAAGACGACGGCGATCATCGGCAACAGCTGTATCACCGCGCCGGCGCTGAGCGAACCCCACAGCACGTTGTAGAGGTCGATGGTCTTCTGCAGCGCGACCGGCATCGTGGTCGCGCTGTCGTAGGTGAGGAAGAGGGCATAGAGATACTCGTTCCAGCTGAAGACGAAGGTGAAGATGGCCGTCACCGCGATGCCGGGTGCCGCCATCGGCAGAATGAGCCGGAAAATGATCTGCAGCCAGCTCAGACCGTCGAGCCGGGCCGCCTCTTCCACCTCCTTCGGCAAATCCAATAAGAATCCGCGCAGAATCCAGACCGCGAACGGCAGCCCGAAGGCGACATAGACCACGATCAGCACGATCTGCGTGTCGATCAGGCTGAACCAGGTGGCCATCTTGAAGTAGGGCAGCACGACGACCACGCCCGGCAGGAACCGCAATGACAATATGACAAGGGCCCAGGTATCGCCCCCCATGAGCCCCATACGCGCCACCGCGTAGGCCGCCGGCAGCGCCAGGATCATCACAATCAGCGTGGAGACGCCCACCGTGACCAGGCTGTTCACGATGGCGCGGTCCATGCGGAAGCGGTCGAAGATCTCGACGTAGTGCTCGCCGGTGGGCTCGAACGAATAGAAGGTCGGCACCTCGGCGTTGATGACGTTGGTGGGCTTGATCGAGGTGATCGCCACCCACACCACCGGGATCAGCCAGACGATGACGACGACGACGGCGAGCACGTTGATCGCGCGCATGTAGATCGACGACATCATGGCTGGTCGGCGGGGCGCGCCGCCGGCGCCGGGGGGGGGGGCGGGGTTTGGGATGAAGAGATAAAAAACAGACGAAACACACAAAATAAAGAGAATAGGTAAAAGTGGAT
>JAPPMY010000036.1:14974-15771 GCA_028818855.1 Rhodospirillales bacterium
CACCCAGACGATCCCCACGACGACGGCGAGATGGTTTACCGCGCTCCTACAGCCCCCCTACCGCGGGGGGGGGGGGGGGCGCGCGCCGCCTTCTCCGTTCGGTAGAGCGTGTTGAGGAAGGCGAGCACGACGATATTGATCAGGATCAGGATCAGGAAGCCGTAGGCCGCCATCAGGCCGAGATGTCCCTGCTCGAAGATGGTGTAGTCATAGACGCTGGCGAGCAGCGTCGACGACCCCGGCCCTCCCTTCGTCATGATGAAGTTGAGATCGAAGATGCGGATCGAATCCACCAGCCGGATCAGGATCACCACCATGATGACCGGGCGGATCAGCGGGATGACGATGCGCCAGTAGTAGGTGACGCCGCGCACGCGGTCGAGCCGCGCGGCCTCGGTGATCTCGGGCGAGATGCTCTGCATCCCTGCGAGCAGGATCAGCGCGATGAAGGGCGTCCACTGCCAGCAGTCGACGAACATCAGGGTCGCGAGCGCCGTGTCCTTGTGCGAGAGCCAGGTCCACTTCTCCAGCCCGAAGCCGGTATTCAGGATCCAGTTGGCGAGGCCCGAGACCGGCTCGAAGATGAAGCGCCAGGTAAGCCCCATGGCGATGGGCGAAATGAACACCGGGATGATGATGAGGGTGCGCAGCAGCCCTGCACCCTTCATCTTGCGGTCCAGCAGCACGGCGAGGAAGAAGCCCAGCACCATCTGGATCGAGACGACGGTGACGGACCATATCACCGTGAGCTCGATGCTGTTCCAGAAGCGGCGGTCGTCGAACAGGTCGTTGTAGTT
>JAPPMY010000002.1 GCA_028818855.1 Rhodospirillales bacterium
CGACCCCATCCTCAAGCTCGACAACGTGGTGTTCACGCCCCACGCGCTGGCCTGGACCGACCAGTGCTTCGCCGGCCTCGGCGCGGGCGACGTCGTGGCCTGCAAGGCGCTGAAGCGGGGCGAGGAGCCGCCCGCCATCGTCAACCGCGCGATCCTGGAGAACGCGGCGTGGCGGGCGAAGCTCGCGCGCTACCGCGAGGCGTTCGGCGGCTGATCGCGCTGGTTCTCAACGCGACGGCAGAGGCGGCATTGGCGCGCGCAACGCGCCGGACCATGGTGCGGTGCAAGGCGCGCGGCGGCCGGGGCATGGTCGCATCATGCAGGACGAGAGCCGGCGGGCCGCGGCAGGCGAGATGAGCGGTCGCTCCACGGAGGGACGGCCGGCGCCCGCGCGTCGCTCTGCCCGCTCCGATCCTGCCGAGGATGGACGCTCACGGCGCCGCGCCCGTATCTCACTTTGTCTCACCTTGTCTCACTTTGTCTCGGTTTATCTCGGCTTATCTCGGTTTATCTCACATAAATTGTCCCGCGGATTCATCCCGGAGCCTCCGCTGGCGGCCGTTCGAGCGTCCCCGCTCGCCTCCGCGCGACGGGCGCCGTGACCGGGTTCGACTTCCCGCCGCCGGCGATGCCGCCCGGCACGGACGGGCTCAGGGGCGAGGTCCGCGCCTTCCTCGCGGAATCGCAGGCGGCCGAAGGCTGGCGGCCGGATTCGGATTTCGGCTCCGACTGGTCGGCCTCCTTCAGCCGGGCGCTGGGCGCGCGCGGCTGGATCGGCATGTGCTGGCCCAGGCGCTACGGCGGGCACGAGCGCTCGGCGCTGGAGCGCTACGTCGTGATCGAGGAGCTGCTGGCCGCCGGCGCGCCGGTCTACGCCCACTGGGTCGCGGACAGGCAGAGCGGCCCGCTGCTGCTGCGCTTCGGCAGCGAGGCGCAGCGCCGGGACATCCTGCCCGGGATCGCCGCGGGCGAGTGCTACTTCGCCATCGGCATGAGCGAGCCCGACTCCGGCTCCGACCTCGCCTCCGTGCGTACGCGGGCGGTGCGGACGGGCGACGGCTGGCGCATCGACGGCACCAAGGTGTGGACCAGCAACGCCCATCGCTCGCAGTACATGATCGCGCTCTGCCGCACGGGGCCGGCGGGAGAGAGCCGCCACGAAGGGCTCAGTCAGTTCCTGATCGACCTCGAGAGCGACGGCGTGCAGGTCAACCCCATCGTCAACCTCGCCGGCAAGCACGACTTCAACGAATGCGTCTTCGAGGACGTGGCCATCCCCGCCGGGAGGCTGATCGGCGAGGAGGGCGACGGCTGGCGCCAGGTGACGGGCGAGCTTGCGCTGGAGCGGAGCGGGCCGGAGCGCATTCTCAGCACCTTCCACCTGTTCGCGGCGCTGGTCGAGGCGGCGGGGCCTGAGCCGGAGCCGGGGCTGGCCGAGGCGATCGGCCGGCTCGCGGCGGAGCTTTATGCGCTGCGGGCCATGTCGCTCGCCGTCGCGGGCCAGCTCGAGGCCGGCGCGTTCCCCGAAGTCGAGGCCGCGATGGTGAAGGACATGGGCACGCGCTTCGAGTTCGAGGTGGCGGAGACGCTGCGCCGCGCCGTGGCGGTCGAGCCGGTTGCCGGCGGCGCTGCCAACGCGCCCTCGCTCGCGTCCGCGCTCGGCGCCTCGGTGCTGGGGTTGCCGTCGTTCACGCTGCGTGGCGGCACCAACGAGATCCTGCGCTCGATCATCGCGCGCGGCCTCGGCGTCAGGTGAGGGCGCCCGTGAGGTCGGGATGAGCGACGAGACCGCGCGCCTCATCGAGCGGACGGCCGACGACCTGTTCGCGGCGGAGAGCGGCGCGGCGCGCCAGGCGCTCGCGGAAGGCGCATGGCCCGAACGTCTGTGGCGAACCTTCGCCGGGACCGGGCTCGCGCAGGCGGCCTTGCCGGAGGATGCGGGCGGCGCCGGGCTTGCCGCCGGGCTCGCCGTGATGCGGGCGGCGGGGCGCCACGCCGCGCCCATTCCGGTCGCCGAGACGATGGTGGGGGCGTTGCTCTGCCACGCCGCCGGGGTGGAGACGCCGGACGGCCCGCTCACCGTGCACGCGCCGGCGTGGGAGCCGGGAGACGCAGACTCTGCCGCGCTGCCGCGGGTCCCCTGGGCACGGTTCGCCTCCGTCGTCCTGATCGCCAGCACGGGCGGGGGGCTGGCGCTCTACAGGCCGGTCGGCGTGGTCGAAGGCGCCAATCTGGCGGGCGAGCCGCGGGACGACGTCACGCAAGGCTCCCCTCTCTCAACGGCCAGGGATCCGTCCGGGCCAGTGGATGCCTCCTCGCTGATGGCGCTTGCCCGCGCAGCCCAGCTTCGGGGTGCGATGGAGCGGGTACTCGCCATGACCGTGGCTTACGCGAGCGAGCGCGAGCAGTTCGGCCGGCCGCTCAAGCGGTTCCAGGCGATCCAGCACCATCTCGCCGAGATCGGCGGCGAGGCGGCGGCGACGGGCGCTGCGGTCGATGCCGCGGCGCAGGCCTGCACGCCCTTTGCCCTAGCTGCCGCCAAGGCGCGGGCGAGCCAGGCGGCGGGCGCGGTAGCCCGGCTCGCCCACCAGGTGCACGGCGCCATCGGCTACACGGTGGAGCACGACCTGCACGTCTGGACCACGCGGCTCTGGGCCTGGCGCGACGAGTACGGCAACGAGGCCCACTGGTGGCATGAGCTGGGCGCCGAGGCCGCGCGGGGCGGGGGCGCGGCGCTCTGGACCACGATGGTGACGGCGGGCGCAAGCGAGGGGGGAAGCGCATGAGCGACGAGATCCGCCTGGAGGTCGCGGACAGGGTGGCGACCGTCACGCTCAACCGGCCCGCGCGGCGCAACGCCTTCACGCGCACCATGATCGACGCCTGGGCGGCGGCGCTCGCCGACTGCCGGGAGCGCGCGGACGTGCACGTGGTGGTGGTTACGGGTGCGGGCAAGGCGTTCTGCAGCGGCGGCGACATCCAGGAGCTGATGGGCGACGGGCTGGAGCGGAGCGCGGCCGAGCAGCGGGCCCTGATCGGCGAGCATGTCCACCGCATCCCGCTCACGCTCGCCGACATGGACAAGCCGGTCATCGCGGCGATCAACGGGGCCGCCATCGGCGCGGGCCTCGACCTGGCGCTCGCCATGGACCTGCGCTTCGCCGCGGCCTCGGCCAGGTTCGCGGAAACCTACGTCAAGGTGGGGCTCGCGCCGGGCGCAGGCGGCGGGCACTGGCTGCCGCGGCTGGTGGGCACGGCGAAGGCGCTGGAGCTGCTGTGGACGGGCGATGCCATCGACGCGGCGGAGGCCGAGCGCATCGGCCTCGTCAACCGCGCCCTGCCCGACGACGAGCTGATGCCGGACACCCTGGCGCTCGCCCGGCGCCTCGCGGACGGCCCGACGCTCGCCATCCGCGCCATCAAGCGGCTGGTGCGGGACGGCGTGGGCGGCGACCTGCGCTCGGGGCTCGACCGGGCGTCGGCCACCTACGGCGTGCTCGGCGGCAGCGCCGATCACCGAGAGGCGGTGCAGGCGTTCATCGAGAAGCGCGTGCCGCGCTTTCGCGGGGAGTAGGGGCCGGTGAGCCTGGACGACGCGGCCCCGCCCGACCTCGCCGCGATGGAGGCGGCGCGGGAGACGCTGGGCGACCTGATCGACGAGACGCCGGTGCATCGCCTGCGCGCGGCTGCGGTCCGGCACGCGCTCGGGCGGGAGAGCGACGTCTTCCTCAAGCTGGAGCTGTTCCAGCGCACCGGCACCTTCAAGGCGCGGGGCGCGCTGCTGAGCGCGATGGCTCTCGACGACGCGGCGCGGGCGCGGGGCGTCACCGCGGTGAGCGCCGGCAACCACGCCATCGCGGTGGCCTTCGCCGCAGACAGCGTCGGCACGACCGCCAAGGTGGTGATGATGGAGGGGGCGGACCCCTTCCGCGTCGCCCAGGTGCGCCGCTACGGCGCGGACCTGGTGCTGGTGCCCGACGTGCACGCGGCCTTCGAGACCGTGCGGGCCATCGAGGGCGAGGAGGGGCGGACGATGATCCATCCCTTCGAGGGGCGGACCATCGCCTGCGGCACCGCGACGGTGGGCCTCGAGCTCGCCCGCCAGGTGCCGGCGCTGGATGCGGTGATCGTCCCGATCGGCGGCGGCGGCCTCTGCGCCGGGGTCTCGTGCGCGATCAAGGCGGTGCAGCCGGGGTGCCGGGTCTACGGCGTGGAGCCGGAGGGCGCCGACACCATGCACCGGAGCTTCGCCGCCGGCGCGCCCCAGCCGATCGAGCGCGTGAGGACCATCGCCGACAGCCTCGGCGCGCCCTTCGCCCTGCCCTATTCCTTTGGGCTCTGCCGGCGCTACGTGGACGAGCTGGTCAGGATCGACGACGAGGCCATGCGCCGCGCCATGGGCCTGCTCTTCGCCGAGACGAAGCTCGCGGTGGAGCCGGCGGGCGCGGCGGCGACGGCGGCGCTGCTCGGCCCGCTGGCCGCCCGCCTGCGCGGCAAGCGCACGGCGGTGATCGTCTGCGGCACCAACATCGACGCGCAGAAGTTCATGGCGCAGGCGGTGTTCGCCTGATGCGGGGCTTGCCTCGCCGCGGTCAGCGCGGCCCGGCGTCGCGGCCGGGCCGGTCCCCGCTGTCCGTGTCTCGTCGCCGGTACCACTCGATCCCCTCGGTCTCGATGTGCTCGCGCAGGGCGATGCTGTCGACGGTTCCGTAGAGGAGCAGGTTGACGCGCTGCGGGATCGTGAGTTCCTCGATGGCGGCGGCGAGGTCGAACTGATCGCTTGTGGACAGGCGATCGCCGAACAGTGCCACGTCCACGTCCGAGGCCGGGCGGAAGCTCCCCGTGGCGCGCGAGCCGAACAGCACGGCCCGCTCAACCCTGGCATTGGCGGCGATAATGTCGATGACGGCCGTTCGGTGCCGCTCCTTCAGGCCGTCGGTCATGCGGAGCGCTTCCGTGCCCGCGATCCGGGGGCTCCCTACCAGCTGTTCCGCAGCTCGCGGAGCTTGAGGAAGACCTCGCGCGGGCCGGGGTCGTCGGGGAGGTCGGGGAAGGCCTCGCGCAGGCGGGCGATGACGGAGGGGCTGTGCAGACGGAAGAAGGTGTTGATCTCCTTCTCGAGCGCCAGCGTGGAGACCATCGCGTCGTCCGGGTCCTGAGGCTCCACCTCGGTGAGAAGCGACTTGGCGCGCTCGTTGTCGGGCTCGCGGTCAAGGGTGAAGCCCAGGTTATGCGCGATGTAGTCGTGGCCGGGGTAGATCAGGGTCTCGTCCGGGAGCTTGGCGAGCTGGCCGGCGAAGGTCTCGTAAAGCTCGGCCGGGTGGCCGCCGGAGTGGCAGTTGCCCGCGCCCGCGTTGAAGAGCGTGTCGCCGCAGAAGAGCGCCGGCGTGTCGGTGCGCGACAGCAGGCACACGTGGCTCATGGTGTGGCCGGGGGTGTCCAGCGCCTCCAGCTCCACCGTGGCGCCCACCTTGATGACGTCGCCCGCGCCGAGCCCGCGGTCGATATCGGGGATCTTGCCCTTGGCGTTGGCGTGGGCGAGCAGGGTGGCGCCGGTGGCCTTGACCATCGCCTTGTTGCCGCCGGTGTGATCGCCGTGCTCGTGGGTGTTGAGGATCTGGGTGACCTGCCAGCCCCTGTCCCTGGCGGCCTTGAGGCAGCGCTTGTGGTCCAGCGGATCGACGGCGAGCGCCTCGCCGGTCTCCGGGCAGGCGATGAGATAGTTGAAGTTGCGGTAGGCGTTGGCGGTCCAGATCTGCTCGACGAGCATCTGCGCTCTCCCGGTTCGGCGACGCTAATCGGGGTCCAGCTCGGAATCCCAGTAGAGGTAGTCGCCCCAGCTCTCGTGCAGGTAGCGCGGCGGGAAGCGCCGGCCTGCCTCGTGCAGGTCGTGGGCGCTGGGCGCCCTCGGCTTGCGCTGGGGCCGCATGCCGCACTCGCGCGGCAGCCGGTTGCCCTTGGAGAGGTTGCAGGCGCTGCAGGCGGTAATCACGTTCGACCACGTGGTGCGCCCGCCCCGCGAGCGCGGCACCACGTGGTCGAACGTGAGGTCCTCCACCGGGAAGGGCGACACGCAGTACTGGCAGGTGAAGGAATCGCGCAGGAAGACGTTGAAGCGGGTGAAGGCCGGGCGCCGCGCGAGCGGGCGGTAGCGCTTGAGCGCCACGACGCTCGGCAGCCGGATCGCCATGCTGGGCGAGCGGATGGCGCGGTCGTACGTGGAGAGGATCGTCACCCGGTCGAGGAACGCCGCCTTCACCGCGTCCTGCCAGCCCCAGACCGAGAGCGGGAAGTAGCTGAGCGGCCGGTAGTCGGCATTGAGCACCAGCGCGGGGCAGCTATCGAGCGATGCGTGCATGGTCCCAAAAACCCCTTGCCGCCCTGCCGGCGCGCTCACCGGCAGTCAACTGCCCGCCAGTGCATCGGAATCGGACGGCGCATCATGCCAAAGAGTGGGCGCAGGGCAAAGCGGCAGCAGGGCGACGGATGTTCGACTGTGGGGCTGCCGCGACGCGTGCGCGGGGCTATTCGACCACGAACGTCGGCGAGAAGTCGGCGGGCGCCAGCGAGAGGCGCGTGCTGAAGTCGCCCAGGTTGCCCTGCTCGACGATGTGGATCAGCGGGCCTGCGTGGGGGTGCTCGAGCTTGCCTTCGAGCAGGCGCACGGCCATCTCGATCCCCATTCGCCCCTGGAGGGCGGGGAAATCGGTGGGCGCCGCCAGGATCTTCTCGCGCTTGATCCCGCGGTAGACGGCATGGGTGAAGTAGTCCGCCAGCACGCGGATCCGGCCGGTGAGGCCGCGCGCCCGGAGCAGGCTGACCGCCGCGCCGGCGGTGACCGCGCTGCCCACGATGTAGTCGACGTCCGGCCGCTCCTCCAGCGCTTCCTCGACCAGGATGAGCTGGATCTCGCGCCCGGTGTCGCCCCACTTCCTGAGGACGATGTCGACGGCGCTGCCCGCCAGCGCCTCGGTGAACCCCTCCTCGACGAAGTGCGCCCACTGGGACTGGCGGGGGCCGGGGAACCACGCCACCTTGACGGGCGGCGTGCCGGCCGGGTGGAGGCTCGCGAGGTAGGCGCCGGTCACTTCTCCCATCGTCACCCAGGAGACGGCCGCCTTGGCGCTGATGCCGGGGTCGGCGATGTCGTTGACCACGGCGATGACGGGGATCTGCTCGCTGATCGCCAGCACCGCCTCGGTCAGCCCGTCGAAGCTGACTGCGCCGAGCGCCAGGACGTCGGCGTCTCTCGCGCACTCGGTGATCTGGGCGATCTGCCGTTCGAGGTTCGGGTAGCCGCCGGCCTCGACGACGCGGAGCGCGACGCCGAGCCGCTTCGCCTCCTCCACCATGCCGTAGTTGACGCTGAGCCAGTACGAATCCTTGAGGTGGGGGTATGAGGCGCAGATGCGCCACTTCCGCGATGCGCGCTCGAGCGGGTGATAGGTGATGGTCGTCGTCGGGCTGCGGAAATCGAAGGGCGGCGACCAGGCCTCGAGCGCCCACGTGGCGGGCGACGCGGGGTCCTGCGCCGTCTCCTGCGCCGGCGCCTGCGCGGGGCCCGCGGCCAGCGCCAGACCCGCGAGAAGCAGCCCCGGCAGGCGGCACCATCTCATGGCCTTCATTCTGCGGCCGATTGCCTTTCGATTCCAACCGGTGTTCTAATTTCACCATGTTCGGGCGCTTCGGCATCGCAAGCCGCCTGTTCGCCGCGTTCGCCGGCGTCGCGGCTCTCTCGATCGCAGCCGGGATCATCGGCTGGGTCGTGCTGCGCAACGTCGACACGGCCCAGACGACCATCGTCGATCAGGCCATGCCGGCGATCTCGGAGGGGCGGATCATCGCCGAGACCTCGAGCCGGATCGCCGCGCGCGGCGCCCTGCTCGCCACCGCCGAGAGCCAGGCAGAGCGGCAGGCGGAGGCGCACATCCTGCGCTCGACGACCGACCTGCTCTCCGCCCGCCTCGATGCGCTGGAGGGGTACGGCTTCCCCGAAGGCGAAGTGGCCGAGCTTCGCGGCGTGGTATCGGCGCTCGCGGCCAACCTGGAGAGGCAGGACGAGGCCGTCGCCGCGCGGATCGACATGAACGCCGTGCTCGCGGCCTCGGTCGCGCGCTCGCTGGAGGCGGCCGGTCAGCTCTCCGCTCTCTCCGAGACGCTCACCTCGAACGCGGCGTCCGGCGCGACCGTCGTCATCTCCAACCTCTACGAGCTTGTCGAGGACCGGGAACGGCTGCCGGCCACGCTCGACGCCTTCGACCGGCTGGTCGAGGCCGATCTGTTCCTGCTGGAGCGGATGTTCGAGATGAGGATGCGCGCCTCCGAGCAGGGGCTGCTGCTGAACCAGCTCAGCCGGGCGCGCGATGCCGCCGAGATCGCGTGGATCGAGGAGCGCTACAGGGGCAACCTCCGCATCCTGCCGCGCCGCGTGGCGCTGATCGACGACCCGATCCGCCGCGAGCAGGCGGGGACGCTCGTTGCCGCGCTCGAGGCCGACGGGCCGCCCGGAACCCTGGGTCTGTTCGACATGCGCCGCCGCACGCTGGCTCTCGATGCGGCGCTGGCCAGCCTCGCCGACGACAATCGCGCGCTGACGGACCGGATGAACGAGGGCGTCGCCGCGGTCGTCTCCCGCTCTCAGCTCATCGCCGCCAACGCATCCCAAGCTGCGGACAGCGCCGTGGAGTTCGGCGGCCTCACGGTCCTGCTCCAGATCGTGCTCTTCATCGCCATCGCGGGCGCCATCGCCTGGCTCTACGTCCACCGCAACCTGGTCCACCGGCTGAGGACGCTGCACAGGGTCATGCAGAACCTCGCCGGCGAGCGCCTCGACGTCACCGTGCCGACGGGCGGGAGCGACGAGCTGTCGGACATGGCCAAGACGGTCCTGGTGTTCCGCAACAACCTGATCGACAAGCAGGAGCTGGAGGAAGAGCAGAAGCGCACCAACGCCGAGCTGCGAAAGCACAAGGAGGAGCTGGAGGAGCTTGTCGCGGAGCGCACGGCGCAGTTGACGGACGCCAACGCGCGGCTCGTGGACGAGGTGCAGAACCACGATCGCGCCCGCGCCCGCGCCGAGGAGGCCAGCCGCGCCAAGTCGGAGTTCCTCGCCACGATGAGCCACGAGATCCGCACCCCGATGAACGGGGTGCTCGGCATGCTGCGCCTCATGGCCGACGGCCCGCTGAACGAGCGCCAGCACCAGCAAGTCAGGGTCATGCGGTCGTCGAGCGAGATTCTCCTCGGCATCCTCAACGACATCCTCGACTACTCGCGGGTCGAGTCAGGCGAGATCGAGGTCGACAACGCCGTCTTCGACCTGCACGAGCTGGTCGAGGACATCGTGGTGCTCATGCAGGGCCGCGCCAGGGAGAAGGAGCTCGCCCTCGACCTGGCGATTGCGGACGGCGTGCCGGCGGCGGTGACCGGCGATCGCCAGAAGCTGAGCCAGGTGCTGCTCAACCTGCTCGGCAACGGCATCAAGTTCACGGACCGGGGGGCCGTCTCGCTCGCGGTCTCCAGCGGGCCTGAGCGCGACGCGATCCGGCTCGCCGTGCAGGACACGGGCCCCGGCATCGCCGAGCCCGACCTGGCGCAGCTCTTCGAGCCCTTCTACCAGGCGGCGTCCTCGCGCCGGCGGGGGCACCAGACCGGGACGGGGCTCGGCCTCGCCATCTCCCGGCGGCTGGTCACCGCGATGGGCGGGCGGATCGCGGTGGAGACGAAGCCGGGGGAGGGAAGCTGCTTCTCGGTCACGCTGCCGCTGCCGCAGAGCGAAGCCGCAGCCCAGGCGCCGACCGAGGCGGTGCCGCACGGCGCGGCCGGACCCGAGAGCGCGCTGAGCGTGCTCGTCGTCGAGGACAACGTGGTCAACGCGATGGTCGTCGAGGCCTTCCTCGCCCGGATGGGGCACGAGCCGCTTGTCGCGCCGACTGCCGAGGAAGGGCTCGCGCTGCTGGAGACGCAGACGTTCGACCTGGTCCTCATGGACATCAGCCTGCCGGGGATCGACGGCATCGAAGCGACGCAGCGCATCCGCGCCCATGCCAGCCCCGCGATCCGCTCGCTGCCGGTCATCGCCATGTCGGCCCACGTGTTCGACAGCGAGGTGGCCCAGCATCTGCAGTCGGGGATGGATGCCTTCATCGGCAAGCCCATCGCGCCCGACGGGCTCGCGGACACGATTGCGCGGGTCCTCGGCCACGCGGGGGAGGGGCGCGAGGGCAGGGGCGGCGAGCCGGACGCGGGCGAGCACGGCTCGATCATCGATCCGACCGTGCTGGCGGAGGACCGCGCCGTGCTCGGGGCCGAGCGCGGCGCCCTGATGATCAACACCTTCGTCGAGACGGCCCCGGTCCAGATCGACGGGATCAGGCAGGCGCTGGCCGAGGGGCGGATCGAGCGCGCCGCCGACCTCGCCCACGCGCTGCGGGGTGCGGCCGGCAGCCTCGGGCTTCGCCGCCTGGCCGACCGCTGCGGGGTGCTCGAAGCGCGCGCCCGGACGCCGGAGGCGGCAGCGCTCGCGGACGACCTGGGCAGCCTGTTCGAGGAATCCCGCGAGGCGCTGGTGACGCTCTGGGCCGGCCTCGATTCGGCCGAGCGCAGCGCTCAGGTGGTCACCGCCGGGGTGAACACGTAGCCCTCGCCGTGCGCGGTGACGATAAGCTCGGGCTTGCCGGGGTCCTGCTCGATCTTGCGCCTGAGCCGGCGAACCAGGACGTCGATGGTGCGGTCGCCCGGCTCCCATGACCGGTGGGTGATGAGGGCGAGCAGCCGCTCCCGCGAGAGGACCTGGCCGGGATGGTCGGCGAGCGCGGCGAGCAGCTCGTGCTCGGCGCGGGTGAGCTGCACGATATCGCCGCCCGGCGAGACGAGCTTGCGCGCAGCCGCCGAGAACACCCAGCCGGCGAAACGCCGCGCCGGCGCGGGCTCCCGCGAGCCGTCGCCCGCGCGGCGCAGCACGCTCTTGACCCGTGCCAGCAGTTCGCGCGGGTTGAAGGGCTTGGTGATGTAGTCGTCGGCGCCGATCTCGAGGCCGACGATACGGTCCACCTCGTCGGTGCGCACCGTGACGAGGATGATGCCGATGCTGCTTTGCGCGCGCAGCTTGCGGGTGAGGTCGAGGCCGTCCTCGCGCGGCAAGTTGATGTCGAGCAGAATCAGGTCCGCAGCGTCCCGCTCGAGGATGCGCCACATGCCGTCGCCGTCTTCCGCTTCGCTCACCCGGTGGCCCGCTGCCTGGGCATAACCTGCAAGCTTGGTGCGGGTCACAGCGTCGTCCTCCACGACGACGATGTGGTAAGGGTCCGTCATTCCCGGGCCCCTCGAATTACCGAAAATCCATTTTCACATCTTTCATGATCTTTTACAGGCTGTTTATGGCAATGGTCTGTCTTGTTCACAACGCCTCTTTACCCTTGTGCTTAGCTGCGCGGAGCCCCGCGTATGCCAGAGACCGCATGCAAGGAACGCTGAGGAGGCGACTATGGAGGGAACGAGTGTGAGGCGTTGGGCGATCGCCCTCGTCGCGGGGGCCGCGATCGGCCTGTCGGGCGCCGTGTCCGGCGTGGCGCAGGCCGCGGATTCCGACGACCCGATCAAGATCCCGATCCACAACTGGTCAAGCCAGATCGTGGGTGCCCACGTCCTGGGCAAGATTCTCAACGGCCAGGGCTTCGCGACGGAGTTCATCCCCGCCGACAGCCAGGTGGTCTACACCTCCATGTGCGAGGGTGACATCGACGTGGTCCACGAGGTCTGGCAGGGCGCGTTCGGCGTGGCGTTCGAGCAGGTCGTCGACCAAGGCTGCGTGATCGACGCTGCGACTCACGACGCCAAGACCCGCGAGGAGTGGTGGTATCCGAGCTATGTCGAGGAGCAGTGCCCCGGCCTGCCCGACTGGGAGGCGCTGAACGCCTGCGCCGAGATGTTCTCGACTGCCGAGACGGCCCCGAAGGGCCGCTTCCTCGGCGGGCCGGTCGACTGGTTGAAGCACGACGCCGAGCGTGTCGAGGGCCTCGGCATGGACTTCGAGGTGGTGAACGCAGGCTCGGCCGCCGCGATCTGGGCGGAGCTTGCATCGGCGTTCGAGCGCAAGGCGCCGATCGTGCACTTCAACTGGACGCCCAACTTCATCGAGGCGATCTACGACGGCAAGTTCGTCGAGTTCCCCGAGTATGACGAGGGCTGCAAGGACGACCCGGCCTGGGGCCCCAACCCCGACATGACCCATGACTGCGGCAACCCGAAGGACGGCTATCTCAAGATCGGCGTCTGGAACGGCATGCCAGACAAGTGGCCGACGGCCTATGCCATCATCTCGAAGATGAACCTGACCAATCTCGATATCGCGGTGATGTCGAAGCTGGTCGACATCGACGGCATGGAGGTCGAAGAGGCGGCCGACAAGTGGCTCGCCGACAACGAAGCCAAGTGGATGTCCTGGGTGAACTAGCCTAGCACCGCTGGCGACGGGGGCGCCGTCCCTCTCCCTGTGGCGGCGCCCTCGCTTTATTTCGTGCCCCTGCCGGCACATAGTACGGACAAGTGGCAGTCCGTGCCCCGCGCCGCCGGCGACGGGGAGAGGGGCTGGCCGAGCGGAGCAGAAACACGCTTCGCCGCGGCGGGGAGGTGCGTCTTGGCCGAGCCCATTCTCACGTGCAGCAGCGTCTGGAAGCTGTTCGGCCCCAAGCCCCGCCCGTTCATGCAGAGGCACGGCGGCGCGCCCGGCCTCGCCGCCATTCTGGAAGAAGGCTACATCCCCGCCGTGCGCGACGCCTCGCTGGAGGTCAACGCCGGCGAGATCCTGGTGATCATGGGGCTTTCGGGCTCCGGCAAGTCCACGCTGCTGCGCTGCCTCGCCCGCCTGATCGAGCCCACCGCCGGCGAGATCGTGTTCGAGGGCCAGGACCTGCTCAAGGCGACCAACCGGGAGCTGACCCAGCTCCGCCGCCACAAGATGGGCATGGTGTTTCAGCACTTCGCGCTGCTGCCCCACCGCACGGTGCTGCAGAACGTCGCCTTTCCGCTCGAGGTCCAGGGCATCGACCGGCGCACGCGCGAGAACCGGGCCCGCGAGATGATCGAGCTGGTCGGCCTCGAAGGGCGCGAGCGCTACTACCCGCGCGAGCTATCCGGCGGGCAGCAGCAGCGGGTGGGGATCGCGCGCTCGCTCGCGGTCGGGCCGGAACTCTGGTTCCTCGACGAGCCGTTCTCCGCCCTCGACCCGCTCATCCGCCGCGAGATGCAGAACGAGTTCCTGCGCCTGCAGAACATGCTGCACAAGACGATCCTGTTCATCACCCACGACTTCGACGAGGCGATAAGGCTCGCCGACCGGATCATCATCATGAAGGACGGCATCATCGAGCAGGCCGGCACCGCCACCGAGCTGATCGAGAACCCCGAGACCGACTACGTGCGCGAGTTCACCAAGGACGTGGCGCGGGACCGGCTGCTCACGGTGGCGACGGCGGTGCGGCCGGCGACCGCGGGCGAGACCACGCATGGCGAGGTCAGGGCGGATGCCACGCTGGCGGACGTCGCGTCGCAGGTGATCGAGGCCGAGCGCCCGGTGGCGGTCGTCGACGAGGACGGCAGGACGGTGGGCGTGGTCGACCGCTACGGCCTCGTCCACGCGATGTACGCCGACCGCTCGTGAGTCATGGCGGCGGAGCGGACCATCGGGGGATCGCTCGCGGGGCCGGTTGCGGCCACCCGCCGCCTCTGGCGCACGCCGGGCGCAGGTCCGCTCCTTGTCCTGGTGCCGTTCGTAGCACTACTCGCGCTCAAGCCCATCCTGCCCGAGGCCGGGATCGTCTGGCCCCGGGACATCGCGGTCCCCTTCATCGACTGGATCAACGTCGTCGTCGACGTCTTCCACAAGCACGAGATCTTCGGCGTCTTCACCGTCAAGGACGCGACGCGGGCGATCGCCTTCGGGATCGAGTGGCCGCTCGACATCGTGCACGGCTTGCTCGCGGACGGCTTCAGGTCGATCGGCATTCCCGCCATCCCGTGGGTGATGATCGCCGGCCTCGCCGCGGTCTTCGGCTGGTGGCTGAAGGGCTGGCGGCTCGCGCTGCTCGCGGGCGGCTGCATCGTCTACTTCGCCCTCTTCGGCAAGTGGTCGCTCTCGATGACGACTCTCTCCGTCGTCCTGGTCGCGGCGCCCATCGCCGCCGCCGTCGGGGTTGCGCTCGGCGTGCTGGCGGTGAAGTGGCCGCCCTTCGAGCGGGTGCTCTGGCCGATCCTGAACGTCATGCAGTCGCTGCCGCATTTCTCCTACCTGATCCCGGTCGCGCTCTTCATCGGCGTCTCCCACCGGGCCGGGGCCATCGCCACGATCCTCTTCGCGATACCGCCGATGGCGCGGCTCACGGTCCTCGGCCTCAAGGGGGTGGCCGAGGAAGTGCGCGAGGCCGGCCGCATGGCCGGCTGCACGCGCTGGCAGATGCTCTTCAAGGTGGAGATACCGGCGGCGCGCGAATCGCTCATGCTGGGCGTCAACCAGGTCATCATGCAGTGCCTGGCGATGGTGGTGATCGCGTCGTTCGTGGGCGCCAAGGGGCTGGGCCAGGACCTGCTGTTCCGGCTGCAGAGCCTGCGCCTCGGCCAAGCGCTCGAGAACGGCGTCGCCGTGGTGCTGATGGCGGTCATGCTCGACCGCCTCAGCCGAGCGCTCTCCGAGAAGCAGCCGGAGCGCCGCCCGGAGGGCCCGTTCTGGCGGGTGCACCCTTTCCTCTGCGCCGCGGCCATCGTCATCGCCGCCTCCATCGTGGCTTCGCAGTTGACGCCCTATGCCCAGACCCTGCCGAAGAACGCCACCATCACCACCGCGCCCTTCTGGGACATGGTCGTGGATGTGGTCACGTTCGCGCTCTACGACCCGCTCTCCGTCATTCGCGACGGCCTGCTCGTCCACGTGCTGATCCCGCTGCGCACGGGCTTCCAGTGGATGCCGTGGATCGCGGTCGCCTCGCTGGCCGGCGCCATCGGCTGGCGGCTCGCCGGCCCGCGGCTCGCGGCGACGGCGGCCGGCTTCGTCGCCTTCATCGCGCTCACGGGCTTCTGGGAGCGCGCGTCGATCACGGCGTACATGGTCTTCTTCGCGCTGATAATCTGCCTGATCTTCGGGCTGCCGCTCGGCATCTGGGCGTCGAAGACGGCGCGGCGCACGCGCTTCGTGCAACTCCTCTGCGACACCTTCCAGACCTTCCCGTCGTTCATCTACCTGATCCCGGTGATCATGCTGTTCC
>JAPPMY010000252.1 GCA_028818855.1 Rhodospirillales bacterium
CGGCGATGGTGTTGCCGATCCGCACCTGCGGGTCGAGGGATTCGGCGGGCTCCTGAAAGACGAGCTGCAGCTTGCCGCGGAGCTCGCGCGAGCGGATGTTGCGCCGCTTGTCGATGGGCCTGCCGTGGAAGCCGATGGCGCCGTCGGTCGACTTGATGAGGCCGAGCACGCAGCGGCCGACCGTCGTCTTGCCGGAGCCGGACTCGCCCACCAGCGAAAGCGTCTCGCCCCTGGCGACCGAGAAGCTCACCCCGTTTACCGCCTGCACCACCGAGCGCGAGCCCGCGATGGGGAAGTGCTTGACCAGCCCGTCGACGGTGAGGACGGCGCTCATGCCACCCGCTCCACAGGGAAGTGGCAGCGCACATGGTGGCGGGCGCCGAGCTCGCGCAGGTCGGGATGGCGCTCGTCGCACGCGTCCTCGCGGTGAACGCAGCGAGGCGCGTACTGGCAGGCCCGCCCGGCCACCGCTTCGGTCGAGGCAAGCGGCTTGTGCCACTTGTTCCTGAGCGCCGGGTTGTGGGCGAAGGCAGCGAGCAGCATCACGCTGTACGGGTGCTGCGGGTTGTCGAAGAAGCTCGCGGTCTCCGCGAATTCGACGATCTCGCCCCGGTAGATCACGGCCACCCGGTCGCAGAAGTGCGCGGTGATGCCGATGTCGCGGGTGATGAAGAGCATCGACGTGTCGTGCTCGCGCACGAGCGTGCGCAACAGGTCGAGCACCTGCGCCTGCACGGTCACATCGAGGCCGCTGGTGGCGTCGTCCGAGATCACGAACTTGGGCGAGCAGACGAGCGAGATCGCCATCACCACCCGCTGCGCCATGCCGCCGCTGAGCTCGTGCGGGAAGGCGCGGAAGCGCCGTGTCGGGTCGGGGATGTGCACCGCCTTCAGCATGTCGAGCGCCATCTCGTCGGCCTCGGCGCGGCCGATGTCGAGGTGCGCGCGGGCGACGGCGGCGATCTGCTTGCCGACCGGGATCAGCGGGTCGAGCTCGCTGCGCGGGTTCGGGATCACCATGGCGATGTCCCTGCCGCGTATCGCCCTGAGCTGGTTCTCCGAGAGCGCCCGCATGTCCTTGCCGTCGAAGCGGATCGAGCCGTCATCGATGCGGCCGGGCTGGGTAAGCAGCCCCATCACGGCGCGGGCGAGCGTCGTCTTGCCGGAGCCCGACTCGCCCACCAGCCCCACGATCTCGCCGGGGCGGACGCTGAGATCGAGATCCTGCACCGCGCGCACCGGCTCCTCCTCGTAGACCGGGTAGGAGACGTTGAGCCCGGCGATGTCGAGCATCGCAGACCCCGGCGCGCCCGCCTCTACTGCCACGGTCATCTTGGCGGCGGCCATCCTCAGCCCCTGATCCGCGGGTCGATGGCGAAATAGATCAGGTCCACCAACAGGTAGATGATGAGCGAGAGGATCGCCGAGAAGAGCACGAAGCCCAGCACCGGGTTGATGTCGGCGTTGAGCACGCCCTGCACCGCGTACTGGCCGGCGCCGCCCCAGCTGAAGACGATCTCCACCAGCACCGCGCCCCCGATGAGGAAGCCGTAGAGCACGCTCACGATGGTGACCACCGAGGGCAGCGAGTTGCGGAAGGCCTTGCGGATCACGGTCGTCTTGGGCAGCCCGCACATCTCGGCGTAGCGGATCAGGTCGGATTCCAGCATCCGCTCCATCGTCGCCTGGGTCATCTTGAGGATCGGGCCCGCGTTGATGACGGCGAGCGTGATCACCGGCAGCACCAGGTGGCCGAGCGTCGACCAGAGCGCCTGCCAGTTGCCGGCGATCAGGCTGTCGATGATGAGGAAGTTGGTGACCGGCGCCGGCGGCAGCACCGCGAAGTCGATGCGCCCCAGCGGCGCAGGCGCCACCTGCATGATCGTGTAGAAGAGATAGATCAGGATCAGCCCCAGCCAGAAGTCCGGCAGCGAGCCGGCGAGCAGGCCGTAGTAGTCGGAGAACTTCTTGACGATCGAACGCTTGAAGTAGGCCGCGGCGACGCCGAGCGGGATACCGATCAGCAGCGCCAGCAGGAGCGAGAGCGTGACGAGCTCCAGCGTCGCGGGGAAGCGGATGGCGAGGTCGTCGAAGACGGGCTTCGTGGTCTGCCACGAGGTGCCGAGGTCGCCCTGCACCAGGTTCTGCAGGTAGATCCAGAACTGGTCGATGATCGTGCCGTCGAGCCCCATCTCCTCGTTGAGCATGGCGAGCTGCTCTTCGGTCGCAAACGGGCCCAGCATCATTACGGCCGGATCGCCCGGGATCAGCTTCACCAGCAGGAAGCTCACCAGGATGATCCCGAAGAGCTGCGGGCCGATGAAGAGGAAGCGGCGGCCGATATAGCGGAGGATACGCATCGCTGGGGCCTACGCCGGCTTCTTCCGCTCGCGCAGCGTGCCCGCGAGCGCGCGCCGGCGCGCCGGGTCAGCCAGCACCTCCACGCTGGCGCCCACGAGCGCGAAGCCGAAGACCGTGACCGCCAGCGCGATGCCGGGGAAGACGGAGGGCCACCACTGGCCGGTGATGATGTTCTGAAAGCCCATGGCGATCATGCTGCCCCATTCGGGCGTGGGCGCGACCACGCCCGCGCCGACGAAGCTCAAGGCCGCCGTCAGCAGGATCGACCAGCCGATGTTGACCGAGAGCTGGGCCAGGATCGGCGCCATGGAATTGGGGATGATGTGGCGCAGCATGATCATCAGGTCGGAGGCGCCGGAGACGTAGGAGGCCTCGACGTAGCGCATGTTGCGGATCGCGAGCACCTGGCTGCGCATGAGCCGCAGGTAGATCGGCGCATTCACGAAGGCGATGGCGGCGATGATGCTCTCCAGGCTCTGGCCGAAGATCGCCACCAGCGCGATGGCGAAGACGAAGACGGGGAAGGCCTGCAGCACGTCGGCGGCGCGCATCACGAAGCCCGCGCCGAAGGAGCCGAAGCCGCCGCCTTCCTGGTAGTAGCCGACCACCGCGCCGATGAAGGAGCCGACGACGGCCGAGATCATCGTGCCCGCGAGTGCGATGGTGAGGTCGATGCGGGGCGCGTAGACGATCCGGCTGAAGATATCCATGCCGGTCGCATCGGTGCCGAAGAGATGCCGCCAGCTCGGCCCCTGCAGGAAGTCGACCGGGTTCGCGACCTCGGGCTCGTAGGGCGCGATCAGCGGCGCGAAGATGGCGAGAACGACGACGAGGAGAACGATGAAATAGCCGAGCGCGAAGAGGGGACGCGCCCGTAGCACCGCGAACAGAAAGCGGAGCGCGTAGACGAAGGCTTCCCAACGGCTGCGCTCGGAGTGTCCGGCGGTGATATCCGTCATCGCTCGCGCGACACGCTCACGGCGTGATTTATGCTTCGGTCAGAATTACGGGAAGCGGACGGGCCGCGCCGCCCAGGAGGACGACGCGGCCCGAGAAATGCTGCCCGCTTACGCCTCCCGGCGGAAGTCCTGGAAGCGGATGTTGTTGGACGTGTAGTAGGTCCAGCCCCTGATGTCCGCCCGCCGCGCCATCGAGTAGTTGGTGAAGACGCCGAACACCCAGGGCGCCTCGCGCATCACGATCTGCTGCACCTCGTCCATCGCCGCGAGCCGGGCATCCATGTCGCCGGTCTGCGCCGCGCTGTCGATCAGCTCGTCCACCCGCAGGTTCTCGTAGTTGGAGTAGTTGATGAACGACTTGGAGTGGAAGTAGAGGTTCATCGAGTAGCCGGGATCCGGGCACCACGGCGAATCGTAGTAGAAGATCATCGGCTGCTTCCGCTCGGAGACGTTGTTGTAGAACGTCGCCGCCGGAATCTTCTTGAGCTGCAGGTTGACGCCGATCTCCTTCAGCGCGCTCTGGTAGAGGATCGCCGTGGTTTCCTGGGTCGCATCCGCGGCGTTGTAGCCGAGCACGGTCTCGAACCCGTCACCGTAGCCCGCGCCCTTGAGCAGCTCGCGCGCGTGGTCGAGGTCCTGGGTGCCGTATTCCCAGTAGGCCGAGTTGAAGCCCGGATAGATGTCGGGCATGCAGCCCGTGAGCGGGCTCGCCAGGTTCTGGAACACGGTGGAGATCACCTGCTCCTGCGGGAAGGCGAAGTTCATCGCGCGGCGCACGTCGATGCTGTCGAAGGGCTCGATCTTGGCGTTGAGCTCGATCCAGAGCATGAAGGTCGCCGGGATCGTATCGACGCCTACACCGGGCGCGTTCGCGAGCTGCACCAGCTCCAGCGGCTGCAGGTACTGCGCGATGTCCACCGCGCCACCCTGCAGGAGCTGGGCCCGGTTGGCCGAGGTCGGCACCTCGCGCAGGATCACCGTCTCCATCGCGGGCTTGCCGCCGTAATAGTCGTCCCGCGCCTTGTAGACGGCCTGGGCGCCGCGCGTGAGCTGCTCCACCACGTAGGGCCCGAAGCCTGCCGTCTCGTTCTTCAGGAACTCCTTGGCCCACGGGTCGTCGGAGCCGCCGGCCGCCTGGCACTGCGTGGAATCGTAGATCGGGTTGTAGAGGTTGGGCTGCAGCTTAAGCAGCAGCGGGTTCGGGTGGTCGAGGTTGAACGAGACGACATACTTGTCCTCGGCCTTGATCTGCTCCTTCCGCTTGAGGCTGATGGTGTTGGCGAAGAAGCCGCCGATCGCGCCCAGCTCGAGCTTGCGGTGCCAGGTCCAGACCACGTCCTCGGCGGTCAGCTCGTTGCCCCAGTTGCTCGTGACGCCTTCGCGGAGCTTGAAGCGGACCCACTGGCTGTTGGGGTCGACCTCCCAGCTTTCCGCGAGCTTGCCCTTCATGTTCACGCGGCCGGGACGATCCGGGTAGTCCTTGATGTCCTCGCGCAGCGCATCCGGATCGCCGGGGTCGGTGATCTTCTCGAATTCGACGAGCGAATCGTAGCAGGCGGCCACCGTCTCGAAGGTCCCGAGGCTCACGTCGTACTCGCTGTCGAGGCTCTGCGGCGTCGCGGGCGCGGCGATGGCCAGCGTGGTCGCCCGGTCCTGCGCCAGGGCGTCGCGTCCCGCGATCGCCCCCGGCACCGCTGCCGCCGCTGCGGCCGCCGTCGTTCCCTTGAGGAAGGTGCGCCGGTCCAGCGACCAGCGATTGCCTGTCGAAGTCGTCATGTCCATCTCCCTAGATGTTCTGCGGGGCCTCGGCCGCCGCTGCCGCGACTTTATAGGCGAATGCCCTGCCCGACGCGAAGGGTTATCCGGCGTGGGCGTCCTCCCTGAACACCTTGAGCGGCGAGCATGGCGGCGGGATCGAGATGGCCTGGATCACGTTCTCCGGCTGGCGCAGATAGTCGCCCAGCGCGCGATCCTCCGCGCTTCGCCCCGGAGTCTCGATGTGGGTGCCGAGCTGGCGGCCGAAGCGGACCAGCGAGCGGCCGTAGCGGGTCCGCTCCTCGTCGTAGTCGGAGAGCGCGCGGGTCAGGTCGCCGGGATTGGCCTCGATGGCCTCGGCGAGACGAACCGCGTCTCCGGTCGCCTTCACGACGCCCATGCCGGTGTGGGGCCTGGCAGAGAATGCAGCGTCGCCCAGCATGGCGACGCGGCCCCGCACCATCCGCGGCACCTCCAGGTCCACGATGGTCTGGAAGAAGATCCCGTGTGCGAGGTTCATCGGCTCCGCGAGGCAGGGCGGCAGGCGCTCCTCTGCTGCGCGCCGGACCTCGTCGATCCACGAGCGCTCGATGAGGTCCGGCGCGATCCCCGCCTCGTGGTAGTGGCCGGACGCATCGGTCTGCATCCGCTGTAGCTGCTCGGCCGTGGTCAGCCTGTACCAGACGATGTTGAAGCGGCGCCTGCCGGGGCTCATGCCGCCATCCGCGCCTGCGACCGGGTAGCCCACGACGTGCTCGCCGGGCGGCAAGCAGACGATGAAGTGCGACAGCAGAATGTCGCGGTGCTCAGGCGAGAGCCGGTCCTCATCCAGGATGCCGCGCCACGCCACGTAGCCCGCGTACTCCGGCACCGCCTCCGGCCAGAGCTGGGGGCGAACGGTGGAGCGCACGCCGTCGGCTCCGATCAGGAGATCGGCCTGCACGCTGCTTCCGTCCTCGAAGCGTGCCAGCACGCCCTCTCCGCGCTGCTCGAAGCGCGTGAAGTTGGAGCCGGCGACGTAGCGGTCTTCGGGAAAGTTGCTGCGCAGGAGGCGATAGAGATGCCCCCAGGTCGCCATGATCTGCGGCAGGTGGTGGCGCGCGAGGATGCTGCCGTCGGTGCCGAGGGTGATGCGATTCTCGAGCCCGTTCCCGAAGGCCCCCTGGATGGAGAGACCGAGGCTCTCCAGCGCGGCGTGAAGGCCGGAATGGGTCGCGATGCCGGCGCCGCGCTCGGCGAGCTCCGTGTCGATCCGCTCGTGCACCGTCACGTCGCAGCCGGCGCGGTGCAGCATGTTGCCGGCAAGCAGGCCGCCCATCGACCCGCCGACGATGACCACGCGCAGTCCCTTGGCGGAACCGCCAGTCGAACCCCCTGTCATGGCAGCCAAGCTCCAGTGCGAATGTCAGCACGCGGCAGGCAGCACGCGTGCGTCGTCGGAATGCGCGAGTCGTTGATCTTCACCGGCACCTCTCTCCTCGCTTGCGGCTGCTCCTCCGCGCACAAGCCTACGCCATGCACGCGCCCCCTGCCATTCGGCTCCGCATTCTATCGCGGCGGGGTTTTCCATCACGTGTCTCGGGGTATACCCTTCCGCCGACTATCCGTCAGGGCATCGGTCATGAGTAGCCGGGCGGCGGCCCGGCGTTGGCGCGGTTTTCGATTGAGGGAGGCGTGGGGTCAGATGCATCTCACTGTCAGGGAAGAGGAACGGATACAGCTCTGGGCTGCGGCCGAGATGGCGCGCCGCCGGCTGGATCGCGGTGTCAAGCTGAACTACCCGGAGGCGATCGCGCTGATCTGCGACGAGATCCTGGAGCGCGCGCGGGAGGGCAGCATCCCGATGCTGACGGACATGATGGAGTATGGCGCCACGATCCTGAAGCGTGCCGACGTGATGGAAGGCGTGCCCGAGATGATGAAGATCGTCCAGGTGGAAGCGCTCTTCCCGGACGGGACGAAGCTTGTGACGGTGATGAACCCGATCCGCGAGTAGCGCGGGCCAAGCGTGGAGAACAGCCATGGCTGAGAGAAAGTGGAGCCCGCCGCCGCTTCCGGAATCGATCGTCCCGGACGAGGCGTTTGACGTTGGCGAGCCCGAGCAGTGCGGGGCGATCGACTTTGCGGACGACGACATCGAGATCAACGCGGGCCGTCCTTCCATCGAGATCGTGATGGTGAACACGGGCGACCGACCGATCCAGATCGGCGCGCACTATCACCTGGCCGAGTGCAACAGGGCGATGGCCTTCGACCGCGCGGCGGCGTTCGGGATGCGCCTTGACGTGCCGAGCGGCAGCGCGGTGCGCTTCGAGCCCGGCCAGAGCCGCAAGGTGCGGATCACCGGCTATGTCGGGCGCCAGGTCGCCTACGGCATGAACAACATGACCAACGGCTCGGTCCGCTCCGGGATCATCAAGGAGCAGACGATGCGCCGCCTCAAGGCCGAGGGCTATTGCTTCGAGGGCGAGCGCTATCCGGTGGCGACGCCGCCGGACGAGAAGTTCGGCGGCAAGGACGGCGACTGAACCGAAAGGCACGAACGCCGAGAGCGCGCAGGCTGCGCCGGCAGCGCGGCCAGGAGCAGGGAAGCAGAGCATGAGCATGAAGATCGCCCGCCCGGACTACGCGGCGCAGTACGGGCCGACCACGGGAGACAGGATCCACCTGGCGGACACGGGCCTGGTGGCGGAGATCGAGCACGACTACACGACCTACGGCGACGAGTTGGTCTTCGGCGGCGGCAAGACCATCCGCGACGGCATGGGCCAGGCGTCGAAGTGGAAGCAGAGCGACGGCGGGCTCGACATGGTGATCACCAACGCGGTGATCATCGATCCCGTCCTTGGCGTCGTGAAGGGCGACATCGGGGTGCTGGACGGCGAGATCGTGGGCGTCGGCAAGTCCGGCAACCCGGACACCATGAACATCACGCCGGGGCTGATCGTCTCGCCCAACACCGACATCCTCTCGGTGGAGGGGATGATCTGCACGCCGGGCTTCGTCGACATCCACCCCCACTTCGATTCGGTGCAGCAGCTCTACGAGTACCAGAACGCGGGCTTCACCACGGTGATCGGCGGCGGCTCGGGCCCCAAGACGGTGGGGATCGAATGCCCCGGCGTCTTCAACATCCAGCGGATGCTGGAGGCGATGGCGGACATTCCGCTGAACTTCGGCAACTTCGGCAAGGGCAACGCGGCGACGCCGGGCTCCCTGGTGGAGCAGATCCTGGCGGGTGCGACGGGCCTGAAGATCCACGAGGACTGGTCGTCGTCTCCGGCCGCCATCGAGACCACGATGGAGCTTGCGGACGAGTACGACTTCCAGGTTCAGATCCACGCCGACACGCTGAACGAGACCGGCTACTACGAGGACACGATCGCGGCGATCAACGGCCGCGTCATGCACATCTACCACTGCGAGGGCGCGGGCGGGGGCAACGCGCCGGACATGATGCGCGTCTGCGGCGAGCCCAACCTGCTGCCAAGCTCGACCAACCCGACCAACCCGTTCTCGATCAACACGTACGACGAAGAGATCGACATGTTGATCACCTGCCACAACCTGAACAAGAGCGTGCCGACGGATATCGCCTTCATCCAGGGCCGCGCCCGGGCGGAGACCATGCGGGCGGAGGACGTGCTCCACGACATGGGGGCGATCAGCATGATCGGCTCCGACAGCCAGGGCGTGGGGCGTGCGGCGGAGAGCGCGCAGCGCTCGTTCCAGCTCGCGGCGGTGAACAAGGTGCGCTTCGGGCGGCTCGCGGAGGACGGTCAGGGCAACGACAACTTCAGGATCAAGCGCTATCTGGCGAAGGTGACGATCAACCCGTCGATCTGCTTCGGCGTGGACTCCTACGTGGGCTCGATCACGCCGGGGAAGCTTGCGGACCTGGTGTTCTGGCGACCCGAGTTCTTCATCGCCAAGCCCGAGGTGACGCTGAAGGGCGGCTTCATCTCGCACTCGGTGATGGGGGACCCGGCAGGCTCCCTGATGACCGGCCAGCCGCTCAAGTACCGCCCGCAGTACGGCTCGCTGGGGGTGAACCCGAAGCGGACGAGCTACTCGTTCGTGACCAGGGCCGCGATCGAGAACGGGCTGGAGAACGAGATCGAGACGCAGACGCTGAAGCCGGTGAAGCGGTGCCGGACGATCTCCAAGCGCGACATGATCCACAACGACGCGCTGCCCGATATCGAGATCGACCCCGAGACCTACAACGTCTACGTCGACGGCGAGCGCATCACCGTGAAGCCCGCCAAGACCCTCCCGCTCACCCAGCTCTTCTACTTCAGGTAGAAGACGAGCCGCACCGATACGCGCGATGGCGGTGGTCACCGCGGTCCTCGGCACCGTCGATTCCCTGCGCGCGAAGATCGAGAGCGAGGATCCGGTCCTGCTCAACTCGGAGGAGCGTGCGAGCGCCCATCTGGTGGGGCGCTCGGCAGGCGGGCGCAGCGTGCGCATCTCGCTGCCGCGCGGGAGCGAGATCAACGACGGCGACGTGCTGGCGCTGGAGGGCACGACGGCGGTGGTGGCGCGGGCCGCGCCGGAGGCTCTCTACGTGATCCGGCCCGAGGACGCCTACACCTGGGGCGTCGCCGGCTACCAGCTCGGCAACCTGCACCGGCCCGTGCGCTTTACCGGCGACGGCATGCTGACGCCGGCCGATCCCATGGTGGCCGACCTGCTCACGCGCCTCGGCATCGCCTTCGAGGAGCGCACGGTCCCCTTCGTCGGCCGCCGCTACGGCGCCCACGGCGCGCATCATCATCACCACGACCACCACCATGACCACTGATCGGCCGGACCGCCTCCTCTACCTGCTGCAGGTGGCGAACGCGTCGTTCCCCACCGGTGCGTTCAACCACTCCTACGGCTTCGAGACCTGGATCGATGCAGGGGCGCTCGACGACGGCCCCAGCTTCGAGCGCGCCTGCCGGGACTGGCTCCGCTACGCCGCGGTGCCGACCGATGGCGCTGCAGCCGCGCACGCTCACCGCCTGGCCGCCGCCGGCGACCTCGACGGTCTGGTGGAGCTTGACCACGTCGTGGGCGCGCTCAAGCTGAGCCGGGAGGTGCGGGAGGCCTCGTTCAAGACCGGCCGCGCGCTGCTCGGCGCCTATCGCGACGTCTTCTCGGCCGATTCGCTCGCGCCCTTCGCAGACGCGGTGCGCGCCGGGCGCTGCGAGGGGCATCAGTCCGTGGTCTTCGGCGCGGCGGCGGCGGCGCAGGGCGTGGGCGAGAGCGATGCGGTCCTCGCCTTCCTCCACGCGGCGCTCTCCAACCTGGTGAGCGTCGGCGCGCGGCTGATCCCGCTCGGCCAGATCGAGAGCCAGCGGATCGTGAGGGAGGCCTGGCCGCTGCTGACGCGAGGGACGGACCAGGCCCGCGCCACGGAGCTGGACGCGCTCGGCAGCGCGACCACGGGCCTCGACGTCGCCAGCATGCGCCACGAGCGCCTGCACACGCGGCTTTGCATGTCATAGGGTAGGCACGAGGCAATCGGGGAGAGTTGCGCATGCGCAAGCCGGTACGGATTGGGATTGGCGGTCCGGTAGGATCGGGCAAGACGGCGCTGCTGGTGTCGCTCTGCCGCAGCTTGGGCGGGCGCCATTCGCTGGCGGCGATCACCAACGACATCTACACCAAGGAGGACGCGGAGTTCGTCATCAACTCGGGCGCCATCGCGCCGGAGCGCGTGGCCGGCGTGGAGACCGGCGGCTGCCCCCACACCGCCATCCGCGAGGACGTCTCGATGAACGCGCACGCGATCGAGGAGATGGCGGCGCTGCACCCGGATCTCGACATCGTCTTCGTGGAAAGCGGGGGCGACAACCTGGCCGCGACCTTCAGCCCGGAGCTCGTGGACAGCTACATCTACGTGATCGACGTGGCCGAGGGCGACAAGATCCCGCGCAAGGGCGGCCCCGGCATCACCAAGTCGCCGCTCCTGGTCATCAACAAGATCGACCTCGCGCCGATGGTGGGCGCCGACCTCGGCGTGATGGACCGGGATTCGAAGCGGATGCGGGGCGAGCGGCCGTTTCTCTTCACCAACCTGCGCGCGGGCGAGGGGCTGGGCGACGTGATCGCCTGGATCGAGCGCGACGTTCTCCTGATGGAAGAAGGCCAGGGTGGAGCCGAGGGTCGCGCCCATACAGCCTGATCCGGAATGGATCGTCGGCAAGTACGCGTTGATGACCGTGCGCGCCCGGGGGCGACAGGGGCGGACGGAGATCGACCCGCTGTGCTGGCGCATTCCCTTTCAGTGGCAGGGCTATCACTACCAGGACCATGACGACCAGCCGTTCATGCTGCTGGTGAACAGCGGCGGCGGCTTCGTGGAGGGCGACGTGTCGCACTTTCACGGCGTTCTGGAGCCGGGCACGCGCGCCCTCTTCACCACCACGGCGTCGAGCAAGTTCTACAAGTGCCCGGGCGGGGCCGTGTCGCGCGAGATCGTGGACCTGCACGCGGGTGAGGACGCGCTGCTCGAGTTCTGCCCGGACGAGGCGATCCCCTTTGCGCGGAGCCGCGTGCACCGGATCAACCGGATCGTGCTGGAGCCCTCGTCGCGGCTCTTCGCCACCGACATGGTGTCTGCCGGGCGCGTCCACTATGGCGCTGGCGAGGTCTTCCTCTTCCACCACCTGGTCTCGGAGTTCCGCATCACGGTCGGCGGCCGTCTGGTTGCGCTCGACCGCCTGATGGCGACGGAGCGGGAGACCATCGGGGCGCTGGAGCGTCTGTGGCAGGGGCGGCGGCACATGGCGCAGGCGTTTGCCTATGCGCCGGACCTGCCGCCCGGCGTGGAGGACGGCGTTCACGAGGCGATTGCGGGTGTGGACGGCACCGAGGCCGGCGTGACGCGCATCGGCAACCTCGTGATCGTGCGCATCCTGAGCCACGAGACCTGGCAGGCGCACGAGGCCTTGTTCAACACGTGGAGAGCGCTCCGACCCGCAATTGCACACAAGAACGCAAGACCAATCCTAAAATGCTGAGGGGGATTTGGCCCCACGGCCGCCTGCGGACCCTCACACTAGGTCTCGAGGCGCCCACCGCATATGCTGTGCCGCCGCGCCCGGCGGCAGCGCCCGGTTGCAACTACAGGAGCGAAGGAACAGACCAGCATGAATGACGTATCGAGGGCGGCCGTTCGCGTCGCGTGTGATGTCGGCGGCACGTTCACCGATGTGTGCGTCCTGGACGAAGCCACCGGCCAGATGCGCGTCGCCAAGACGCCGACGACGCCGGATCCTATAGACGGCGTGCTCGACGGCATAAAGGCCGGCGGGGTCGACCTCCGCGACATGGTGCTCTTCGCCCACGGCACCACGCTCGCCACCAACGCGCTGATCACGCGCAACTTCCCGCCCGCGATCATGGTGACCACCAAGGGCTTCCGCGACGTGATCGAGATCAGGCGCGGCACCCGCGACGATCTCTGGGACACCTACAAGGAGATGGCGCCGCCCTACATCCAGCGCCGCAACCGGCTCGTCGTGAGCGAGCGCATCGACTATAGCGGCGCCATCATCGAGCCGGTGAACGAGGCGGAGGCGCGCGAGGCCGCTCGCATCATCAACAAGCGGGGCGTCAAGACCATCGCCGTCTGTTTCGCCAACGCCTTCGCCAATCCCGAGAACGAGCGGCGCATGCGCGACATCCTGGAGGAGGAAGTCCCCGGCGCCTCGATCTCGCTCTCGAGCGAGATCATGCCCGAGATCTTCGAGCACGAGCGCTTCTCCACCACGGTGGCCAACGCTGTGCTGGCCCCGGTTGCCGGCGACTACGTGACGCGCCTCGCCTCCCGGCTGCGGGACGGCGGCTACGACGAGGACGTGCTGCTGCTGCACTCCGGCGGCGGGGTGATGACCGAGAACACGGCGTCCAAGTTCGCCGCCCGGCTCGCCGCCTCGGGCATCGCGGCCGGCGCCATCGCGAGCCGCTTCGTCGCCAGGCTCGCGGGCTACGAGCACTCCATCAGCCTCGACATGGGCGGCACCAGCACCGATGTCTCGCTCTGCGACCGGGGCAACCTGCGGGTCACGACCGACTGGTACGTGCAGTACGGCTACCCGATCTGCTTTCCCAGCATCGAGGTGCTGACCATCGGCGCGGGCGGCGGCTCGCTCGCCTGGATCGACGACGCGAACTCGCTCCGCAACGGGCCGCAGTCGGCGGGCTCCTCGCCGGGACCCGCCTGCTACGGTCGGGGCGGACGGGAGCCCACCAACTCGGATGCCAACATCGTGCTCGGCCGCATCAGCGACCGGCTTGCAGGCGGCGCCGTCAGGCTGGACCGCGCGCTCGCGGAGGAGGCCATCAAGCGCCGCGTCGCCGACCCGCTCGGCCTCACGGTGCAGGAGGCCGCGGTCTCCATCCTGCAGGTGGCCAACGCCAACATGGCGGACGCCGTGCGCCTGGTCTCGATCCGGCGGGGCTACGACCCGCGCGACTTCGCCCTCGTCGTCTTCGGCGGCGCGGGCCCGCTGCACGGCGTGGCGCTGGCCCGCGACCTCTCGATCCCGACCGTGCTCGTGCCGCCGAACCCGGGCGTCACGTCGGCGCTTGGCTGCCTGCTGGTCGACATCAAGCACGACATGTCGCAGATGTATCTGCGCTCCACCGACGACGCGAAGATCGAGGAGATCGAGGGGACTTTCCAAAGGCTCGAGGACGAGGGCCGCCAGCGGCTCCTGCACGAAGGCGTCACCGAGGACCGCATGCAGTTCCAGCGCTTCGTGGACATGCGCTATCTCGGCCAGTGGCGCTCGATGTCGATCGCGGTCGATGCGGCTTCGGGCTCGCTGGACGCGGCCATCGCGCAGTTCCACGAGGAGCACGGCCGCGAGCACAACTATTCGAGGCCCGACGCGCCGGTGGAGATCTACCGCCTCACCGTCACCGCCACCGGGCTCTCGCAGAAGGCCGAGTTCGCCAGGGAGGAGATCGACCGCTCGGCGCCGAAACCGATGACCGAGCGGCTCGTGGTCTTCGACGAGGCGCCCGACCCGATCATGACCCCGATCTACGACCGGGACGGGCTGCACGCCGGCGCGGTCATCGAGGGGCCGGCGATCATCGAGCAGCTCGATTCCACGGTGCTGGTGCCGCCCGGCCTCAAGGCCGAGGTCGATCCCTGGCACACCATCGTCATGCACATTCCGCAGGCCGAAGGCTGACGCAGAGAGCGAGGAAAAGAAGATGAGCAAGAACGGAGAAGGCTACACGCTCGACCCCGTGACCTTCGAGGTGCTCAAGAACGCCTACGTCAACATCGTCGACCAGATGGCGGAGCAGATCTTCCGCACCTGCTACTCCTTCGTCATCTGGTCGCGGGATTTCTCGTCCGCGATCTGCGACACCGAGGGCAACACCATCATGCAGGGCTCGGGCGACATCGCCGCCCACGTGGGCACGCTGCACTACACCGCCCAGGCCGTCATCAACAAGTTCGGCGACGACATCCACCCCGGCGATACCTTCGTCGTGAACGACGTCTACCAGGGCGGCACCCACTTCAACGACACGCGCATCGTCCGCCCCATCTTCTACAAGGGCATCCACCTGGGCTTCTCCCAGGCCAACGGCCACTGGGCCGATGTCGGCGGCGCGGTGCCGGGCTCCTTCAACGTGAGCGCGCTCGACCACATGGCCGAGGGGCTCCGCATCACGCCGGTCCGCGTCTACAGCAAGGGCCAATACCTCTCCGACGTGGCGGAGCTGATCGCCAACAACACCCGCGCGCCTGCCGACATCATCGGCGACCTCCAGGCTCAGGCCGAGGCCTGCAACGTGGCCGAGCGCGAGGTCGGCCGGCTCTGCGACAAGTACGGCGTCGACGTGATCCAGACCTCCTTCGCCGAGGTGCAGGACTACGTGGAGACGCTCACCCGCCAGCGCATCGCCAAGCTGCCGGACGGCGTCTGGGAGACCGAGGACTATATCGACGTCGACCCCGTCGCGGGCGAGGGGCTGATTCCGATCCGCATCAAGATGACCATCGACGGCGACGGCGTGCACTACGACCTCTCCGGCTCGCACCCGAAGACGATCTCGACCTTCCTCAA
>JAPPMY010000067.1 GCA_028818855.1 Rhodospirillales bacterium
ACAGCATGGCGTTGACCGCGATCTCCAGCCAGGTCGAGATCAGCCCGCGCAGGCTCGCGTGCTGGTCCCCGCGCGAGGTCAGGAACAGGCAGCCCTTGCGGGCGTGTGTCTCGTCGTTCGAGATCCAGTCCCGGATCGAGAACGGCTCGCCGGAGTCGCGAAGGTATTCGAGCGCGCCGATGTTGGCGGTCAGCATGGCCCGCACGCTGAGCGCGGTCTTCGGGTTTTCTGGATCGACGATGGACTGCGCCACCGTGCCTTCCATGGCCTCGGCCAGCCTGGTGAGGTCGGTCTTGAGCAGGTGCTCGACCAGGACCCGGTTCTCGGTGACGCCGCGCTCGCGGAGCACGCCGGCGCCATTGGCGAACAGCTGCCGGGCGGCCGTCACCCAGAACGGATCGACGGTGTCCTTCTGCTGCGGGATCAGCGCCGCGGCCATCGTGTCGAAATCGCCCGGCCCGCGGGCCTCGTAGAACGGCGACCAGCGCGGGCTGCGGGCATCCAGGGGATTGAGCAACACGTCGCGGGCCGGGTCGAAAAACGCCCGCGTATAGCTGCCCATCTTGTCGTAGACGACGCAACGCTCGCCGCGCTCCCGCACCTGTGAGACGAGGTCGGAGATCAGCACGGTCTTGCCAGCTCCGGTTGTGCCCGAGACGATGGTGTGGCGGGTCTCGGCGCGGTGGGGGTACGGCACCCCGGCGATGCGGTAGGGCGCGCGTTCCGGGCGCCGCCAATCGACCCACCTCTGCGGCAAGGACCGCACCCGCCTTCGCAATTCGCCGACCGTTGCCCGTTCGGCGCCACGGATGCGGCGGTTTCTCCCGAGCTGCCGGCCCCGCAGCCAGAACGAAGCGAGCAGCAGGGCGACCGCGCCCGCGGAGAGTTTCGCGCCCTGCGCGGCGCCCGCGAACAACTCGTCTTTGACTTTCTCCCGCATCGCGAGCGCCTGCGGCGAGCCGGCGATCTCCGGCAGCGTAAGCACGGCTTCAGTCCCATCGGGCCGGCGCACCCTCTGGAGCGTGTCCGGCTCGTATCCGAGGCCGAGCTTGGCCTCGGCGAACGTCACGATCGCGGACGCGTACCACTCGTAGCCGGTCGTGCGGTCCCAGACGCGCCAGGCCGCCGTACCGATCGTCCCGAGCACGGCCAGCAGCAGCGCCGCGCGCATCAGCTGGCTCCACATGTGGATGCCGTGGAACACGGTCTGCCCGCCCCGGAGCGTACTGCCGCCCAGGATTCTCACGTGCGTCCCTCCCGGGCGCGACGCGCCGCGGCGAGGCGGAGCCGGACGCGTAGCGGGTCGAAGTCCGGCGGCCCCGAGAAACTGGCGCCGCCATCGTCCACCCCACGGAGAGCCCGCCCATGACCCGCGATTCGCATTCCCTTCCCGGTCCGGAACATCCGCACCGGCTCAGTCGGCCGCACCGGCTCAGCCGGCCTAAACCGCGCTCGACCGAGCGCACGGCCGTGCTCGCGCCCCTCTCCCTCGCCGCCACAGCCACCCAGTTCGGAATGGACGGCACTCTTATCGCGCTGCTGTGGGCCGCGTCTATCGCCTGGGCGGTGCTCGCCAGCTTCGCACTGGCGCTGCACGCGGGACTGCGCCGCGGCGACTGGTCGGCGTTCCGCCGATACCGCTACGAGGAAGACCGGGAGGACGAAATGGATCTCGACACACGCATGGGCGGCTTCGCGTTCCTGCGCCGGCTCGACGAGGTCCTGGCGGACGACGACCAGCGGGACGGGGAGGACGCCAACTACCACGCTCATTGATCCGCCCGTTCGGAACCTGACCGCTGCGAGGCGTCCGGCGCCGCGTTCGCGGCCGTGCCGAACAGCTTGCCGGCGAGCCGCTCGCCGACCCCCGGCACGCTCGCTATCAGGGGGGGGGTGTGGGGCGGTGTGGCTTTCTCTTCCCCCCCCGCCCGCCCCGCCCGCCCCCCCGGGGGGGCCGCGCCGCCGCGCGCGGCGCGTTCCGCCTCCCCGCCCGCCATCCGCGCCCGCGTGGCTACGCGCGCTTCTCCAGCTTGTACATCCACGGTCCCCGCCGCCGGCGCTCCCGCCTGCTCCGCCCGCTTATTCACGCGCTGCGTCCACCCGCCGTAGAGCGCCTCGGTTTCCCGCGCCTGCAGCTCGTCAAGCGCCGCCCGCTCCGCTTCGTAGTCGGCCCAGTCGCCAACGGCCCCGGAGGCCGGGTCGGCCGGCTCGGGAAACCGCTCTTCGACGAACGCCGCGGCGTACTGGCGCAGCGTCTCGGCTTCCTCGGGCGTCTGCGGCGAGGCCAGACGGATCGCGCCGGCCGTCCCCAGCGGCCGCCCGCCCGCGTCCTCGCGTTCCGACAGCCAGACGAAGAACGGCTGGCCGAGATCGCGGTCGATCGCCTGGGCGTCGGTGCGCACCCGCGCCGCCTGCTCGGACCAGGATTCGGATTCTTGGCGGGCGAGCGAGGCGCGCTCCTCGAACCGGCGCATGTCCGTCAAGTTCGCGGCCAGGCTCTCCTCCAGTCCCGCGTGCTGGCTGTCGCCCGTCTGCGTCGCGTAGCGGCGCGAAGCGTCCGAGACGCGCGACCAGAGATCCAGCACCTGGTGGCGGTCGGCGTACTCGCGCATCCGGTTGAACCCCTCGGACTTCATCGTCTGTCCCCGCCATCTCGCCGAGCCCTCGGCGCCGACCTTCACCACGAAATCCCAGCCCCCGCCAATGCGCGCCTCGGCCGCGAGCACCGCCATCTGGTCCTTCGTCAGCCCCGCGGTCTCGGCCATGCGCTCATAGTGGCTTTCCAGTTCCTGCACCTGCGCGCTTTCGCTCTCGGTCACGCCGCGGGCGTGGACTTCGCCTGCGGAGACGTCATGGGCGTAGCGTTCGGCCAGCCGAGCCGCGTCGGTGACCGCGGCATTGCGCGCCGCGCCGGCCTCCGCCGAGAACCGCCACGACAGGCCGCGGGCCTCCGAGGCCCGCTGTTCGTGACTCGCCGCAAGCGATTCCGAAAGGCGCACGCCGGCAGCGGGGACGCGACTGGTGGCGGATGCAGCGTCGGCGACAACCGTGCCGTCGCCGGTGACGGTGAACGCCGCCCCCGAAGGCGCATAGGCCGTGTGGCGGTGGTCGTCGACGTGCGCCGAGGTGCGGACCTGGCGGCCCTCCAGCGTCCCGTAGCGGTGGGTATCGAGTTGCGTGGAGGCAAGCGAGATATTGCCGGTCGCGCCTTCCCGGGCCGCGGCGCCGGCCGCCTCCTGGCCGACGTGCAGCACCGACGTCGCGAGCGATGTCATCCTCGAAACGCCGAACGCGAGCGCCGCGGCAAGAAACGGCACCGACATCGACAGGTACCCGGACATCACCGCCACGTCGGCGGCGACGGCACGGATGCCGGCCTGGGCGACGAGCGATACGCCGACGTCGCCGCCCGGCATGAGAGCGACGGCGCCCATGCGCTCGGCCGCTTCGCCCATGGCGATGCGGTGGAGGATCGCGTACAGCGGCCCCCAGGATTGCAGCCAGACCAACCCGGAGAGGTACGACTTGAAGATCGCCGCCCCCGCCGGGGTGAGCATCAGCAGCACGGCGAGGGGGAACGCGCCGACGTACAGGCACTCGAATACGATCTTGAGCATCGGCACCCAGGTCTCGGCCTGCCGGCCGATGGCCCGGTAGGCGGCCACCGTCTGGGCCTCGGCGCGGGCCTCGGTGTAGGCGGCGAGCGCCGGGGCGTTGCCGGCCTCCGACGCCCACTGCTCGCCTGCGGCGTGCAGCGCGTTGAGCAGCATCTGCTGGCGGATCACCTCCGCCGCCGAGCGCGACGCGCCGATCAGAAAATCGTGCGCGGCCGGCAGCGCGGCCATGAGCTCGGCGCGGGCCAGCGCGTCGGTCGCCGCCCCCGGGAACAGCCGCCGCCCGAACACGCCGCCGGCGCGCTGCACTTCCGCCGTCCACAGTGCGTTCAGGCGCCCGGCCGCGTCCGCGCAGGTCACGACTGCGCGGTCCACCCCGCCTGACGAATTTCTCGTCGCGAACTCGACCATGCGCGCGGGCGAGGCGCCTGCGGATGGCGACCGGCTCGTCGAGGTGACCAGCGCCCAAAGGTCCGTGGATTCGCGGAGATCGTCGGCGGACACGTGCCCGAGCAGCAGCGCATAGAACACGCACTGGCGCGCGTAGTCCCTCAGATTCCGGGCGAACACCGCGTCGGTGACCTCGAGCCGGGTCGCCTCCGCCGCTAGGCGCGCGCCGAAAATCATCCCGTGGCGCCGGTAGGCCAGGTCGTTGGGCAGCGAGAACGCCTGCTCGGTCAGCTGCGTGAGGCCATCGCCGATCTCCGACGTGACCGAGGCGAACAGCGCCAGCCCGATCGGCACGTCCGCGACGACGGACGGGGCCAGCGCCGGATCGAGCCGGTCGACGACCCGCACCGTCGCCTTGGGCACGATCATCGCGCCCCACACGGCGACGAACATCAGGATCCACTTGCCGTTGTCCTTCCACGAGCCGCCGAAGGCGGTGCGGAACAGCACCCAGGCCAGCCCCGCCGCGCCGGCGAGCTGCGCGAGCGTCACGTAGGCGCCGCCGGAGGTGATCGCCGCAACCGCGTTCAGCAGGTCGACGAGATACGTCCCACCGCCCAGCGTGAAGATCTCGTGCATGCGCTAACTCACACCGGATCGCGCTCGGCCGGGGACCGCCGTGCGCAGCACCTAGCGACCCCGGGCGTAGGCGAGTGCGGCGCGCAGGTCGGCTGAAAGGGCCCCGGCGAGTTCGGTCTCGATGAGCCGGAGTTTTTCGACCACCGCAAGCGCCGTGTTGAACCGGGCCAGCCCCTCATTTCGGTGCTGCGCCAGCGCCGCGCGGTTCGCTCTGAGTCCCTCGCGCCAGCGTTCGAGTTGCTCGCCATCGGCGATGTCGAGCGTCCCGGCCTGCGCCTCCACGGCGCGGTGCAGGTCCGCGATCCACACGCCCAGCAGGTCGAGCGCGACGGCCTCGGCGAGCGCGTCGATCTCGCTGTCGATGACCGCGCCGCGGTAGGCCGCCGCCGCGTTGACGACCCGGTAGACCGGGATCGCGGTGAGGTTGACGAGCCCCAGCGCCTCCGGCGGCGCGGCGGTGTCCCTGCGCACCGCCTCGGCGAGGCGCCGCAGCAGGCCGGCGACCCGCGCCCGAAACCCACGGCCGGCGGGCACGGACACCCGGCCCAGAGTGGGATTGAGGCAGTCGGAGTCCGAGCCGCAGCGGTACACGGGCAGATCGCCGCCGCCCTCCATCAGCACCTCCGTGACCTGCCGGTCCAGCGCCAGCGGCTGAAGCACGCGCACCCGCGGGCCGGCGCTGTCGCCGTCGGTCGTCGGCGCGGTCACGATGATCGTGCCGGACACCGACATCGCGAACTCGGCCAACTCGGTGTCGGCCGAGAGCAGCGCCGATGCCTGCACCGCCCGCCAGGCGTAGTTGACGTTCACCGGCACCTGGTCGGCCATCGCCCCGGTCGCGGCCGCGAGCGTCGAGTTGCGCCGCCCGCCCGCGCCGCAGCCGTGCCGCGCGGCGGCGTAGTCGGAAAAAATCCCCTGGGACGTGCCGATCGCGGCGCAGACCGCCTCGCTCGCGCGGTCGTTCTTCGCCCACACGGCCCCGACCAGCGCCTGGGCGGTCTCGCAGGAGTTCAGATTCTGGTTGTTGACCCACTGCGAGAGCGCCCGCAGTTTCGACATCGTCTCGGCGATCACCGGCGAGACGATCTCCAGCGCCAGTTCGAACGCGAACCCGGCGGCGTTCTGCGCCACCGCGCGCCCGAAGGCGATCAACTGGTCGGAGTTGATGAAGGAAAACGCCCCGGCGAAGGCGTCGATGCCGCCGCAGCCGGCGCGGAACGACGGCAGGCTCACCGTCGCGATCTGTTCGGTTCGCACCGGGGCTCGCAGGTACAGGTTGCCGAGCGTCCAGTGGCCCGAGGCCTGGCCCTGGAACGCCGTCGGCCCCGTGGTGTTGACCGCCGCGCCCTGCCAGAACGACTCCATCTCCGTGAGGACGTCCGCGGCAGCCGGCGACGCGGCCGCCAGCGCGACGGCAAGAACTGCGGGGCCACACAGGGCTCCCCACCGCAAGCCCGCCGTCCGCAAGTCTGCTGCCCGCCAGGGTCTAGTAGTCATGGCCGGGCTCCCGTTGGGTGAGGACGAAGATGCGCTCGGCGAGCTGGTCCTCGGCGAGCACGCCGAAACCGACCGGCACGACCTCGCGGGCCGCGGCGTCGAACAGCGCGACGGCCGGCAGCGGCGCGCCGTCGAGGCCGAGCGCCGCGGCGCGCCCGTTGTCGGCGACGGCCTCCGGCCAGCCTTCGAGCGGCTCCCCGGTCATGGACACCGCCAGCACGTCCAGGCCGTGGCGCAGCGAGAATGCGCGCAGCAGCGGCCCGAACACCTCGCACTCGGCGCAGTCCGAGCGGCCGAGGTAGATCAGCCCGTAGCTCTCGCCCAGGCCCGCGAGCGCTGCTTGTATCTCCTCGCGCCGGGCGTCGGACCAGAGCTGCTTGGCGAGCGCGCCCACCGGGCGCGTCAGCGAGTAGTCGAGATCGGGCGTCGCCCACACCGTGCGCCGGAACGCGTCGGAGAACGCCGCGGCGCGCTGAAGCGTCTCCCGCTGCAGCCGGAGATAGGCAGCGACCCGCGCCGGGGTCGGATCAAGGATCGCCGCCGCGCGGGACTCCTCCAACTCCCGTCGGATCGCCGCGATGCGCGCCGTCGCGGGCGGCGCCGCGGGCGCTATCGACGCCCATTCGTCCCCGGTATCCTCCTCCGCCCGGTCGCAGTAGAAATGCCACCCCAGCGGCGTGTCCTCACCGATTGATTCGCACCAGTCCCGCCACTCCTGGGCCGCCGCGGGCGCCGCAACCCCCGCCAGCGCCAGGCACGCGGCCGTGGAAAGGCACACGAGTGTGCCGCGCGGCGCCGTCACGGAGACCCTCCGGTCAATTCTCGGACCCGATCGCGCATGTCGTCTTCGGTGTCGTCGCGATCGGGCAGTTCGACCGCGGGTTCCCGCGACCCGTCCATGAGATTGTCGGTGAACTCAGACAGGTCCAGCCGGTCGAAGTCGATCCGCCGGATCTCCGCGACCGTGAACCCCCGGCAGCTCCCCCAGCCGAGCCCGAGCTGCGGTCGCGCCTGCTGGTGCAGGATGCGCCCGAGCATCGAGCCGAACACGCACCAGGACCGCTCGCGCTTGACGCACACGCCCAGCACCCGCTTCGCGCAGCGCCGGCCGAGATAGTGCGTGTTGCCGGCGTTGCGCTCTTTGGCGAGTTCCTTCTCTTCTGACGAGCAGTTGGCAAGCCCGACCAGCAGTCCCGAGTTCTTGCAGCAGTTGGCGAGCCCGGCAAACTTGATCTCGCAGGAACGCTTGTCCCCCTGGAAGAACCTTAAGTTGTTGCGGTCGAATTCGTCCCCGCCCATCTCCACGACCATGTTCAACATAGCCGCCGAGCGCGCGAACCCCGTGTTGCCCTCAGCATTCACCGACTCGCAACCGCCGCCCACGCAGTACGACACGCTCCCACACTCGCCGCCCCGATCGGCGCCGTCGACCTCAGCGTCGCAGTCGTCCGCGCTACCCGAAGCCAGCCCGCGTGCCCCGTGCGCGACGCTGTTTGGCGATGCCTCGATCGACCGCGCCCGACGCACGCCTGGATCGCTCGTAGCGACCGGCCGGTCAGGCCGCGTGTTTCGTCCGGCGATGACCGCGCGCCCGGCCCCGCCGCCGGGATCGTCGGGATCGGCGAGGCGCTGGCGCGCCGCGGACTCCAGCCGGGCGCCGTCAAGCCGCCGTTCGGGCAGGTCCGTTCCGGCGAACCCGGGGACCGTCACCGCGCTCGGTGTGGTGCGGGCGATGGCGCCGGCCTGTGCAGTCCCCGCCCGGCCGATCGCCCGCGCCTCGTTCTTCGGATCGTCGGCGAGGGCGATCGTGCCGGAGAGCGCGAGCAGCGTGAGCCCGTAACCGCCCACCATGACTGCCCAGGCGACCAGCATGAGGATGCGGACCGTGCAGTCCGCCGCCGCCTCGAACCACCCGATGTGCGAGGCTGGCGCTTGCGTTCTCACCGTCACGGCCGCCTCCGGAGCCGTTCGAGATGCCGGCGGGCCGCTTCCTGCCCCGCTTCCCCGTCGGCAGCCACCGCCTCCAGCGCGGCGGCAAGGCCGATGTTGCCCCGCACCGCGTCGAACGGCGGCGGCGCGTCGTCCGCGCAGCCCCGGGTTTCGCACGGTGGGACGCCGCCCGGCACCACCGCCACGGCCGGCACCCGCTCGACGCGGAACAGCGTAAACAACCTGGGATCGACGGCCACGCCGGCCTCGTGTCCGGCGAGCCGGCGGCGGACCTCCGCGGCGGTCGCCCGCAGTCCTTCGCGCGACACGCCCCGCAGCACCAGAGGCGCCCCGGCGCGAGCCGCCTCGGCGGCCCATTGCGCCCAGCTCGCCTCCGGCACCGCCAGGCTCAGAAACACCAGCACCTCCGACGCGCCCTTGCGGGGCCGCGGTCCCTCCGCGATGCGCCCCGCGTGGCGTTCGGCCGGGAGCGGAGCGGTGGCGTCGGCGTCATTTTCCGGCGCCGCGCCTGTTGCGGTCCCTGTAGAGGCGGACCCCATCGGGGTGGTCGCCCGCGCAGCCGCTCCGGACCGATCGAGCGCACCGTCGATGACCGACCGGGCCCACGCGTCCAGGTCTCCGGCGTTAGCTTCCGCTTCGGCAGAGGTCGCCATGTCCTCCACCTTGTCCGGCGGCTCGTGCGCAAATGCCGTGGCGTACCCGACCAGCGCCAGCCAGACGGCCAACGCCATACGGGCGAGCCCCACGGGAGCGAACCAATCTCGGGCGAAAGCCCCGGCCTGCTGTCCGAGGCTGTTCGTTACAGGATGCAGCATGTGCGTTTCCTCCACAGCAAGTAGCCGAAGCTCTCGCCCGAGACAGGCACTTCGCGTAGCGGCTCCCACAAGACCGAGGAGCGTCCCGTCGGGTTGCAGCCCACGCGCGGAGAGGTCGCCGGCACCGGTTGCGTCATCTGCCAGCGGTACTGGCTCTTCTGCATGACCGGCATCGGGTAGCGCCCGCACAGCGCGCGCGAGCCCGACGTGCCCCAGGCCAGCCCCGCGCGGTGCAGCCGGTACACGAGCCGCTGCGCAGCCAGCAGCGATGCCTGCACGCCGCCCACGTGCGCCGTGACGTTGCCGGTCAGCGGGTACATCCCGCCCTGGCAGCCGGCGCACCAGAACAGCCCATCGAGCGGCAGGCCCACCGAGGCCGCCGCGCAATCGGCGGCGCAGGCCGCCTGCGCCGGCAGGCCGGCGAACAAGGCCGCCTCGGGATTCAGCAGGAACGACAGCTCGTCGTCGAGCCAAGTCGGATCGAGCTCCGAGATCCACGCAATGTCCAGCCCCCCGCCCTCCAGGCAGCCCAGGTCGATGAGCGCACCGATCCACGACAACAGCGGATAGACGTAGTAGTGCGCGTGCCAGACCGAGCCGGCCGCGCCGTCGCCGAGCGACGAGCCGGTGCGCCCGCGCGCCGCCGGCAGGCCGGGATCGAGGCTCAGCCCGCCGAGGTTCGGAAAACACCAGGGCGTGCGCGTGACGTCCACCAGCCGGGCCGGCTCCCAGACCCCGAGCGACAGCCCGATGCGCGGAATCGGCGAACCGCAGAAGCAGATCGGCGACGACGGATTATTCGTGTCGGGCGCGCCCGAGGCGCTACCGATGGAGACCGGCCCGATCGAGATCGGAAACAGGCACTCCCAGCACACATCGGCGATCGGGTTGACGAAGCGCCCCGTGCAGACCTGCGTCGCGGCGTGCGCCGACCACAGCCCGACCCCCACGGCCAGGCCGAGCGCGGCCAGCCACGGCACGCGCCTCACGTCCGGGCCTTCCCAGACTGATCTGCCCCAGACTCGTCTCCCCCGGACGATTGCTCCGGCAGGGTAGTCTGCTCAGGCGCAGCCTGTTGTTCCGAATCTGCATGTTGCTCCGGCGCAGCCGGCGCGCGCCCGCCGGAAAGCACGTTGACAACGCCCTGCGGGCCGGCGATGACGACCTCCGTCACGCTCTTTTCATGGCCATCGCGGTCGCGGTACCCGCGCGTGGCGAGCCGCCCCTCGACGAGGACCGCCGCGCCCTTGCGCACGAATCGCTCGACCGGCTCCACCGTAGGGCCGTAGACGACCACACGGTGCCATTCGGTGTGTTCCGCGTTCCGGCCCTCGCGGTCCTTCCACCGCTCGTTCGTGGCCAGCGCGAACGAAGCGGCCCGGCCGCCATTCGCGAGTGTCCGGATTTCGGGATCGCGGCCGGCTCGGCCGAGCAGCGTGACCCGGTTCATGTTCAGCATCAGGGATTCCTCCTGTCGTTGGTTGAGTGAAAAAGGTCCGCGGCCGTCTTCTCCGACCGCGCGTCCCCGAGGGGAATTTCGGTAAGCCATAGCCCGCCGGCGCCCATAGCGATCCCGTCTCGCCCCGGCACGCTGCCGGGCGCCGGCGCTTGGCCGAAGGCCGGCGCGTGGCCGTGCGCCAGCACCGCCGGCGTGGCGCGAATGGCGAACCGCCCGGCGAGCCGCGCGCCGAGGTCGTAGTAAAAGGGCCGGCCGTGCCGGCGCATCAGCTCCAGCGGACGCCCCGCCAGCAGCACGATCTTCGCGGGCCGCGCGTAATCGAGCGCCCAGGCGACCTCCGCTTGTCGCCGCCCGTCGACGAACAGCACGTCGCGCGTGAGCGGCACGTGTTCGAAGGGGTCGATCCGCGTCCCCGCCGCGGCGACGACCTCGCCGCCGGGGCCGAGAATGTCCTCGGACACCACGATCGACGGATCGATCCGGCGCGTTCGCCATCCCGTCGCCGGGGCGATGCCGGGCGCGGCCTCCGGCGCCTCGATCCAGCGCCGCGCGCGCTCCTGCGCATCCGCCTCGATGCGCGCCATCTCGCCCGAGCGCTCCATCTCGGCGAGCCGAGAATCGATCTCCGCCAGCAGGTCCGGCTCGGCCACCGGCCAAGTCTCTCCGAGCGTGCCCAGGTCCTTCGTCCAGGCGGGCGAACCGCCCAACGCCAGCATGACGGCGATTGCCCATGCAGCGAGCACATGATGTACGGCCAGCACCCGGTTCATCGCCGTGCCTCCGCGGGCGCCATCATTCGGATGTCTTCCGGGCCGGTCAGCGGGCCTTTGAGCCCCAACCACGGGAGGTCCGGCAGCGCGAAGGCGCGCCCGAGGATCCGCTCGCCGGGCACCAGCCCGATCTCGGCGTAGCGGCTGTCGTGACTGTCGGGGTGGTCGGCGTGCAGGTAGTACTGCCCGTCCGGGATCGTCCCCGGCGCGATCGGCGCGAGCTCTCGCCCGTCGAGCGCGCGGGCCTTGGCCCGGCCCGCGGCGATCCCGTCGATCCGGACCGTGCGATCGGCGCCCACCGAGACGGCCGCGCCCGCCATCCCCCGCACGGTCTTCACGTACGGCACCGGAGAACCCACCGCCTCCGGCGGCTCGAACAGCACCTTCTCTCCCAACTTCGGGTCGCGGCCCAGCGGCAGGACGACATAGCCCCAGGCGTCGTCCGAGAAGCTCGCGTTCACGTGGACGAACGAAAGCGCCAGTAGCCAAAGCCCCGAAAACAACGTCATCAGCGCAAACACGGTCCGTGCGTCCGGGCCCATCACGTGCCCCCTTGGGCGGCGGCCAGCGACCGGTTCATCTCCGCGCGCACTTCGGCCGTGAGGTCGGGGGCGCCGGCCGCCACGCTGCGTATCGGCAGCAACACCGCGCCGTGGCGCTGCGCGACCGTGCCCAGCGCATCTTCCAGCGCGATCGCCCAGGCCCGGGCATCCGCCGCCGCCTCGTCCGCGTCCGTATTCGCGCGAGCCGCGTCTTCAGCGTGCTCGGCCACCAGTTCGGTCAGCCGCACGCTGGCGATCGCCGGGACCTCCTTGTGAACGTGCCGCGCGATCCCGGCGCCGATCACCGCGGCGACCCCGGCGTTGAGCAGCATGGCGCAGACCAGAAGCCGCAGCTCGTTCACGTCGCACGCTCCCCGGGGGCGTGCCCCCCGGCGGCAGAACCCTCCAGGCCGCAGCCGCCGCGCCGGGCGGACATCAGGACGTACGCGAAAGCGCCTCGGCGCTTGAACCAGGCCGTCCCGCGCTCGTCGTGAAACAGGTAGCGGTAGCGTCCGGCCCAGCGGGTGTCGCCGCGCTCGACGGAGAACACCCCGGCCGAGATGGCGGCGCGGAACGCATCCTCGGCGTCGCGCACTTCCGGGCGGCGCACCGCGCGCCGGCGGTAGCCCCTGCGCCCCGGCGCGAACCGCGCGCTCTTGGAGCGCCGCCCCCGCACGGCCGTCCCTGCCGGGTTTCTATTCATGGCCGGGCTGCTCCCGTTGGGCGGCCCGGGTCGCGCCGTTGGAATCGGATCCTGATGCCGGTGACGCGAGCGCCCGGTAGCGCGCCAGCCACAGCTTCGCCGCGCGGCCGGGATCGACCGGGCGAATGCGCCGCTTCAACGGCGGGAACGCCACGCCCGCACTCCCGGCGATGCCGGCGTCCGGCAGATCGCGCCGTTCCGCGGCGTCGGTCATGCGGGCGACGAATCGCAACAGCTCGGCGTCGTCGCCCGACAACTCCCCGCTCAATCCGGCGGCCTTACGCACCGCGCGGTCGATCGCGGCCCCGTCGCGCTTCATTCGCTCCGCGGCCCGCGCCGAGGCCGTGTCGCGGCCCCCGGCGTCGCCCAGCCACGCGATGCGGGCGTCCGCGATCAGCGCGCGCAGCGCCAGCCGCCGCCCCGCCTCGCCTTCGAGCCCGTTCAGCGCCTCGACCGCCTCGCTCGCGACGACCGCGTGCTGCGCGAGCGAATAGAACCGGCGCGTGCGCCCGCCCCAGCGGCAGGTGTTGGCCAGCACAAAAGCCAGCGCCTCGATGTCGACGCCGTCCCTGGCCAGCGCCGCCGGATCGCCCGGCCACGCAGTCGCGGTACCCGGAGAGCGCCCCGAGCGCGCGAGTTCCGGACGCGATGCGTTCATTCGCGCGCTCCTTCGTTGTCCGTTCGTTCGGCGTCCGTCACCCGGTCGATGGCCTCGACGGTGGAGAGCCCCCCGGCCTTGAGGCGCTCGACTTCGGCGAACGCCGGGCCGCGCGACGAGAACAGCGCCACCGACCAGGCATCGAGCACCAGCCGCGCCACGCGCCAGCCGTCGGGGCCGTGCAGCACCAGTTCGGCGAACCGACCGTCCGCCGTGGTCAGGCTTTTCAGCGCCTGCTCCATGCCCGGATCGCAATGGATGCGCTTTTCGGACTTGAGCAGCTCGACGGACTCGTCCTTCTGCGCCAGGAAAATCACCCAGTCGGAGTTCTCCCAGGCAGCCCGCGCCGCCGGGTTCGCGTAGTAGTCGTTGACCGACTGCGTGCCGGTCACCAGCGCACCGCGGTACTTGCGCGCCCGCCGCGCGGCGCCCTCGATGAACGCCCGGCTGTCCTCGCCCGACAGCAGGTCCCAGGCCTCGTCGATGACGATGGCCTTGGCGCGCGTGCGCTCGCCGTGGTACATGCGCTGCGTGGCCAGGAACACCACCAGCATCAGCACCACCGCCTGCAGATCGCCCCGGCCCTTCAGTTCCGCCAGCTCGAACACCGTGATCGGACTGCTCAAATCCGGCGGCTCGGCGCCCGCGAACAGCCGGCCCATCGCCCCACCCGGACACCAGGGTCCGAGCGCGGTAGCCATGTCCGTCGCTCGCCGGTCGCCGCGGGCCGCCAGATGGCGGCGGACGGTCCCGAGATCGGCCTCGTTGCCGGCCTCGTCCCAGGCCTGGGCGATCGCCTCGTTCACCAGCGCCGCCTCGATGTCATCGATGGCCCCGCGACTCCGGCACATGCGCGACAGCACGCCGGCGAGCATCGCAAAGCACTCCTCGCGATAGTCGCCGTCGCGCGCCGCTGTCTCCGCGTCGATCATCGCGAAGGGATTGAGCCGGGCGGCGTCCTTTCCGAACGCGATGAACGACCCGTCGAGCGCCTCGGCGGCGTGCTGGAACGAGCGCCCGTCGTCGATCACGACCGCCTCGCCGCCCGCGCCGACGATGCCGGCGACGAGCTCCTGCATCAGCACCGATTTGCCCGAACCGGACTTGCCGGTCACGGCCACGTTGTAGTTGCCCGCATCGTTGGCGAACGGAGACCACCCCGCGGGCTGGCCCCGCCGGCCGATGAGCAGCAGCGCCGGCGGGTTGTCGGCCTTAAGGCCCTGGCCGCGCCACTCGCCGTGCACCGGCGCCAGGTTCACCGCCGAGGCGGTGAGCAGGGTCTTCATGCGGCCCATGCGTTCCAGGTCCTCGGCTAGACCGCCCGCCGCGACCATCGGCAGGCCGGCGAGCCAGGCCGGAAGCTGCACGTAGCGCTCGGCAGCCACCCGCCAGCCCTGGCCCTGATAGATCGCGCGCACCGCCTGCTCGGCTTCGTCGATGGCGCCAAGCGGCGCATACACCGCCGCCGTGTAGCAGGCGCGCACCAGGCGCTCGCCGTCCTTCAGCCGTTCGGTCACGCTTTGCCAGTCGCGCGCCTTCTCCGGCAGCCCCGGCAGGTAGCGAGCCAGCCCCGTGCCGGCCTGCTGAGTGGCGCGCGCGGCCTTCAGATACGCCCGCTCGCCCGCCGCCTCGTCGCCGGTCACGAGAGTCAGGCAGGTGAGCACCGGGCAGCCCGGCTGCAGGAACTCGCGATGAAAGTCGCCGATCAGCGCGTTGCCCCGCCAACCCGGCCAGACCTCCGGGAACGCGGCCGCGGTCAGCACCCGCACCGCCACGTCCGCGCCGCCGGGACCGGAGAACACCAGCCCCTTCGGCCCAACCGCGAGCGCGCGGCCCGGCGCCGCGCACTGCCCATGCAGCGGATCGCGCGGCGACCAGCGCCGCCGCGGCCGGCCCAGGCCGCCCTCTCGCTCTCCCGACAGATCCGGCGAGGTCAACTCCGCCGCGAGCGACAGCAGATCGTCCGGATGCAGCCGGCGCGACGCGGCGCCGGCCGAGGCCAGCGTGCCTTCGAGCGCGCGGCGAAACGCCCCCAGCGCCGTCTCGGGCGCCGGGCCGGGGGGACCGTCAAGCGCCGCGCAGACGAACACCCGGTAGTCGGACAGGGTGAACGCTGT
>JAPPMY010000259.1 GCA_028818855.1 Rhodospirillales bacterium
CCGGGCATCCCGCCAACAAGCGCCTGCACCTCGCCATCGGGACCCACAGCCACCTTAACGCCTTCGGCATCGACTGGAACGACGCGGCCGGCGGCCACAACGGCCACTACGCTCCGTTCGACTGGCGGCCGAACTGATCGAGGGCCGACCGGCGGCAGGAACTAACGGGCGCAGGCCTCGATCAGCGATCGGAAGATCAGCGCATCGCCAGGGTCGATCGCGTATTCCGGGTGCCACTGCACGCCGATGAACCAGCGGTGCGCCGGATCCTCGATGCCTTCGATCACCCCGTCCGGCGCCAGCGCATTGACCGTGAGGCCGGGCGCCGCCTCGGCGACGGCCTGGTGATGGGCGCTGTTCACCTGCATGGTCGCGTCGCCGACGATCCCCCGCAGCCGGCTTTCGGCTTCCAGCGAAACAGCGTGGCCCGGCTCGGTGCGGGGATTGGGCTGCTCGTGGGCGAGCGCGTCCGGCACCGCGTCGGGGATGTGCTGGATGAGGGTGCCGCCCAGCGCTACGTTCATGAGCTGCTGGCCGCCGCAGATGCCGAGGGAGGGCACCGATGAGCCGTGGGCGGCGCGGGTGATGGCAAGCTCGAAGGCGGTGCGGCGGTCTTTGGTGGTGACGGTCTCGTGGCGCGTTGCGGCGCCGAAAAGGGCGGGGTCCACGTCGAAGGCGCCGCCGGTGATGACGAGGCCGTCCACGATGTCCAGGTAGCGCTCCGCAAGCTCCGGCGCGTGCGGCAGCGCGATCGGGATTCCGCCGGCGGCTGCGATCGCCTTGCAGTAGTTCTCGCGAATCGCGTACCAGGGTTCGCCGGAATAGCCGCCAGGCGGCTCGATATCGAGGGTAAGGCCGATGACAGGCTGCGCCATCCGCCGACTGTAGGAGTGCTGCCGACACGTCGCAACCGGATGGGCGCTCGGCCAGGTCTTGAGCGTTGCCGCGTCCGCGCTTGACCCGCGCGAGTGCCAGTCGGACTCTGCACCCATGACAGGTGACGAGCCCTCCCCAATGGACCTTGCCATGGCGGAAGCCGAAGCGGCCGGCGGTCGTGGCGAGGTGCCGGTGGGGGCCGTCGTGGTCGACGGGCGGACCGGCGACGTGTTGGCGCGGGCCGGCAACGCGGTGGAAGCCCGGCACGATCCGACAGCGCACGCCGAGATGCTGGCCATCCGCGCTGCCGCCGCCCGGCATGGCACGGCGCGCCTCGTGGACTGCGATATCTACGTCACGCTGGAGCCCTGCGCCATGTGCGCCCAGGCCATCGCCTTCGCCCGGCTGCGGCGGGTCTACTTCGGCGCGGCCGACCCCAAGGGCGGCGGTGTCGAGCACGGCGCGCGCATCTTCGACCAGCCCACCTGCCACCACCGGCCCGAGGTCATCGGCGGCATACAGGAGAGCCGCGCCGGCGAGCTTCTCCGAGGCTTCTTCAAGGAGCGCCGCTAGCCTGCCGCCGCCACGCCAGCGCCGTTGCCGGCCGGGTGCCCAGTCTCTATAAGGGCCAGCCGTCACAGCACGGGGGAGAACCCATGGCGACCCAGCGCACCCTTTCGATCATCAAGCCCGATGCCACCCGCCGCAACCTCACCGGCGCCATCAACAAGCGCTTTGAGGAGGCCGGATTGGCCATCGTGGCCCAGCGCCGGGTCAGGCTGACGGACGCACAGGCCCGCGCCTTCTACGCGGTCCACAGGGAGCGCGCGTTCTACGACGACCTCTGCGCATTCATGACCTCGGGCCCCGTGGTGGTTCAGGTGCTGGAGGGCGAGAACGCGGTCGAGGCCAACCGCACGATCATGGGCGCGACCAACCCGGCCAACGCCGATGCCGGCACCATCCGCAAGGATTTCGGCGAGTCCGTGGAGGCCAACTCCGTGCACGGCTCGGACTCGCCCGAGAACGCGGCCATCGAGATCGCCTTCTTCTTCGCGGAGACCGACATCGTCGGCTGAACCTGCGGCCGGCCGGGCCGTCCAGCGCGCCGGGCCTCCATGCTATAGTGGGCGCAGCACGCGCGGCAGTCGTGGGGCGTCGTTCGCTCGGCGAACGCAAGATAATGCTTCGCTTGGTGAACGCCAGATGAAGTGAGCAATGTCGGATCAACGGACACCGGGTCGGCCGGGCGACGATTCCTCGGTCATCACCAAGTCCCGCAGCGAGACCAAGAAGCCTTCGATGTACAAGGTCTTGCTGTTGAACGACGACTACACGCCGATGGAGTTCGTGGTCATTGTGCTGATGCGCTTTTTCGGTATGGACGAGCAACGCGCGACCACGATCATGCTGCACGTGCATCGGCGCGGCGTCGGCGTCTGCGGTGTCTATTCCTACGAAGTTGCGGAGACCAAGGTGAAGCAGGTCTGTGACTTCGCGCGGCGCAACGAGCACCCGCTTCAGTGCACGATGGAAAAGGAGTAGCCGTGCTCTCGCGCGATCTCGAAAAGAGTCTGCACCGGGCGCTCTCGCTCGCTGTCGAGCGGCGGCACGAGTTCGCGACGCTCGAGCACCTCCTGCTCGCGCTGCTGGAGGATCCCGACGCCATCGCCGTGCTGAAGGCATGCGGCGTCGATCTGGAGCGGCTCGAGCGCGAGCTTGAGAGCTTCATAGACGAGGAGCTGGAGAGCCTGGCTGCCGACGAGGCGGTCGAGGCCAAGCCCACCACCGGCTTCCAGCGGGTGGTGCAGCGCGCCGTGCTGCACGTGCAGTCCTCGGGCCGCTCCGAGGTCACCGGCGCCAACATCCTGGTGGCGATCTTCTCCGAGCGCGAATCCCACGCGGTCTACTTCCTGCAGGAGCAGGACATGTCGCGCTACGACGCAGTGAATTACATCTCGCACAGGATCGCCAAGGTGCCGGGCCAGGCGGGGCAGGCCGGCTCCGTTTCCGGCGCCGACGAGGACGCGCACGAGGAAAACGTCGTCAAGGAAGGCCCGGCGGCGCTAGAGGCCTACTGCGTCAACCTGAACGCCAAGGCCAACGCTGGGCGGATCGACCCGCTCATCGGCCGCGATGCCGAGGTCGAGCGCACGATCCAGGTGCTTTGCCGGCGCACCAAGAACAACCCGCTCTACGTGGGCGATGCCGGCGTCGGCAAGACCGCGCTGGCCGAGGGGCTGGCGCGGCGGATCGAGAACGGCGAGGTGCCGCAGGTGCTGGACGGCGCGGTGATCTTCGCGCTCGACATGGGCGCGCTGCTCGCCGGCACCCGCTACCGCGGCGACTTCGAAGAGCGGATCAAGGCGGTGCTCGCCGAGATCGAGGCCCACGAGGGCGCGATCCTCTTCATCGACGAGATTCACACCGTCATCGGCGCCGGCGCCACGAGCGGCGGCGCGATGGACGCGTCCAACCTGCTGAAGCCCGCGCTGCAGAGCGGCACGCTACGCTGCATAGGCTCGACCACTTACAAGGAATACCGCAACTACTTCGAGAAGGACCGCGCGCTGGTCCGGCGCTTCCAGAAGATCGACGTGAACGAGCCGAGCGTCGACGAGGCGGTCAAGATCCTGCGCGGGCTCAAGCCCTACTACGAGGAGCACCACGGCGTCCGCTACACCGCGGAGGCGATCCGCACCGCCGTCGAGCTCGCGAGCCGCTACATCATGGACCGGAGACTCCCCGACAAGGCCATCGACGTGATCGATGAGGTCGGCGCCTCGCAGCGTCTGCTGCCGGAATCGAAGCGGCGCAAGACCGTGGGCGTGAAGGACGTCGAGGGCGTGGTGGCGAAGATCGCGCGCATCCCGCCCAAGAACGTGAGCCGCGGCGACAAGACCATCCTGGAGAGCCTGGAGCGCGACCTCAAGACCGTCGTCTTCGGCCAGGACAAGGCGATCGCCGCCGTGGCGACCGCGATCAAGATGGCGCGCGCGGGCCTGCGCGAGCCCGGCAAGCCGGTCGGCTGCTACCTCTTCTCAGGCCCCACCGGGGTCGGCAAGACGGAAGTCGCCCGCCAGCTCGCCCACGTGATGGGCGTCGAGCTCGTGCGCTTCGACATGAGCGAGTACATGGAGCGGCACTCGGTCTCGCGGCTGATCGGCGCGCCGCCCGGCTACGTGGGCTTCGACCAGGGCGGCCTGCTCACCGACGCCGCCGACCAGAACCCCCACATGGTTCTGCTGCTGGACGAGATCGAAAAGGCGCATCCCGACCTCTTCAACATCCTCCTACAGATCATGGACTACGGGAAGCTTACCGATCACAACGGCAAGACGGTCGATTTCAGCAACGTCATCCTCATCATGACCACCAACGCCGGCGCCGCCGACCTCGCCAAGCCGCCGATCGGCTTCGCCCGGACGGAGCGCGAGGGCGACGACGATGAGGCGATCAAGCGCATGTTCGCGCCGGAGTTCCGCAACCGCCTCGACGCCGTGATCCGCTTCGCCGCGCTCCCGCCGGAGGTGATCGCACGCGTGGTGGACAAGTTCATCATCCAACTGGAGGAGCAGCTCGCGGACCGCAACGTATCGATCGAGCTGAGCGCGGCGGCGCGGTCCTGGCTCGCCGAAAAGGGCTACGATCCCACCTACGGCGCCCGGCCGCTCGCCCGGCTGATTCAGGAGGAGATCAAGAAGCCGCTCGCCGACGAGCTGCTCTTCGGCAAGCTGGCGAAGGGCGGACGCGTGGCTGTCGGCCTCAAGGAGGGCAAGCTCACCTTCAGCTTCCCCGCGTCCGATGCGCCCGGCCGCAAGGGCGGTGGCGGGTCCGGCCGGCGCGGCGGCTCCGGCAAGCGCCCCCGCGTGCCCGAGTACGCGTCCTGAACGCCTGAACTTCGCGCGGTGCCCATCCCCTTCCTCACCGGGCTGAGGGTCCTCGACCTCAGCCAGTACATTCCTGGGCCGTACGGGACGCTCATTCTCGCCGACCTCGGGGCCGACGTGATCAAGGTCGAGCCGCCGGGCGGCGAGCCCATGCGGGGCGTGGGACCGAAGGACGAGTCCGGCGTCTCGGTCTGGTACCGGATGGTGAACGGCGGCAAGACGGTGGTCGAGATCGACCTCAAGTCCGAGGACGGAAAGCGCGACTTCCGCGCGCTCGTGGAGCAGTCGGATGCCTTCCTCGAATCCTACCGGCCGGGCGTGCTCGACCGTCTCGGCTTCGGCCATGCGGCGCTGCACGAGATGAATCCCGGCATCGTCTCGTGCTCACTCTCCGGCTGGGGGCTGGAGGGGCCCTACCGGCTTCGGGGCGGGCACGACATCAATTACATGGGCCTGATGGGCGGGCTGGAGCGCTCCGGCGTGCCCGAGCGGCCGGTGGTCTCCTTCCCGCCGACCGCCGACTTCGCGTCCGGCATGCAGGCCGCGCTCAGCATCATGGGCGGGCTCCTGGGCCGCAGCCGCAACGATGAGGGGCGGGGCGCCACCATCGACGTCAGTATCGCCGAGACCGTATTGCCCTGGCAGGTGTGGGCGCTGAACGGTCTCTTCCACAAGGAGTGGGACGCCCAGCGCGCGGCGCAGTTCCCGAACGGGGGCGCGGCCTTCTACAACATCTACGAGACGAGCGACGACCGCTTCATCACGCTCGGCGCGCTCGAGGACAAGTTCTGGGCCAACTTCTGCACCGCCTGCGGCCGGCCCGAGTGGATCGCGCGCCAGTGGGAGCCCCGGCCTCAGGAGGCGCTGATCGGCGAGGTCGCCGCCTTCGTCCGCGCGCACACGCTCGCCGACATGAACCGGATGATGGAAGGCGTCGACTGCTGCTACGAGCCGGTGCATCGGCTCAAGGACGTGCCGGAGCATCCCCAGATCAAGGCGCGGCAGATGCTGCGCCGGCACGACACGCCGACGCCGGCCTACGAGATTCTCTTCCCTGGCTGGATCGACGGCGAGCCTCCGCCGCCGCGCCCGTCCGTGGAGTACCAGGCCGCGCCCGACGTGCTCGCCCGCTGGAGCGACTCGACGGGACTCGCCGCATCATGACCATCGACAAGGACACCGTGGTGCGGATCGCCCGGCTCTCGCGCATCGCCATGGAGGACGACGCGCTGGAGCCGATGGCGGAGGAGCTGAACGGCATACTCGCCTGGGTCGAGCAACTGGGCGAGGTCGATACCGAGGGCGTGGAGCCGATGACCGGCGCCATCGCCGCGACGCTGCCGCAGCGCGACGACAGCGCGGAGGCCGGTGCGCCGACCGACGACCTGCTCGCCAACGCGCCGGAGGCCGAGGACGGCTTCTTCGTCGTGCCCAGGGTGGTCGAGTGAGCGATCTCACCCGGCTCACCATCGCCACGGCGCGCGCAGGGCTCGCCGCGCGCGACTACTCCGCGCGCGAGCTGGTGGACGCGCACATCGCGGCGATCGAAGGCGGCCGCGACCTCAACGCCTTCGTCGCCGAGACGTTCGACCAGGCGCGCGCCGGGGCGGATGCTGCCGATCGGCGCATCGCGGCGGGCGACGGGCGGCTGCTCGAGGGCATCCCCCTCGCCATCAAGGACCTGTTCTGCACGCGGGGCGTCCGCAGCCAGGCCTGCTCCAGGATCCTCGACGGCTTCGAGCCTCCCTACGAATCCACCGTCACCGCCAACCTGTGGGCCGCGGGCGCGCTCATGCTGGGCAAGACCAACATGGACGAGTTCGCCATGGGCTCCGCCAACGTGACCAGCGCCGACGGCCCGGTGATCAACCCCTGGCGGCGCGAGGGCGACGACAAGTCGCTGGTGCCGGGCGGCAGCTCCGGCGGCTCGGCGGCGGCGGTGGCCGCGGGGCTCGCCCTGGGTGCCACCGGGACTGATACCGGCGGCTCGATCCGCCAGCCGGGGGCCTTCTGCGGCATCGTCGGCATGAAGCCGACCTACGGCCGCTGCTCGCGCTGGGGGATGATCGCCTTCGCCTCCTCGCTCGACCAGGCGGGGCCGCTCACGCGGACGGTCGAGGATGCGGCGCTGATGCTGCAGGCGATGGCGGGCCACGACCCCAGGGACTCGACCTCCATCGACCGCCCGGTGCCCGACTATGCCGCGAGCCTCACGGGCGACGTGCGCGACCTCACCATCGGCGTGCCGGCGGAGTATCGGATGGAGGGTATGCCGGCGGAGATCGAGGCGCTCTGGGAAGAGGGCGTGCGCTGGTTCCGTGACGCGGGTGCCACGGTCATCGACATCTCGCTGCCGCTCACGAAGTACGCGCTGCCCACCTATTACATCGTGGCGCCGGCGGAGGCGTCCTCCAACCTCGCGCGCTACGACGGCGTCCGCTACGGGCTGCGCGTGGAGGGGGACGATCCGACCGAGATGTACGCGAGGACGCGGGCGGCTGGCTTCGGCCGCGAGGTCAAGCGGCGCATCCTCATCGGCACCTACGTTCTCTCCGCCGGCTACTACGACGCCTACTACCTGAAGGCGCAGAAGGTGCGGACCCTCATCGCGCGCGACTTCGAGACCGCGTTCGAGAGCGTGGACGCGGTGCTGACGCCGACAGCGCCGTTCGCGGCCTTCGCCATCGGCGAGAAGATGGACGACCCCATCGCCATGTACCTGAACGACGTGTTCACGGTGCCGGCGAGCCTCGCGGGCCTGCCTGCGATCTCGGTCCCGGCGGGGCTCACGGGCGACGGGCTGCCGCTTGGGCTCCACCTGATCGCGCGGCCCTTCGACGAGCCGACGCTCTTCCGCGCGGCAGGGGTGCTGGAAGGCGCTGCCGGTTTCAGCCATCGCCCGCCTGTGCACGGGGCTGGAGGAGCGGTATGAGCGCAGGCGGCTACCGGATCGCGGGCCAAAGCGGCGACTGGGAGATCGCTGTTGGACTCGAGGTCCACGCCCAGGTCATCTCGGAGGCCAAGCTCTTCTCGTCGGCGCCCACCGCCTTCGGCGCCGAGCCCAACAGCCAGGTCTCGCTCGTCGATGCCGCGATGCCCGGCATGCTGCCGGTGATCAACCGCCACTGCGTGACCCAGGCCGTGCGCACCGGGCTTGCGCTGGAAGCCGAGATCAACCTGACCTCGGTGTTCGACCGCAAGAACTATTTCTACCCCGACCTGCCGCCCGGCTATCAGATCTCCCAGTACTCGCGTCCCATCGTGGGCGAGGGCCGGGTCGTGCTCGACCTCGAGGACGGCGCGCAGCGGACCATCGGCATCACCCGGCTGCACCTGGAGATGGACGCGGGAAAGAGCATCCACGACCGCCGCGCGGACGCCACCTGCGTGGACCTCAACCGCGCCGGTGTCGCGCTGATGGAGATCGTCTCCGAGCCCGACATCAGGAGCCCCGACGAGGCCGGCCTTTACCTGCGCAAGCTGCGCTCGATCCTGCGCTACATCGGCACCTGCGACGGCAACATGGAGCAGGGCTCGCTGCGGGCCGACGTCAACGTCTCGGTGCGCCGGCCGGGCGAGGCGCTGGGCACGCGCTGCGAGGTCAAGAACCTCAACTCCGTCCGCTTCGTCATGAGGGCGATCGAGATCGAGGCACAGCGCCAGGTCGCCGTCCTGGAAGGGGGCGGCGTCATCGAGCTGGAGACCCGCCTGTTCGATCCCGAGCGCGGCGAGACACGCTCCATGCGGTCCAAGGAGGAGGCCCACGACTACCGCTACTTCCCCGATCCCGACCTGCTGCCGCTCACCCTCGACCCCGCCTGGGTGGACGAACAGCGCGCGGCTCTGCCCGAGCTGCCCGACGCGAGGAAGGCGCGGTTCGTGGCGGACTACGGCCTTTCCGCCTACGACGCCGGCGTGCTGGTGGCGGAGCGCGAGATCGCGGAATACTTCGAGGCGGTGGCCGCAGGGGGCAACGGCAAGCGCGACGGCAAGCAGGCCGCCAACTGGGTCACGGGCACGCTCTTCGGCGCGCTCAACCGGGCCGGCATCGGGATCGGGCAGAGCCCGGTCTCCGCCGCGGCCCTCGGGGCGCTGATCGACCGGGTGGCGGACGGCACCGTCTCCAACCGCGCGGCCAAGGACGTGTTCGAGGCCATGGTCTCGACGGGGAAGGACGTCGACACCATTATCGAGGAGAAGGGGCTCCGCCAGGTGAGCGACACCGGCGCCATCGAGGCGCTGGTGGAGCAGGTCGTCGCCGGGAACCCCGACAAGGTGGTGGACTACCGCGGCGGCAAGACGAAGCTCATGGGCTGGTTCGTCGGCCAGGTGATGAAGGCGTCCGGCGGCAAGGCCAACCCGAAGGCGGTCAACGCGGCGTTGCGGGCGAAGCTCGACGAATAGGCGGCCGGCGCCGGCCGCGCAGACGGGATTGACGCATGTTCCTGCCGCTCAGGGACGACAATCCACTTCACCGGATCGGCTTCCAGTTCGTGACGGTGGCGCTGATCGCCGCCTGCACCATCGTCTGGATCGTCCAGGCCATCGGCGGCGATCAGTTCGATTCCGAGCTGATCTTCCGCCTCGGCATGATCCCGGTGACGGTGCTGGGCGAACTGCGGCGCGAGCCCGACATGGTGACCGTGACGCCTTGGCTCACCATCGTCACGTCGATGTTCCTGCACGGGGGCTTCTGGCACCTGTTCGGGAACATGATGTATCTCTGGATTTTCGGGGACAACGTCGAAGACGCGATGGGCCACTGGCGCTTCGCGATCTTCTACCTGCTGTGCGGCGCGGTGGCTGGGCTGACTCACGCCGCCGTCGAGCCCGCCTCGCAGATCCCCACCATCGGCGCGAGCGGCGCGGTCTCGGGCGTGCTCGGCGCCTACTTCGTGCTGCACCCGAGGCGGGGAGTCTGGATCCTCGTCTTCTTCATGCCGATCCGCTTCCCCGCCTGGGCCGTGCTCGGGGTCTGGATCGGCTATCAGGTGATCAACGCGCTCACCGCAGGCCCGGCCGGCGGCGGGGTCGCGTGGTACGCCCACATCGGCGGCTTCGCTGCAGGCGCGCTGCTGGTGGTGCCGCTCAAGAAGCGCGGCGTGCCGCTCTTCGACCGCGGTCTCGTCCGCTCCCGCCGGCGCACGCCCTACCAGCCGCCGCCCGAGGCCGAGACCCCCGGAATGGGACCGTGGGAGGAGCCGCCCATCGATGAGGTCCCTGATCCCGAGGCCGACGGCGATGCGCCCTGGGAGGAACCGCCCGCTGCGCGACCCAACGGCGGCGATCCGCAGGATCGCGGCGGCGCACGCGGCCCTTGGGGCCGGCGCCCCCGAGGCCCCTGGTCGCGGAGGGATTGAGGCGTGAGCACGGGGAAGAAGAGCGACTACTTCGCTGAGCGCATCCGGGCGGAGCTTGCCTTCGCGCGCTCGCGCGGCGCGCGCGATGCGGACGCGCTGGCCCGGCACCTCAACGCCCGCGGCTTCCTCACCCGCGACGGGCGGCGCTGGACGCCTGAGGACGTCGAGGCCGCGACCCGCCGGCGGCCCAGGCCCGAGCCGGGAGGTTGACCCCGCTACTCCGCGGCCTGCGCGGCGCGGCCGTAGCGCTCGGCTGCGGCGCCTGCCGAGACGAAGCCCTCGGCCACGTCCTCGTCCACCAGCTCGCGCTCGCGTTCGGCCACCGGGCCGTAGCCGCCGCCCCCGCCCGACATGAGGCAGACCCGGTCGCCCCGGCGGATGGAGACGTTGCCGAACTTGCTGGGCGACACCTTGTCGTAGCCCTCGCAGACGTCCTTCCACTCGTTCTCGTTCGCCTTCTTGACGAGGAGCGCGGCCGATCCCCCGGCGTCGCCGCCAAGCAGGCCCCACGGGGCCTTCCGGTGCCGGTCGGCCATGTAGCTGATGATGATCTCGTCGGCCGTGCACTCCAGCGTCTTGGTCGAGCCGAGCCCGCCCCGGTACTTGCCGGCGCCGCCAGAATCCTCGGTGAGCGAGAGCGTCTCGACGATCCAGGGGTAGCGGCTCTCGTAGACCTCGACCGGGACGGTGCGGCAGTTGCCGTTGATGCAGTTGCAGGTGTTGTTGCCGTCGGCGAAAGGGCGCCCGCCCCAGCCCGCAACCATGAAGTCGTAGCACACGTAGAACTCGTCGTTCTCCGGGTCGTGCCCGCCGAAGAGGAAGTTGCCGTGGGTGCCGGCGTCGGTCGCGAACGCGCGCTCCGGCAGGCAGCGGGACATCGCAGCGATCACCGTGTAGCAGATGCGCACGTGGGTCTCCGTGTTGCCGCCCACCTCCGGGGCCGGGAAGTCCACGTTCACCACCGTCGCCGGCCGCGCCAGCACGCGGATCGGCCGGTAGCAACCGGCATTGCGCGGGATCGACGGGTCGGTCAGGTGCAGCATGGCGTTGTAGGTGGCGGAGCAGGTGACGCCGAGGGTGGCGTTGATCGCGCCCTTGGCCTGCCCGTCCGAGCGGCCGAAGTCGGCGACGATCTCGTCGCCCTGCACCACCATGTCGACGGCGATGCGATAGGGCGTCGGGTCGATCCCGTCGTCTTCCATGTAGTCCTCGAAGGCGTAGGTGCCGTCGGGGATCGCCGCGATCTCCGCCCGCATACGGGCCTCGGAATAGTCCATGAGGTCGGCGATGGTCTGCTGGAAGAGCGCGACGCCGTACTTCCTGATGAGCCCGGCCATGCGCTCCGCGCCAAGTTCGCAGGCACTGATCATGGAGCGGTAGTCGCCGTAGTTGTAACGGGGGGTGCGGACGTTCGCGAGCAGGAGCTTCCACACCTCGTCCACGTCCTTGCCCTGCTTCTTGATCTTGACCGGGGGCACGCGCAGGCCCTCGTGGAAGATCTCCGTCGCCTCGCTGGCGAAGCCGCCCGGCACCATGCCGCCCACCTCGGCGACGTGGCCGATCGCCACGGCATAGCCCATGAACGCGCCGTCCACGAAGAAGGGCGTGAAGAAGGTGTGCTCCGGCGTGTGCAGCCCGCCCCGGTAGGGGTCGTTGTGCAGGATGACGTCGCCCTCGTGCACCGGCTCGTCCGCCATCTCGCGGATGCAGGTCTTGATGAGGAGCGACATGCCGCCGATTTGCGCCGGGCAGTAGTCGGCGACCGCGATCATGTCGCCGTTGGCGTCGGCGATGGCGCAGCTGAAGTCGAGGGATTCGTTGAAGATCGTCGAATAGGACGTCTTCATCATGGTGATCCCCATCTCCCGGCAGATGGAGAGCATCGTCGATTCGACGATGTTCATGGTAACGACGTCCATGGGCTTCCTCCGCGCGCTGGTCGTGCCCATTGTAGCGGGCGCAGGCGCCGACTCATAAGGACGGGAGTCCCGCCGGAGGGTGCGGCGAGAGAGTTGCCCGCCTCCTCACGCCCGGCCTATAGAGAGCCGAGGGGGAGACGATGGACGACCGCCGCCCGGGCGCCGACGAGGTGGCCCGCTTCCAGCGGGACGGCTACCTGCTCAAGCCGGCGCTCTTAGATGCCGAGGAAGTCGCGCTCATGCGCCGCGCGCTGGCGAGCGACGAGGGCCTCCGCGACCGGCGCAACACCATGGCAATGCGGGACGGCGACGGCAGCGTCACCACGACGGTGCTGTGGACCGACCCCGGCGACGACCTCTTCGGCGCCATCGCGCGCTGCGAGCGTGTCGCGGGCGGCGCCGAGCGGCTGCTGGGCGGCGAGGTCTACCACTACCACTCGAAGCTGACGCTCAAGGCGCCCGAGACCGGCGGCGCCTGGAACTGGCATCAGGACTACGGCTACTGGTACTTCAACGGCAACCTCTTCCCCGACATGCTGAGCGTCTTTATCGCCATCGATCCGGCGACGGAGGAGAACGGGTGCCTCCGGGTCATCCGGGGATCCGCCCGCATGGGCCGGCTCGACCACGAGCTGGTGGGGGGTCAGCTCACCGCCGAGCCGGAGCGGGTCGCCCACACCGTCGAGCGGCTGGAGGTTGTCGTTTGCGAGATGGCCGCCGGCGATGCGCTCTTTCTCCACTGCAACACGCTGCACGGCTCATCAAAGAACACCTCGAAGCAGAGCCGCAACGTGCTGCTCTGCTGCTACAACGCGGCCCGCAACGACCCCTACAAGGACCACCACATGCCGCGCTACACGCCGCTCAGGAAGCTGCCCGACAGTGCGGTAAAGGCGCGGGGCGGCATCCTCGCCGGCGCCGCCCGGCGCTTCATGCGGCCCGAGGATCACCCCGGCGATCAGGCGTCGCTCTCCACGCCGGACACCTCCTGACGACGGGCCGGTCCTGCCTGAAGGCACCCCAAGGATAGGGGCACGCACTAAGTGTTGCCCCAATCTCGGGCATGGGCGTATACAGGGCCGCCACCGGCCGCGCGAGGAGTGGCCATGTCAGACAACCGATTCGCCATCGCCTCCGACCACGCGGGAGTCGGCCTCAAGGCGGTCCTGCGCGCGGCGCTCGAAGCGGCGGGACGCGAGGTGATCGACCTCGGCCCGAGCGGTGACGGCCCGGTTGACTATCCCGACTACGCGCAGGCGCTGGCGAGCGAGATCGAGAGCGGGCGCGCCGACCGGGGCGTGCTCATTTGCGGGAGCGGCATCGGCATGAGCATTGCAGTCAATCGCAGCCGCGCGGTGCGCGGCGCGCTCTGCCACGACGAGGAGGAAGCGCGGCTCGCGCGCGCCCACAACGACGCCAACGTGCTGGCGCTGGGTGCGCGCCGCGTGACGGAGGAGACCGCGCGCCGCTGCCTGCAGGTGTTCCTGGACACGGCCTTCGAGGGCGGCCGCCACGGCAGGCGCGTGGCCAAGCTCTCCTGACCAGCGAGGAAAGGGAAACGACCTTGGCTGCATCCACGCGCCCCGAGGGCGGGGCCGGAACCTCGTTCTTCACCAGCTCGCTGCAGGAGGCCGATCCGGCGGTGCACGCGGCGGTGACCGGCGAGGTCGAACGCCTGCAGACGACCATCGAGCTGATCGCGTCCGAGAACATCGTGAGCCGCGCCGTGCTGGAGGCGCAGGGCTCGGTGCTCACCAACAAGTACGCCGAGGGCTATCCCGGCCGGCGCTACTACGGCGGCTGCGAGAACGTCGATATCTCAGAGAGCCTCGCGATCGAGCGGGCCATCGCGCTCTTCGGCTGCGGCTTCGCCAACGTGCAGCCGCATTCCGGCGCCCAGGCCAACCAGGCGGCGTTCCTGGCCACGCTGGAGCCGGGCGACGCCTTCCTCGGCCTCTCGCTCGCGGCCGGCGGGCACCTCACCCACGGCGCGCCGCCCAACCTGTCCGGCAAGTGGTTCCGGGCGATCCAGTACGGCGTCCGTCGCCAGGACGGGCGGATCGACTTCGACGAGGTCGAGGCGCTCGCGCAAGCCGAGAAGCCCAAGCTGATCCTGGCGGGCGGCTCCGCCTATCCGCGCATCATCGACTTCGCGCGCTTCCGCCGGATCGCCGATTCGATCGACGCGGTCTTCATGGTCGACATGGCCCATTTCGCGGGCCTAGTTGCGGCCGGAATCCATCCCAACCCCTTCCCGCATGCCCATATCGTCACGACCACCACCCACAAGACCCTGCGCGGCCCGCGCGGCGGCATGATCCTGACCGACGACGAGGCGCTGGCGAAGCGCATCAACTCGGCCGTCTTCCCCGGCCTGCAGGGCGGGCCGCTGGAGCACGTCATCGCGGCCAAGGCGGTGGCGCTAGGCGAGGCGATGACGCCCGCGTTCAAGGGCTACGCGGAGCAAGTCGTCGCCAACGCCCAGGCGCTGGCCGGCACGCTGATCGAGCGGGGCTACGACATCGTCTCCGGCGGGACCGACACCCACCTGCTGCTCGTCGACCTCCGTGCCAAGGGGCTCACCGGCAAGCTGGCGGAGGCCGTTCTGGAGCACGCCGGGATCACCTGCAACAAGAACGGCGTCCCGTTCGATCCCCAGAAGCCGTGGATCACGTCGGGCATCAGGCTCGGCTCGCCGGCGGCGACGAGCCGCGGCTTCGGCACGGCGGAGTTCGAGCGGATCGCGAACTGGATCGCCGACCTGCTCGATCGCGAGGCCGATGCGGAGGGCAGCAGCGAGACCCGCGCAGCGGAGGTCCGCGAGGAGGTCCGCGCGCTCTGCGCCGCATTCCCGGTCTACCCCGGCCAACCCTGAGAGGAGGCTCGCCGTGCGCTGTCCCTTCTGCGGCAACGAAGACACGCAGGTAAAGGATTCGCGGCCGACGGAGGACAACACCGCCACCCGCCGCCGCCGACAGTGCCCGACGTGCAAGGGACGCTTCACCACCTTCGAGCGGATCCAGCTTCGCGAGCTTTCGGTGGTCAAGAGCAACGGCCAGCGGGTCCCCTTTGAGCGCGACAAGATGCTGCGCTCGATGGAGATCGCGCTGCGCAAGCGGCCGGTCGCGCCCGAGCGGATCGATCAGATCGTGACCGCCATCGTGCGCCGGCTGGAGAGCCTGGGCGAGACCGAGATCCCGTCGAGCGTCATCGGCGAGATGGTGATGGAGACGCTCTCCGGCCTCGACCAGGTCGCCTACGTCCGCTTTGCCTCGGTCTACAGGAATTTCGGCGAGAAGAAGGACTTCGAGGAGTTCATCGGCGGGCTCGCCGACGGGCAGGATTAGCGCGTGGCGGCGGCCGATCCGGCGCTCGACCGCCGCTTTATGGCACTGGCGCTGGCGCTGGCCGAGCGCGGCCTCGGCAGCGCGTGGCCCAACCCGGCGGTGGGCTGCGTGCTCGTGCGCGACGGGCGCATCGTCGGGCGCGGCTGGACCCAGCCGGGCGGCAGGCCTCATGCCGAGACCGAGGCGCTGGCCCGTGCTGGCAACGCCGCGCGGGGCGCCACCTGCTATGCCACCCTGGAGCCCTGCGCCCACCACGGCCAAACCGGCCCCTGCGCCGACGCGCTGGTGCAGGCGGGCATCGCGCGCGCCGTGGTCGCCCTGGAAGACCCGGACCCGCGTGTGGCGGGCCGCGGCAACGCCTTGCTGGAGGCGGCGGGCATCGACGTCACGCCGGGCTGCATGGAGGAGGAGGCGCGCGCGCTCAACGCAGGCTTCCTCATGCGCGTCGAGCACGGCCGGCCCCTGGTGACGCTCAAGCTCGCGAGCACGTTGGATGGCCGCATCGCGACGCACACGGGCGACAGCCGCTGGATCACCGGCGCGCCGGCCCGCGCCCGCGCGCACCTGCTGAGGGCACGCCACGATGCCGTGATGGTGGGGGCGGCGAGCGCCGTGGCCGACGACCCGGCGCTCACCTGCCGGCTGCCGGGCCTGGAGCCCGCGAGCCCGGTCCGCATCGTGATCGACGGCGGCGCCCGCCTGCCGGCGGGGCATGCCCTCGTCGCCGGCGCTGCCGAGCAGCCGACGTGGATCGTCTCGACCGAGGCGCTGGGCCGCGACGGGCGCCATGCGGCATGGCGCGAGGCGGGCGTCGAGGTCATCCGGGTCCCGGCGGAGGAGGGCGGCCGCCCGGTGCTCGCGGCGGCGCTCGAAGCGCTGGCTGCGCGCGGCCTCACCCGCGTGCTGGTGGAAGGCGGCGGCCGGCTTGGAGCCTCCCTGCTGCAAGCCGGGCTGGTGGATCGCATCGAGTGGTTCCACGCGCCCGGCGCCATCGGCGGCGACGGCGTGCCGGCGCTGGCGGCGCTAGGCGTCGACCGTGCCGGCGACATGCCGCGCTTCGTCCGCATCGCCTCGACGCCGGTGGGCGAAGACGTGCTGGACACCCTGGCGGCGGCAGGCTGAGAGGCGCGCGATGTTCTCCGGGATCGTCACCGACGTGGGCAGCGTTCGCGCGATGGCCGACGCCCCCGCAGGCGGGCTCAGGCTGGAGATCGCCACCGCCTACGACACCGGCACGATCGCGCTCGGCGCCTCCATCGCCTGCTCGGGCCCCTGCCTCACGGTGGTCGACAAAGGGGAAGGCTGGTTCGCGGTCGACGTCTCGCGCGAGACGGCGGACCGGACCACGCTCAGCGAGTGGCGCGAGGGCTCAGGCGTCAACCTGGAGCGCGCCCTCGCGCTGGGCGACGAGCTCGGCGGGCACCTGGTGACCGGCCACATCGATGGCGTCGCGGCAGTGGAGGCGGCGGAGCCGGAGGGCGAGTCGCTCCGCCTCACCATCCACTGCCCGGCGGGTCTCTCGCCTTTCGTGGCGTCCAAGGGCTCCGTCGCGCTCGACGGCGTGTCGCTCACGGTGAACGAGGTCGACGGCGACACGTTCGGGGTCAACCTGATCCCCCACACGCTGGCTCAGACCACCTTCCAGGGCTGCACCGCCGGCCGCCGGCTCAACCTTGAGGTGGACCTGATCGCGCGCTACCTTGCGCGCCTTCACTCCGAGCGCTGAAAGGTCGAGATGTCGCGCGCCGCGTCGTCCTGCAAGCTCATGTCCGTCGAGGAGACGGTCGAGGAGTTTCGCAACGGGCGAATGGTCATCCTCGCCGACGACGAGGAACGGGAGAACGAGGGCGATCTGGTCATCCCGGCCCAGATGGCGACGCCCGAGGCCATCAACTTCATGGCCCGCTTCGGCCGCGGGCTGATCTGCCTCACGCTGGGCAGCGACCGGGTGCGCGATCTCGGGCTCGAGCTGATGCCCAAGCGCAACGAATCCCGCCACGACACGGCGTTCACCGTCTCCATCGAGGCGCGCGAGGGGATCACCACCGGCATCTCGGCCTCCGACCGCGCGCGTACGATCTCGGTCGCCATCGACCCGCGCTGCGGACCGGACGATCTGACCTCGCCGGGCCATGTCTTCCCCCTCGTCGCCCGCGACGGCGGCGTGCTGGTGCGGACCGGGCACACCGAGGCGAGCGTGGACCTCGCCCGTCTGGCCGGCCTCAACCCGTCTGCCGTGATCTGCGAGATCATGAACGACGACGGGAGCATGGCGCGGATGCCGGACCTCGAGGCCTTCTCCCAGCGCCACAACGTCAGGATCGCGACCATCGCCGACCTGATCGCCTACCGGCTGCGCCACGACAGCATCATCCGCAGGGTTCGGGAGACCACCTTCAGTTCCCACCACGGCGGCGCCTTCCGCATGTACGTCTATGCCGACACGGTGCAGAAGGCCGAGCACATCGCGCTGGTGAAGGGCGACGTGTGGGACAACGAGCCGGTGCCCGTGCGCGCCCATGCCTTCAATATCCTGGACGACGGGCTCGCCGACACCTCGAGCGAGAACACCGGCAAGCTGCAGGCTGCGCTCCGCATGATCGGCGAGCTCGGCCGCGGCGTCGTCGTGGTGATCCGCGAGCCCTTCCCCGTGCGGCTCTCGGAGCCGGTGGAGCCGGACGGCCAGCAGGAGGACTCCGAGGGACTCCGGGACTATGGCGTCGCCGCGCAGATCCTGCTCGACCTCGGCGTACGCGACATGATCCTGCTTCACAACACGCATTGGACCATCGTCGGGCTCGACGGCTACGGGCTCCGGGTGGTCGACGAGCGCCCGATCTCGGACGGGGCGCGGCGCGCATGGATGGCGAGCTCCGATGGCTGAGGGGCAGCGGGTTCTCATCCTCGAGGCGCGCTTCTACGAGGACATCGCCGATCAGCTCGTGGCAGGCGCGGCAGGCGCCCTCGACGCGGCCGGCGTGGAACACGAGCGGATCAGCGTGCCCGGCGCCTTCGAGCTGCCGGCGGCGCTCGCCATGGCGATCGACAGCGGACGCTACGACGGCTTCGTCGCGCTCGGCTGCGTGATCCGGGGCGAGACCAGCCACTACGATCACGTGTGCGGCGAGAGCGCGCGCGGGCTCGCCATGCTGGCTGAGCGTCACCGCGCGGCCCTCGGCTTCGGCGTGGTGACCGCCGAGAACCGCGAGCAGGCGTGGGAGCGGGCGGCGCTGGAGCGTCGCAACAAGGGCGCCGACGCCGCCAGGGCGTGCCTCGCGATGATGGCGATCCGCGCCGCCCTCGGCGCGCCGGCACGGGGCTAGGCAGGATGACAGCCGCGCCGGGCACCGCTCGGGCGCAGGCGCCACGCGGCCAGGGGCGGAGCAGCGCACGCCTTGCCTGCGTGCAGGCCCTCTACCAGATCGAGCTGTCGGGCCAGTCGGCGGACGCGGTGATCGAGGAGTTCCTGAGCCACCGCGCGGGCCACGAGATCGACGGCGAGCGCTATGCGGCCCCCCACCGCCGCCACTTCGAGCGCGTCGTGCGGGAGGCTTCGGCGCGGGCCGGCGAGTTCGACGCCCTGGTGACGGCGACGCTGGCCGAGCGCTGGAGTCTGGAGCGTCTCGGCGCCGTCGTGCGTGCGCTCCTGCGCGCGGCCACCTGCGAGCTTGCGACCTGCCCCGACGTGCCGGCCCGCGTGGTCATCAACGAGTACGTCGAGCTTGCGCGCGCCTTCTACTCCGAGCGGGAGCCGGCCTTCGTCAACGGCGCGCTGGACAGCCTCGCGCGGCGGCTTCGCGCGGCGGAGATGGCGGACGGAGCGGACCATGGTCGGCCGGCGCAAGAGCGGTGAGTTCGACCTTATCGAGCGCGTCTTCCGGCCGCTGAGCCGCGCCGCCCCCGGCGCCTTCGCGCTCGGCAACGACGGCGCGCTGCTGACTCCGCCCGCAGGCGCCTCCCTCGTCGTCACCAAGGACGTGATGGTGGCGGGCGTCCACTACCCGGAGGGCGAGGACCCCGCGACTGTCGCCCGCCGGCTGCTGCGCGTGAACCTCTCGGACCTCGCCGCCATGGGCGCGGAGGCCAGCTCCTACGCGCTCGGCCTCGCGCTGCCGGAGGATGCGGACGATGCCTGGGTGCAGGCGTTTGCGGCAGGGCTCGCGCGAGACCAGGAGGCGTTCGGCGTCGCGCTGGTGGGCGGCGACACGGTGGCGGCGCGGGGACCTGCGGTGCTCTCGCTCACCGCCTTCGGCTGGGTGGCGGGTGAGGCCTGCCTCACCCGCGCGGGCGCGGGCGAAGGCGACGACATCTATGTCTCGGGCACCATCGGCGATGCGGCGCTGGGTCTGCGGGCGGTGCAGGGCGACCTCCCCGCGCTCGCGGCGGAGGACCGCGCGGCGCTTGCAGCGCGCTTCCGCCTGCCCGAGCCCCGGCTCGCGCTGGGTGCCGCGCTCATCGGCATTGCCACCTGCGCCATCGACGTCTCCGACGGTCTCGTCGCGGACCTCGGGCACATCTGTGAAGAATCAGGAGTCGCGGCACGCGTCACGGCCGGCGCCGTGCCGTTCTCGGAACCCGCGCGGCGCGCGCTGGCTGCGGGGGAGGCGGCGGTCGCCGACCTCGTGAGCGGCGGCGACGACTACGAGCTGCTCTTCTGCGCGGCGCCGTCAGCGCGCGCTGTCATCGAGGCCCTGGGCCAGCGCCTCGACCTGCCGCTGACCCGCATCGGGATCGTCGAGCCCGGCGCAGGCGCCACGATCCTGGGAGCCGACGGCGAGCCGCTCGCGCTCCACCGCGCCGGCTACACCCATTTTTAGAGCGCATCCGTCTTGGACGGATGCGCTTCGGGGTCCCTTGCGCGAAACCGGGAGCCGCGCGCCCAAGAGTAGCCTCGCGCCCGGCCTGCCCGACGCGATGACCCGGAAACTTCAATTTAAGGCGGCCTATACCGGCCTATTCCGGTCCATAGTGGCACATAATGGCACATAGTGGTCCAAAGTGGCCCAAGGGAGACGGTCCAAAATGGCTCATTCCGGCCCATAGCGGCTCACTCTGACCCCAAGGAGGCCCGTGAACGGAGAGCGAGCGACGCGCATGGCGCCGGCAGCGCCGCCCCAGGCCGCGCGAGAGCCTGCCGGGCGACAATTTCCCCCTCCCGTCTCCTTCGACCGCGCGCGCTCCGGGCCGCCCGGACGCGCGCATCCTTCCGTCCGCCACATGGCGCGATGATCGCGCAGGTGCCGGCCCCGCTGCACCGCACCATGGTTCGGGGAGTCGCGGTGCGCCAGAACGTGCCGTGCGCGTCAGGGCGTATCCATGCAAGACGGATAGCCGCTGGCGCTCCGTACCTAGTCGGGCGGCTTGGACGAGCGGCCCCTGTCTCGCCTCCTGCGCCTTCCTCCCCGCGGCTTCCTGGCGGCGCCGGACGTTCCGAACAGCGTCTGCCGGAAGGTGTCGTCGATAGCGACCGCGGCGATGAGCGTCACGCCGATGAGCACCTGCTGCAGAAATTGCGATGTGTCGGTGACGACCAGCCCGTTGCGCAGCACGCCCACGAAGAAGAGGCCGGCGACCACGCCCGAGATGCGGCCGATGCCGCCGGCGAAGGCCACGCCGCCGAGCAGCACCACGGTAAGCGCGTTGATCTCCAGACCCTGACCCGTGATCGGCGTCGCGGCGGCAAGTTTGGAGGCGAGCATCAGGCCGGCGAGGCCCGAGGCGATACCGACCTGGACGAACATCAGGAACTGCACCCGCTGAACCGGCACGCCCATGAGGAAGGCCACCCGCTGGTTGCCGCCAACGGCCTTGAGCCGCCGGCCATAGGGCAGCCGCTCGAGCACGAGAACCCCATAGATGATCGCCGCGGCCAGGATGAAGATTTCGAGCGGAATGCCACCGACCCGGATCAGGCCGAGGTCGATGAAGGCGTCGGGCAGCCCGGCCACGGTTCGCCCGCCGGTGACGTAGAGCGCGAGCCCGCCCCACACGGAGAGCGCGCCCAGCGTCACGACGATCGAGTTGAGCCGCAGATAGCTCACGAGGATGCCGTTGATCACGCCGGCGGCAAGCCCCACGCCCAACCCTGCCGCGATGCCGCCCACGGTCGAGCCGGTATCGCGCATGATGAGCGCGCCGATGATGCCCGCGAAGCTCGCGATGGAGCCGACCGACAGATCGACCGCGCCGCAGATGACCAGCAGCGCAAGCGGGATCGACACGACGCCCAGCGCGGAGACCGCCTCGCCCACGTTGCGCGCGTTCGCAAGGGTCAGGAAATGCTCGTTCGCGAAGTTGAAGAAGACGATCAGGATGACGAGTCCGACCAGAGTCCCGTTCCGGGCCAGCGCGAACTGGACTCTCCTGGCGAGTTCTGTCGTCGTCATGTCACGGCACCCGGAATGATCTTCCGCGCCCTCATGCAGCCCGTCGGATGAGGGCCTCGAGCAGACGCTCGCTCCAGTCCGCGCTCCGCTCCAGCGCCTGCCACGGAGCGCCCTCGCAGACGAAGGCGCGGTCGCAGAGCAGCTCGATCTCGTCGGATTCGGACGACGCGACCAGCACCGTCACGCCCTCGCCGGTCAGCCGCCGCAACGCGCGCGCGATGTCGGCCCGCGCGCCGACATCGACTCCCTGCGTCGGCTGGGAGAGCAGCAGCACCTTGGGCTGGCGGCCGAAGAGCCAGCGGCCGACGACGAGCTTCTGGCGATTGCCGCCGCTCAGCGCGACGATGGGATCGTCGATGTGCCCGGTCTCCACGTTGAGCACGTCCTCCGCCCGCGCGTAGACCTTCGCCGCCTTGGCATGGGAGAAGGCGAGGAACCTGGTGTGATGGCGCATCCACGGCAGGACGAGATTGTCGAGCGCCGACATGTGCGCGAGCAGACCGTCGCGCTCGCGGTTGGCGCTGACGTAGTAGACGCCGCGGCGGATGGCTTCGCGCGGCGAGTGCGGCGCGAAGCGCCGGCCATCCAGCTCGGCATCCGCGCGCTCGCCCAGACCATAGAGCGATTCCAGAAACGTGAACTGCGGCCCTGCCGCCATGCCGAACAGCCCGACGATCTCGCCTCGCTGGAATTGGAAGCGCTGCCCGCCGGCCCATTCCACGCTCAACATGGTTTCGTCCGCCGCGCTGTCGACGTGGACGTGCTCGATCGCCTGCATCTCCGGCACGAGCGCGGCCGAAAGCTCGGCAATGCCGAAGCCCGCAGCCGGCCGGTCGAGCACGACATGGCCGCCCCGCAGGACGACGAGGCGCGTGCAGACCTCGAGGATGTCGCGCAGGCGGTGCGAGACATAGACGATGCCGTGGCCTTCGGAGGCGAGCCTGCGCAGGAGATCGTGCAGGCGGTCGGTCTCGTGCTGGCCGAGCGCGCCGGTCGGCTCGTCGAGCAGCAGCACGTGCAGGTTCGTCGACAGCGCGCGCGCCAGGTCGACGACCTGCTTCTCGCCGAACGCGAGCGCGGAAACCGGCTGATCGACCTCCAGCGTCGAGCCCAGAAGCGCCAGAGCCTCCCGCGCGATGCGCCGACGCTTTCGGGGCGAGAGCCGCTCGTCCGCCCGGCCGAGAGTGATGTTGTCCGCGACCGAAAGGTTGTCCGAGAGCGCGGGCTCCTGGTGGATCACCTTGATGCCGGCGCGCTCCATGTCGCGCGGGTTGCCGCGCAGCGGAACGGATCGCCCCTCCACCTCCATCGTGCCGCGCTGCGGACGAAGCGCCCCCGTGGCGACGTTCACGAGTGTCGACTTTCCGGCGCCGTTGTGCCCCAGAAGCCCGACGATCTCACCCGGTCGAATCTCGAATGCCACGTCGGCCAGCGCCACATTGCCGCCGAAGGCGACATGCACGTCGGCCATGCGGAGCAGCGGCGCTCCCGCTGCCGCGTCAGTCACAGCGGCGACGGGAGCGCCGGCCGTTTGCTCCATGGGACGGCGGCGGCGTCCGCCCGGCGAAGCGAGACGCGGTCAGTGCCTCACGTTGCCGACGTAGAAGTTCTTCGCCGTCTCGGGATTGACCAGCTCCGGCAGGACGTAGACATCCTCGAGGGGCTGCCCTTCCGCTGCCGCAACCAGGAAGTTCTCGTTCACCTCGGCCAGCGTCTCGCTGCGGAAGGCGAAGGCCATCCGATAGATGCTGTTCGGAAGCTGAATCAGGTCGAGATCTTCGTTGGTCACGTCCATGCCGGCGAGGAAGTAGCGCGGATCGTCCGGCGCCACGCCGGCGTCCGTCAGCGCCTTGTAGACCCCCTTCATGTTGTCGTTCGAGAAGGAGAGCCAGATGGTCGTATCCGGGTGCGCGGTGAGCTGCTGTTTGGCCGCGGTGTAGCCGTTCTCGCGCGACAGCGCGGGCACCTTGTAGACCATGGCGTTGGGCAGGCCTTCCTTGACGCCCTCGTAGATGCCTTTGACGCGCAGCGCGGTCAGGTCGTTCTGCTCGTCGCTGAGCACGCAGATCTCGACCGCCGCGTCTGCCCCGATGTTCTCCGTGACCCAGTTGACCGCATACTCGGCGATCGATCGGCCGTCCTTCTCGGGATTGGTCAGCATTGCTGCCGAGATGCCACGCCAGTGCACGGCGTAGCCGATCACCGGGATGCCGGCGTCCTGGGCCTGCCGCGTCACGGGGATCATGGCGTCCGCATTGATCGGCCATCCCATGATCGCCTTGACCTTGCGCTGCGCGATCCAGGACTTCCAGTCCTGCACCTGCTGCTCGACGCGGAACTGCGGATCATGCGTGATGAGCTGGTAGCCCTTGCTCGCGAGCGACGGCTCCATCAGCGCGATGATGTCGTTCCAGAGCGCGATGGTCGAGCCGCCGAAGCTCATCGCGACGGCGCCCTTGTCTTCTTCTGCATAAAGTTTGGAGGCGCCGACCAAAACTAGCAGCGCTGCAAGTGCAGAAATTATGAGCCGTTTCATTCTCTAGTCCTCCCTTCATTCGATTTATTCTTGTCCAACAACGGTATGCCCCGCCCGGAATCGTGTCAAGATTCGCGGGCGATTCGGTTTACTCCCCGAAGCGATACAATGCTGCGCCGGTCTAGTCGCAGCAAATCTGCGGCCTTCGTTCGAACCACGGCCGCTCCCGCTCGATCTGGCCGGCGAGCCGGAGCAGCGTCGCTTCGTCGCCGATGCGCCCCATGAACTGAATGCCGATCGGAACGCCGGCCTCGTTCCAATGCACCGGCACCGATATCGCCGGCTGCCCGGTCCAGTTCGCGACCACGGTAAACGGAATGTCCTCCAGCATGATCTGGCGCCAGTACTCCTCGTAGGGCGTGGTCGCCACGTTCTGGCGGCCGACCCTGGGCGTGGAGATCACCCGGTTCGGCGTCAGCACGATGTCATATGGCTCGCTGATCGCGAGCATCTGCGCGCTCAGCCGGCGATAGGCGGCGATGTCGAGCGCATGTTGCAGGCCGGACATGCCGTCGGCCTCGGCTGCGGAGCGGCGGACGAAGGTGGAGAATTCGTCCTCTGCGGGCTCTCGCCCGAACTCCTGCCGCGCGAAGTCGTAGACCATGCCGTGCAGGATCGTCACGAAGCGCCGCTCGATCTCGGCCATCGCGGCAAAGTCGTAGTCGAAACCCGTCTGCTCGACGTCGTGCCCCAGTGACTCGCAAAGCGCCGCCGCCGCCTCGACGGCGGCCACGCAATCGGCGTCGAGCGGCAGCCCGCTCGGCGATTCGGTGGCATAGCCGATGCGCAGTCTCTCCGGGTCTCTCGCGGCCTCTTCCACGTAGGGCCGCTCGGGCTCCGGAAGGCGGTACTGGTTGGCGAGCGTGTAATCGGCGATGGCATCGGTGTATGCCGCGGTGTCGCGGACGCTGAGCGACACGCAGCCGACGACGCCGCCACCATAGAGGACGTCGGGATAGGCCGGCAAGAAGGTGGTGCGCCCGCGCGAGACCTTCAGCCCCACGAGCGCGCAATCGCCGGCGGGAAAGCGGATCGACCCTGCGCCGTCGGCCGCGCTCGCAATCGGCAGGACGCGCGCGGCCACCGCGCTCGCTGCGCCGCCGCTGGAGCCGCCCGGCGTGTGGTCCGGATGCCAGGGATTGCGGGTGTCGCCGAAGAGCGGGGATTCCGTCTGCGAGCCCCAGCCGCACTCGGGCGCCGTGGTCTTGGCCACCAGCAGAAAGCCGGCCGCCTTCGCGCTCGTCACGGCGCCCATGTCGAAGGTCGACACGTAGTCCTTGAACATCCGGCAGCACTGCGTCGAGACCGTGCCTTCGTAGTCCATGAAGCTGTCCTTGAGGAGGAAGGGAACGCCCATGAACGGCCCGGCCGGGATCTCGCCTGCGGCAAGCGACCGTCCCAGCTCGTAGCACCTCACCGAGACGAAATTGAGGCTCGGATTGACGGACTCGATCCGCTCGATCGCCGCTTCCATCACCTCGGCGGCGGATACCTCGCGATTACGAATGAGCCGGGCCAGGCCGAGCGCATCGTAGTTTCCGAACTCGTCCCCGATCGCCATTGGAGCCTCCTGTGCGCCTGCCGGTCTCGACGGTGTCAGGTCAGCGTCGGGACCAGCACTGCTCGGCCACGCGGAGGAAGTTCCCTCCCATGATGGCCGCGATGTCGTCGCCGCCGTAGCCGCGCTCCGCCAACCGCGCGCCCAGCGCGCCAGCCGCTTCCGGAGTCACGAAACCGAGAGTCTTGAAGAAGCCTTCGCCGTATCCGAACTCCGGCGGAAACCAGTAGGCGGGATCCTCGCCTTCCGGCAGGTAGTCCAGCTCCGGGTCGTAGACGTAGTCGAGCCCGACCCCGATGTGCCGGGTGCCGACGCGCGCGGCCAGGTAGTCGATGACCTGGATCATCGCGTCGGCCTCGGCCTCTCCGCCCGGCAGGAACGCGCCGATCCCGTTGACGCCGATGACGCCGTCGAGCCCGGCGCAGGCCTCGATCATGTCGTCGGTGATGTTGCGCAGGTTGCCGTTCAGCACGCGCGCATTGGAGTGGCTGAAGACCAGCGGCTTCCGCGCGACCTCCATGATCCGCATCACCGTCTCTTCGTTCATGTGCGAGCAGTCGACCACGATGCCCGCCTCCTCGCAGGCGCGCACGAACGCCTCGCCGAGTGCCGTCAGGGGGGCGCCCACCTCGTAGCACCCGCCGGCGGCCTCGTTCGCGCGGTTGTAGGCGAGGAGCACCTGCCGCACGCCCAGCTCGGCGTAAAGGGCGAGCGTAGAAGGGTTGGCGAGCAGCGGCACAGAACCCTCCAGGTCGAAGCCGACGGCGAGCTTGCCCTGCCGCGCCGCCACGCGTACGTCCTCGATGGAGCGGGCCGCGATGAAATCGGGCGAGCGCGCGATCTGCTCGCGAAACGACGCGAGCATGGACACGATGTCCGAGAGCGGCGTCATGTCCATGCCGACATTGATCGAGACGTAGTCGAAGCCCGCGTCGCGATGCCGCTTCAGGGACGCAAGGTCGTAGTCCGCTGTGAGCGGCACGCAGCTATGGGCATCCCAGCGAATATCAACCATGCGCTCACGGCTGCACTACGGCTGCCGTCCCCTTCATCGACGTGAACCCTCCGGTCCGCGCGGTGCCCGCCGCGTCAGGCTTCACGGCGCATCGCCCGGCTGCGCCGATTGTAGGTGCCCTCGCAGCGCCGGAAGTGTTTCAAGCCCCCGGCGGCGGCGCGCAGACCTGCTCGTAGGCGAAGCGCTCGGCGATCAGGCCATTGTACGCGAAGATGTCGAGCGTCGCCTCGAAGGCTGCGCGGGTGATCTCGATGTGCGGCGCCCAGCAGCCGAGCCGCTGGTAGGCCGCGATGCAATGCTCGAGCGCCGGCAGTCCGATCTCAGGAAAGTAGGACTGCTCGGCACGGGCGACCTCGGCGGCCGGCGTCTCGTTGAGCCAGAGCCGGGCCTTGCGATACGCACGGGTGAAGGCCCGCGCCATGTCGGTCTCCAGCCACTCCCGCCGGGCGCACAGGCTGGAGAATCCGCAGCGGCCGACCTGGAGGCCGACCTGCGCTACGACATGGCCGATGCCATCCGCCTCCAGTTGCTGGGGGAACGGTCCCTGCTGCTGGACATACCGGCCCACGCCGCCGCGAAAGGCGCGGTCGATCTCCGCGGCGCTGCCGGGGTGGATCGCCTTCAGCCGGCCGTAGTCGATCCCCGCCTTGTGGCAGGCGTACTTGAACATGGCGAGCGGCTGGCCGCCGCCGAACAGCACGACCTCGGCCCCCTCCAGCTTGCGCCAGTCGAACGCCGGGTCCGGCTCCCGCCCGGTGAGGAAAAAGCCGTCCATCTCGTTGATCTGGGCGAAGTGGGCGACGCCGGGGTCCTCGCCCTTGGACAGCGGCCCGAAGGCCTGGCTCGGCGCCGACTGCACGACGTGGGCGGTGCCGTCCTTCAGGGCTGCGATGGCGGAGCCCCCCGGCGGCGCGACCGACCAGTTCGCCTCCAGCCCCTCCTCGGCCAGAAAGCCGCCGGCCATCGTCGCGATGAGCGGCGAATAGAAGGCCGAGAACAGGGTGAACTGGATGTCGATACGCGTCATCGGCGATGCTCCTTCGGCCCGATTGCAAGGTGCGCCGCGTCAGAGCGCCGGCCAGCGGCCGCGCCAAGGGCTCGCTGCCTCATACGCGGCGGCTGCGCGGAACACGCGAACGTCGTCGAAGCTCCGGCCGACGATCTGGATGCCCGTCGGCACGCCGGTATTCCGGCAGAAGCCGCTCGGGACGCTCATCACCGGGCACTCGCCCACCATGTTGAAGGGGTAGGTCAGCAGCCAGCCCAGATGCGGCTGCACCGGCTTCCCGCCGATGCGGAGGTCGTAGTCCATGTTGTTGTGCTCGATCGGCACCGACGGCAGGGCGAGGGTCGGGCAGATCAGCACGTGATACCTCTCGAGGATCGGCGAGAGCTGCCGGTACATCTCGCCGCGCGCCAGGTTGACGCGATAGGCCCGCGCGGCGTCGAGCCGCATCCCGCGCTCGATCACGTCGACCAGGAAGGGGTCCATCTCGTAGCGCCAGCGCGGCAGCAGATGCCCGAAGAGACCGGCGTAGAACGCTTCCGAATGGGTAAGGAAGGCATCCAGCACGCCGGAGTGCCAGCCGAGCGCCACGTCGTCGACGACGCACCCCAGATCGCGGAAGACGTCCGCGGCGGCGCGCGTGTTCAGCTCGACCTCTGGATCGATGGTCTTGTAGCCGAGATCGAGCGAGACGGCGACGCGCCAGCCCTCGATCCCGGCCATTGTCTCGGGGATGCGCACCCTGCTCCTGAGCGAGCAGGGATCCTCCGCATGCGGGCCCGACATCACGTTCTGCATGAGCGCGGCATCGCCGACCGAGCGGGTGAGCGGGCCGAAGTGAAGGATCGTCTCGCGCGGGAAATCGCGATCCAGCGGGTTGCGCCCGAAGGGCGGCTTGTAGCCGATCAGCCCGCAGGCGGACGCGGGAATCCGGATCGAGCCACCGGCGTCGGTGCCGTCGGCCAGCATGGTCATGCCGCTCGCGAGCGCCGCTCCCGCCCCGCCTGAGGAGCCGCCCGGGCTGTAGGCCGTATTCCACGGGTTCCGGGTCACGCCCCAGAGCGCGCTGTAGGTCGTGCCGGAAGGCGATTCCGGCGTGGTCGTGCGCGCGTGCATGATGGCGCCCGCCCGCAAGAGGCGTGCCACCGTGGGCGCGGTGTGGTCCGGCCGGTGGTCGGCGAAGGCCTTGGAGCCGAAGGTCGTGATCTCGCCCTTGACCGGGTGCAGGTCCTTGATCGCGACGGGGATGCCTTCGAGGGGGCGGGGCCGGCCATCGCTCTTGAGGTACCTGGCCTCGACACGGCGCGCCTGCTCGAGCGCACGCTCGAAGAACGTGTAGGTAAAGGCGTTGAGCGCAGGGTTGACCCGTTCCACGCGGGCGATCACCGCCTGCATGAGCTCCACCGGGGACAGCCGGCGGGCGCGAAAGGCCGCGAGCGCCTCGCCCGCCGTCATCATGCAAAGCGCGTCGTTTCCGCTCATGGTCCGGTCCTCCCCCGCCCGATGATGCGGCGAGGACCGACGCCGATCAACGCCGGCGTCCCGTTCGCTTGTCAACCGATCGCAAAATCCCGAAACTCCGTTGCATGGGCGAGACGCACCGCTGGGCGGACATGTTCCCGGATATCGGGCAGGGGCCGGTCTCGACCACGCCCTGCATCTCGCGCGACTTCTACGAGGACGAGAAGGAGCGCGTCTTCAAGCGCGCCTGGCTCATGGTGGCGCGCGAGGAGGAGCTGCCGAAGCCCGGCGACTGGAAGGTGAAGCGCCTCGTCTGCGCGGACACCTCGGTGCTGCTGATCCGCGGCAAGGACGGCGTCGTCCGCGGCTTCCACAACATCTGCTCCCATCGCGGCAACAAGATCGTCTGGGAGACGGGTGACGAGAGCTTCGGCAGCAACAAGGCCGCGGTCGTCGCCTGCCACTTCCACGGCTGGGTCTACGGCGCCGACGGCGCGCTCGTGCAGGTGCCGGAGGAGGAGCGCTTCTACCCGTGCTTCGACAAGGCGGAGAACGGCCTCGTCGCGATCCGCACCGAGGTCTGGGAGGGCTTCGTCTGCATCAATCTGGATCCCGCGGGCAGCCAGTCGCTGGCCGACTACCTCGGCGATTACGGCGCGCACATGGCCAGATTTCCCTACGGGGAGCTCGATTTCTGCGCGAGCTACTGGACCGAGCTGGATTGCAACTGGAAGGTCGCCCACGACGCCTTCGCCGAGGCCTATCACGTCCACACGGTCCACGCCGGCTCGTTCCCCAACGTGTTCTCGTCGGGCCTCGCCCACGTGAAGCTCTTCGGCCTGCATCGAACGGCGGCGGTCTGCCTCAACCCGAGCGGCACGTTTCGCCCGGTCCAGCAGCGCGCGGAGGAGATCTGCGGCGGCTTCGCCGGCGCCCATCACAAGGGCTCGATGCTGCCCGAGACCATCAACCCCGACGGCCGCGAGGACTTCGCCTTCGAGCTCAGCGTGATGTTCCCCAACCTGCTGCTGCACATCGCCGAGGGGCTCTGGTTCACCCACCAGTTCTGGCCGCTGGCGCACAACAGGACGCGTTGGGAGGGCAAGTACTATATCCGCATGCCGCGCACCAACAGCGAGCGCTGGGCGTGCGAGAGCGCACAGCTCCTCGCCCGCAACGCCTGGCTCGAGGACACGGGCACGATGGAGGCGACGCAGGCGGCGCTCGATTCGGGCGTCAAGAAGGCGATGCACCTGCAGGACGAGGAGATCCTCGTGCGCCACGGCTACCACGCGCTGGACCGCTTCATGCGGAGCCCGCCGGCCTGACGAGCCCCGAGATGGCCCTCACTCTCGAAGAGCGGATCACGCGGCTCGAGGACATCGAGGCGATCAAGAGCCTCATCACGACCTACGCGCGGGGCGCGGACCGCAACAACGATCCGGCGATCCTGGCGCCGCTCTACACCGAGGACGCGGTGTGGGAGGCCGAGGGTTTTGGGCGCCATGAAGGCATCGAGGCGATCGCGCGGGAGATGGCCGAGGTCGGCCGCGAGACGATCCTCTGGAGCCTCCACTACATGGTCTCGCCGGAGATCAGGATCGCTGACGACGGCAAGAGCGCGGAGTGTTTTTGGTATCTCTGGGAGCTTGCGAAGATGCCCGGCGAGGACGGCCAGCCCGAAGACAACGTGATCGGCGGCTGGTACGAGACCAAGCTAGTCAAGACCGATGCCGGCTGGAAGTTCCGTCACGTGACCCTGGTGCTGAAGCTGATCTGCCCCGCTCACGAACCCTGGGAGACCCGGTAGACACTTCCGGACCGACAGGTTGGGGCGACGTTCGTCACCGAGCCTGCGCGCCGCTACGAAGAGGCTTCCAAAATCTGGACGCGGATCGGCGTCGGCCGGCCTCCGGCTGCCGGGTTGTTGACTTGAGGGCAGTTGGAGACGATCGCAAGGACGTCGCGCTCGGCGCGCAAGTCGACGCGGTCGCCCGGCTTGGACGGGCCGTCGACGAAGGTCCGTTCCGCCAGGCGGCCTCCTTCATACACCGGCACGGCGCAGAAGAAGTTCACGTTGGGCACGATGTCCGTCCATCCCAGGCCGTGCTCCGCCAAGGCGCTCAGGAAGTTCTCGCGGCACCCTGGCACGCCCTCCACGCCGTAGAGCATGGCGTTGCTGGGGGCGCTGCAGCAACCGGCGATGGTGTCGTGATGGCCGCAGGTGTCGGCCACGATGGTGAAGAGCGCCCGTCCCCTGTCCGAGTAGAGCGCATGGCCCTCGGTCAGGCGAAGCGTGCCGCTTTTCTTGATGGTGTTCGGCGCGTTGTAGCGCTCGCGCGGGTCAGCCGCGTCGTAGCACAGGAAGTCGACGCCCTGCTCGCCCTCCAGGTCGACCATGCGCAGCACCTGTCCCCGCCGCAGGCGGGCCGACCACGGAGCGCCCGGCGGCACGATCTCGTCCTGGACAACAGGTCGCGCACTCTCTTCGTTCATCACCGTGCCCTCCGCTCTGATCCGTCGCCTACCCTAACCCATTTGGGGCGCATCGCGTTCCGGCCGGCGTCCGTTTCGGGAAACGCGACGCCTGACTATCATGCGGCTGACGAATTGATTCGCGCAGCCTGGGGAGGGCGTGATGGACCTCGGAATGACCATTCCCAATTACGGGCCTCTTGCCCGACGCGACGCCATCACCGCGATCGCGCGCCAGGCGGAGGACCTCGGTTTCGGCATCATGGCGATCGCCGATCACATCGTCATTCCGAAGACCTGGAACTCCTTCTATCCCTATTCGCCGACCGGGCGGGTCGACACGTTCGACGGCGGCGACACGCTGGAACCGCTGGCGCTGATGGCGGCGCTCGCACTCGCGACGCAGAAGGCGCAGCTGCTCACCGCCGTGCTGGTGGTGCCCTATCGCCCGCCCATCCTGACCGCCAAGCAGCTCGCGACGATCGACGTCCTCTCCGGCGGGCGGGTCACGGTCGGCTGCGGGACCGGCTGGATGCGCGAGGAGTTCGAGGCGGTCGGTGCTCCGCCCTATGAAGCGCGCGGCCAGGTGACCGACGAGTACATCGAGGCCTTCCGGGCGATGTGGACGAGCGACGAGCCGACCTACGAGGGAGAGTACGCCCGCGTTGCGGACATCTATTTCCGTCCCCAGCCTGTCCGCCAGCCGCACCCGCCGATCTGGATCGGCGGCGACAGCATGCCCGCGCTGCGCCGGACGGCACGCCTCGGAGACGGCTGGTTGCCGGTCGGCATCGCGCCGAAGCGCCCGCTCAACACGGTCGCCAGCTACCGGGACGCAGCGAAGACCCTCGCCGACCTCGCCCACGATGCCGGTCGCGACCCGGCAGAGATCGCGCTCAACTTCTGGGCCGTCTGGTACGACGAGAGCAAGCGGGTCACGCTCGATGACGGCAGCCGCCACATTTTTACCGGCGAGTCCCAGGAGATCGCCGCCGACATCAACGCGCTGGCCGAAATCGGCGTCAGCACCGTCCTCTTCAACTTCGTCCGGAGCACCCTCGACGAGACGCTCGAGAGCACCGAGCGCTTCGCCCGCGACGTGATGCCGCTGGTCAGCGCATAAAGCACATGGTCTGGAGCGGGCTGCCGGGGCCGGGCAGGCGGCTTGAGGTGACTTGACCGGCGCGTCAGGCTTTCGCGGGCGCGAACGTGCGGTAGTTCAGCCCCCGGCCGCGCCCGCCGGCGGGCTCTTCATTCGGGCAAGGCCTCGTCAACGCCGGGCGGCCACGGCATGGCAGGGTCGTCGGGCGGGACGGCGGCGAGCAGCGCCCGTGTATAGGGGTGCTTCGGGGCCTCGAAGACCGCGTCGGTGGAGCCGCTCTCGACGACGCGGCCGGCCTGCATCACGAGCACGCGGGAGCACACGTAGCGCACGACGGAGAGATCGTGCGAGATCAGCAGCAGCGAGATGGAAAGCTCCTCGCGCAGCCGCAGCAGCAGATTCAGGATCTGCGCCTGCACCGAGACGTCGAGCCCGGAGACGATCTCGTCCGCCACGAGCAGCCTGGGTGCCACGCAGAGCGCCCGGCCGATGTTCACGCGCTGGCGCTGGCCGCCGGAGAGCTGCGACGGATAGCGGCGCGCGCTCTCGGCCGCCATGCCGATCTCGCGCAGGAGGTGGGCAGCGCGGGCGCCGCGTTCGCTGATCCGGTGCCGGCGGCGGTCCGCCTCCATCGCCTGGGTGAGCAGGGTCAGCACGGTGCGGCGCGGGTTGAGCGCCGACTGCGGATCCTGGAAGACCATCTGTAGGGTCTCCAGCCGCTCGCGCCGGCTCGCCTCGTCCCGCGCCGAGGATTCGTGCCCTCGCACCAGGAGGCGCCCATCCGTCGGGTGGTCGAGGCCCGCGATCATGCGCGCGACCGTCGTCTTTCCGCTGCCGCTCTCGCCGACGATGCCGACGAACTCGCCGGGCCTGACCGTGAGGTCCACCTCGCGCACGGCATCGACCACGTGCGGGGCGCCCAGCCAGGTCGCCCGCGTGGTGAAGCGCCGCGAGACGCTCTCCAGCGCGACGAGGGCTTCGCTCTCGCCATGCGCGGCCAGGGGCGCCGGCGGCGCGGTCTCGGCCGCCGCCTCGTCCGTGCCGGCCGCGCAGGCCTCGACGCAGCGCACGTGGTGGTCAGGCGTCAGCGCGACCAGGGCCGGCACGCTCCGTTCGCACGCTTCGGCGCGCACCGGGCAGCGCGGCGCGAAGCGGCAACCGGGCAATCGCCCGAACTCCGCGAGGCCCGGCATGTGGTCGGGGAGCGTCGGCAGCCGGCGCCGCGGGCCGGTCAGGTTGGGGTTGGCCCGCTGCAGGCTGCGCGTGTAGGGGTGCTTCGGCTCGACCAGCAGGGTCTTGGCCTCGCCCTGCTCGACGATGTCGCCGGCATACATCACGAGAACCCTGTCGCAGACGTGGGCCGCGAGGCGCAGGTCGTGCGTTATCAGCACGACCGCGGTTCGATGCAGCGCCTGCATCTCCTTGATCAGCGCCATGATGCGGGCCTGGGTGATGACATCGAGCGCGGTCGTGGGCTCGTCGGCGACGACGAGCGCGGGATCGCCGGCGAAGGCCATCGCGATCAGCACTCGCTGGCACATGCCGCCAGACAGCTCGTGCGGATACTTGGCGAGCAGCTTGCCGGGCTCGGGCAGGTGCACCGCCGACAGCAGCTCGATCGCCTGCCGCCGCCGGGCCGCGCGGCCTCCGACGCCGAGCCGCCTGAGATGCTCGTCGAACTGGCTCGCGATGGAGAGCACGGGGTTGAGCGCGGTCATCGGCTCCTGGGGCACGAAGGCGATACGCTTGCCGAGCAGCGCGCGGCGCCGGTGCGCGCCGAGCCGTACCAGGTCCTCTCCCTCGAACAGCAGCGTGCCGGCGCTGACGGCGAAACCCGGCGGGAGGAGCTGCGAGCAGAGCCGTCCGATCATGGACTTGCCCGCCCCCGACTCGCCCACCAGGCCGAGCGTCTCGCCACGCTCCAGCGTGAACGAGATGTCGCGCAGAACGTCGACCGTGACCTCGCCGAGCCGCGCGGTCAGCGTGATGCCGCTTGCTTCGAGCAGGCTCATGCCTCGGTATGCCGCGCCTGGCGCAGCTTCGGATCGAGCGTCCGCCGCAGCCCGTCGCCGAGGAGGTTGAAGCCGAGCACGGTGATGAGGACGGCGAGGATCGGGAAGATCAGCGACCACACCGCCTGGTACATGTACTGGCGCGAGTCCGCGATCATCATGCCCCAGGCCGGCACGTCGGATTCGACGCTCAGCCCGACGAAGCTGAGGATGGCCTCCACGATCACCGCGATGCCCATCTCCAGGCTCATCAGCGTGATGATCAGGGGCAGCACGGACGGCAGCACCTCGCGGAAGAGCGTGCGCGGATGGCTGAAGCCGAGCAGCCGGGCCGCCGGAATGTAGTCGCGCCGGCGCACCACGAGCACCTCCGCCCGCACGACGCGGCAGAACCGGGTCCAGTCGACCAGGATGATCGCGAGGATCACGTTGTCGACGCCGACCCCCAGCCCCACCATCAGGATCAGCGAGAGGATCACCGGCGGAAAGGACATCCAGAGGTCGACCAGGCGGGTGATGAGCCAGTCTATCCAGCCGCCGAAATAGCCCGCGACGTGGGCGAGCGTGACGCCGAGCACCATCGCGCCGAGCGAGGCGAGCACGGCCACCACCATCGCGACGCGCGCGCCGTAGATCAGGTGGGAGAGGATGTCGCGGCCGAGGCTGTCGGTGCCGAGGGGATAGAGGGGGTCGCCCATCGCGTCCCAGGCGGGGGGGAGCAGGTTGCCGAAGAGATCCTGATCGGCAGGATCGTGCGGCGCGATCCAGGGCGCGAAGATGGCAACGACCGCAACGAACAGCACGATCAGTCCGCCGACCACGACACGGCCGGAGCGCAACGGCGCGGGCAGCCGACGGAGCCTTGCGCCAAGCCCCCTCACGCCGCCCTCAGCTTGGGGTTGAGGATCACGTAGCTCACGTCGACGACCAGGTTCGTCACCAGAACGGCGATGCAATAGGTCAGCGCAACGCCCTGAATGACCGGAAAGTCCGTGTTGCGGATCGCCTTGACCATGAGGTTCCCGATTCCGGGATAGGCGAAGATGATCTCGACTAGGAGCGTGCCGCCGAAGAGAAAGCCGAACTGCACGCCGACCAGGGTGAGCGTCGGCAGCACCGCGTTCTTGAGCGCGTGACGCAGCAGGATGCGGCCTTCGCCCACGCCGCGCAGCCGCGCGAGCTGGATGTAGTCCTCGTTGATCACATCCATCAGGCTCGAGCGGAGCACCCGCATGATCAGCGGCGAGAACGCAAGCGCGAGGGCGAGGCCCGGCAGGAGGATGTGCTCGAGCGCGCTCAGGAAGAGATCTCCCTGGGCCGTGATGATGGCGTCGATGAAGACGAATCCGGTGATGTCCGGCAGCGCGAAGCCCGGCGCCACGCGGCCGGAGAAGGGCAGAACGGCCCAGCCGACGCCGAAGGCGAGGATCAGGAACAGTGCCCACAGGAAGTCCGGGATCGACAGCATGGCGATGCTGGTGAGGTCGGCCGCAGCCTCGCGCCGGGTGCCCCGCAGGCGGAACATGACGAGGCCGCCGCCGAAGCCGATGATGAGCGAGAGCACGAGCGCGAAGAGCGCAAGCTCGATGGTCGCCGGCAGGGTCTCGCCGATCAGGTTCATCACCGTGTCGCGCAGTCCGATGCCGTGCCCGAGGTCGCCCTGCACCGCGCGCTCGAGCCAGACCACGTATTGTTCGACGATGCCGCCGTCGAGCCCGTGATAGGCCCGCAGCTCGGCCACGTCCGCCGGCGTCGCGTTGGGCGGGATCACCAGCGCCAGCGGATCGGCGGGGAGGAGCCGGAGGATCACGAAGACCATCACCGAGACGATCAGGAGCATCGGCACCAGAACCGCGAGGCGGCGGACCAGGATGCCGAGGATCAGCCGCAGCACGCGTCGGGCTCTGGAGGAATTGCGGACACCGGGGCGGGCGCCGTAAGTCGCGGCCCCATCCTCTCCGGCTGTCGCAGGATCACGTCGGTCATCACCGCCGCGGAGGGTATCGCGCCCGGACGAGGTGCGGAAATCCCTAAAGGAGCGGAGCGTTCAGGACCGGCACCGGCGGCCAAGGTGGTCGCGCAACGCTACGGCGTGTGGTTTAGTACCGAAGGGATCGAACCGGCGTCTGCAGGCTCAGCGGGCGGTGGACGCGAGAGAGGGAGTAGAAACATGAATGCGCTGAAACGCCTTGCGGGCTGCGCGGCCGCAGCGGCCGCCGTTGGCCTGCTCGCGCTCGGCCTCGCCCAACCGGCTCAGGCCGACGACAAGGAACTCGTGATCGCCTATCACGCGGACCTTCCGAGCTGGGACCCCAGCCTCAACTTCCCGGAGGGCCAGGCGATCTTCAAGACGGTGTTCGACGCGCCGCTCATGCAGGAGCGCTCGCTCAAGATCATCCCGCACGCGATCTCGGCGTGGGAGTACGTCGGCGGCGATCCGCTGACCCTGCGGCTGAACTTCCGCGACGACATCACCTTCCACAATGGCGACAAGCTGACCGCCGAGGACTTCAAGTTCAGCTTCCAGGAGCGCGTCGCCAGCGAGACGCTCGACTTCGGCGGCATCTGGGCCGGCTACATCAAGGATATTGAGATCGTCTCGCCGACCGAGGCAATCGTGCATTTCAACGCGCCGATGCCGACCGCCCTCGAATGGTGGGCCTTCCTCGGCAGCTACATCCTGCCGAAGAAGTACTACATGGAGGTCGGGCGCGACGGGTTCCTGAAGAACCCGGTGGGCTCGGGCCCCTACAGGTTCGTGGACTATCAGCGCGGCTCGCGCATCGTGCTGGAGGCGTATGACGGCTACTGGGGCGGCGCGCCGGCGATCAAGCGCGTCACGTACGAGATCCTGCCCGATGCGCCGGCTCGCGTGGCCGCCGTGCAGTCCGGCCGGGCCGACGTCGCCACCAACATCCCGATCCGCGAGGCGCTCCGGCTCGACGGAGAGGAAGGGCTGACCGGCAAGGCCTTCCCCGTCACCCGGGTCTTCTACCTGCAGATCGCGAACAAGAACGAGATGAACAACGCCGACATCCGTGCGGCCATGCACCACGCGATCGACAAGAAGGCCATCTCGGAGCGGCTCTACAGCGGCAAGACACCGCCGCTTGCGCTCACCGTGCCGCAGTACTCGCCGGGTCACGTCGAGGACTACTGGTTCCCCTACGACCCCGACAAGGCGATCGAGCTGCTCGCCAAGCACGGCTACGGACCGGACAACCCGGTCACGTTCCAGTTCATGACCTCCAACGGCGCCTTTGCCAACGACTTCGAGATGGCGCGCGCCATCTCCGGCATGTGGAAGCGGGTCGGCATCGACGCGCCGCCCGAGGTGATCGAGCTATCGAAGTACTACGAGCTCAACAACACCGAGAGCCAGCCCGAGGTGTTCCTCTACAGCTGGGACAACTCGACCGGCGATCCGGAGATCTTCACCGGCTACATGTTCCACGGCGATTTCCCGTTCGGCTCGTGGCGCGAAGAGAAGATCACAGCCTGGCTGCGCGACCTCTTCACGATGGCCGACTACGACAAGCGGATCCAGCAGTACAAGGAGCTGAACGTCCACGTGTCGGAGGAGTCCAAGGCCATCCCGCTGGTGCAGTCGGCCATGTCGGTCGCGCACAAGGACGACGTGGTGTTCGATCCCTTCCCGCAAGGCTGGGTGATGCCGTACTTCATGGACCGCATGTAGCGCCGGGGGATCGGCCGACGGAGACCGGCCGGCGCGCGAGCCGGCCGGCTTCCGCCGGCGCCGATCCGAGGGCGGCACGATACCGAACACCGGCACAACGGCAGAGACGGGGTGAGCGCATGGCGGAGACGGAGCTTCGCTGGGCGACGCAGTTCCCGGAGCTGGGCATGGATCCGGTGCCCATCGACTCCTGCATTTCGCCCGACATCTTCGCGCTGGAGATCGAGCGGATTTACCGCAAGGTCTGGCTCTGCGTGGGGCGGGACGAGGAGCTGCCAAACCCCGGCGACTGGAAGGTCAAGAAGCTCCACTGCCTGAAGACCTCGGTGATCCTCGTGCGCGGCAGGGACGGCGTGGTGCGCGGCTTTCACAACAGCTGCTCGCACCGCGGCAACACGGTGATCACCGAAACCGGCGACGAGACCTTCGGGTCGAGCAAGGCCGCAGTCATGGCGTGCCGCTTCCACGGCTGGGTGTACGACACCACGGGCCAGGTGGTGCACGTGCCCGAAGAGGAGCGCTTCGGGCCCTGCTTCGACAGGGCGGCCAACGGACTGACAGCCGTGGCCACCGACGTCTGGGAGGGCTTCGTGTTCGTCAATCTGCAGCCCGAGCCCAGCCAGTCGCTCGACGAGTTTCTCGGCGACTACGGCGGGCATTTCGCGGGCTTTCCCTATGCCGAACTCGACCACAGCTTCAACTACTACACCTACCTCGACTGCAACTGGAAAATCGGGGTCGACTCCTTCTCCGAGGCCTATCACGTCCACACGATCCACGCGGGGTCATTCCCCAACGTGTTCTCGTCGGGCCTTTCGGACGTGAAGCTCTTCGGCCCGCATCGGACCTGCGGCGTCTGCCTCTCGCTCGACGCCGAGCCCACTCCGGTGGCCGGCGTCGCCAATGCCCGGGCTCGGGGCTCGCTCGTCGCCAAGGCAGACGCCTCGATGCTGCCGCCCACGATCAACCCGTCCGCGCGGGAGGACTTCGCCTTCGAGCTGAGCGTGCTGTTCCCCAACTTCCTGCTGCACGTCTCCGAGGGGATCTGGTTCACCCACCAGTTCTGGCCGGTGGACTACAACCGGACGATCTGGGAAGGGCGCTACTACGTGCGCGCGCCGGAAACCAACGGCCAGCGCTGGGCGCTGGAGCACGCGCAGGTTCTGCAGCGCAACGCCTGGCTGGAAGACACGCAGACGATGGAGAACACCCAGCGCTCGCTCGAATCCGGCGCCAAGCGCTGCATCAACCTCCAGGACGAGGAGGTGCTGATCCGGCACAGCTACAGTGTCGTGGACCGGTATCTCGGCGCCTGAGCGGAGCCCGGCGATGAGCGCAAGCCTGCCCAAGCAATTCGTGGATCTCGAATACCTCGTGCCGGAATGGGCGCTGGCGACGCAGAACGAGCGCCAAGTGCGCCGCGCGCGGTCGACCAAGGGCGAGTTGCAGGCCTACTACGACGCGCTCGCGCCCAATCTCGACGCGATCCTCGAGCATGTCGACCGGTTTCCTCTCGGCGAGATGCCGCCGGATACGGAGCGGCTGTTCTTTCTCGCGCTGATGCTGGCGGAGATTTCGCCTCACGTGGAGCTTTACGGCGGCGATCCCAATGTACCGCACAGCTTCGACGAGACCCGCTTCGTCGCGGTCCACGGCGACAAGCGCGGCTGATGGCGAAGGTCCTGCTTTGCCGCGTCGGCGACCTGCCGAGCGGTGAAATCCTGCGGGTCGAGAGCGACGGCCTGCCGCCGGTCGCCGTCTTCAACCTCGATGGCGCCTATTTCGCCATCGACGATACCTGCTCGCACGGCCAGGCCTCGCTCGCCGACGGCGAGATCGACGGCGACCTCGTCGAATGCCCCTTCCACGGCGGCTGCTTCGAGATCAGGACCGGCCTCCCGGCCGGGGCGCCCTGCACCGAGCCCGTCGCACGCTACGACCTCGTCGTCGAGGACGATGCGGTCTACGCGCTCGTCCAGCCCTGAACGGCACGTCCGATGGGCGACGCGGGCTTCCGGATCACCGTTGAAGGCGGTGACGCGCCGTTTCCCTGTCCGGCCCAGGAACGTGTGCTGCTCGCGATGGAGAGGCAGGGGCGCAGGTGCCTGCCGGTCGGCTGCAGGGGCGGGGGCTGCGGCGTCTGCCGGGTCCGCGTGACGAGCGGGCGCTACCGCACCGGCAGGATGAGCCGCGCCCACGTCAGCGCGGGGGACGAGGCCGCGGGTTTCGCGCTCGCCTGCCAGCTTGTTCCGAAATCCGATCTTTCCCTGAGGCGTGCCGCTCAGGCAGACAACGACGGGAGGAAGAGACCATGGCAATGACCGGCGTGCTGCGCGCGGGCTTCGTGCAGCTCCGCGTGCTCGATCTGGAGCAGGCGCTTGTCCACTACGACCGGCGGATCGGGCTCGATGTGGTCGAGAAGGCCCCGGACGGGCGGGTCTATCTCAAGTGCGCCGACGAGTTCGACCGGCACAGCGTCGTGCTGCGCGAGGCCGACCGGCCGGGCATGGACGTCTTTGCCTTCAAGGTCGCCGGAGACGCCGATCTCGACGGCTTCGCAGAGCGGATCGCGGCAAGCGGCACCGCCGTCGACGAGGTCGCCGCAGGCGAGCAGCCCGGCGTCGGCCGGCGCATCGGCTTCGCGATCCCGAGCGGGCACCGTATCGAGCTTTACGCGGACATGGCGCTCTCGGGCTCCGCGCCGCCCACCGAGAACCCCGACATCTGGTGGAACGATCCCCGGGGCATGCGCGCTCGCAGCTTCGACCACTGCCTGCTCTACGGACCCAGCATCCCCGAGACGGCGGACTTCTTCACCGATGTGCTCGACTTCTCGGTGACGGAGAAGGTGGTCGCTCCCGACGGCGGGCCGACCATCGCCGCCTTCCTCACCTGCAGCAACAAGGCCCACGAGGTCGCCTTCGTCGATCACGAGAGGCCGGGCATGTTCCACCACGCCTCGTTCCTGCTCGACTCCTGGCACGACGTGGGGCACGCGGCCGACGTCATCGCCCGCTACGACATCTCGCGCGACATCGGCCCGACGCGGCACGGCATCACCATGGGCCAGACCATCTACTTCTTCGACCCGTCCGGGAACAGGAACGAGGTGTTCTGCGGCGGCCACCGCTTCTACCCGGATCACCCGACCCGCGTATGGACCGCCGATCAGCTCGGCAAGGGCATCTTCTACTACGAGAAGGAGCTCAACGACCGTTTCCTCGGCGTCGTGACCTGACGCCGAGGCGCCAGCCCGACCGGAGCCGGAGGCCAGACCATGCCGCTGCTGGAGCGCCCCGAGGGGGACATCCACTACGAAGTCTGCGACATCGTGGCCCCCTGGGCGGAGCCGCGCGAGACCATCCTCTTCCTCCACGGGCTCGCCATCGATTCCGACATCTGGGTCACCTGGCTGCCCGCGCTTGCGGACCGCTACCGGATCGTGCGGATGGACCTGCGCGGCTTCGGGCGCTCCTTCGTCCCGGCAGAGGGGGCGGCGTGGTCGATGGAGGCGCTGGCGGGCGACGTTCGCGACGTGCTCGCGGCGCTGGAGACGGAGCGGGTGCACTTCGTCGGCGAATCGACCGGCGGCACCGTCGGCCTCCATCTGGCGGCGCATCATCCCGCGTGCCTGCTGAGCCTTACCATGGTCACGGCGGCGCACCGGGGCGGCACGATCGGCCGGTCGCGGGCGCTGAGGGACGACGTGCGGAAGCTGGGGATGGACGACTGGTCGGCGAAGCTCATGCCCCTTCGCTTCCTCGCGGGCTGCCTGAGCCCCGCGATGGAGCGCTGGTTCCACGACACGCAGCGTGCATCGGCGCCGCACGCCTGCGTCGACCTCGTCGACATGCTGGTGCAGGTGGACCTGACGGAGGCGCTGGGTGCGATCCACGTGCCGACCCTCCTGATCGCGCCCGACGACAGCCCCTTCGTCCCGCTCGAGACGCAGGTGGAGCGGCTCCGCGCCATGCCCGATTGCGCGATGCACGTCGTCGCCGGCGCCCGCCACGGCGTCGCCTATTCGCACGGGCCGGAATGCGCCGGCGCTCTCAGAGAATTCCTGGAACGGCGCGGTCCGTCGGGTCCGTGAGTTTCTGCCAATTCGCCTTTGAGCCCGCTCGTGCAGCGGCGGGGGCGATCCTCGTGCTGCGGGCTCGCGATTATCCCTGTTGCACTTGAGACCCTACGGGCTTGCGTGACGTTGACCGCCCGCTGCCGGCTGGTCATAACGGGGTCGGGCCGCTCGCCGGCCCGACGCGGCGAGGGGGAAGGGCGCCATGATCGATCTCTACTACTGGCCGACGCCGAACGGATGGAAGCTCACCATCCTCTTCGAAGAGCTCGGCGTGCCGTACAACGTGATTCCCGTGGACATCAACAAGGGCGAGCAGTTCGAGGCCGACTTCCTCACCATCGCGCCCAACAACCGGATGCCCGCGGTGGTCGATTCCGATGGCGCGGACGGCAAGCCGCTCTCGCTCTTCGAATCCGGCGCCATCATGCTGCACTACGCCGACAAGCACGGCCGCTTCATCCCCGCCGACGAGCGCGGCCGGGCCGAGGTGCTGCAGTGGCTCTTCTTCCAGATGGGCAACGTCGGGCCGATGCTGGGCCAGTGCCATCACTTCCGCAACTACGCGCCGGAGAAACTGCCCTATGCCATCGACCGCTACGTCAACGAGACGGGCCGCCTCTACCGCGTGGTGAACAAGCGGCTTGCGGACCGTGACTGGGTCGCCGGCGAGTACTCCATCGCCGACATGGCGATCTTCCCCTGGATGCGGCTCTGGGAGAACCAGGGGCAGGACATCGCCGACTATCCCAACCTCGCGAAGTGGCTGGACCGCAACAACGCGCGGCCCGCGGTGGAGCGCGGCCTCGCCGTGATGTCCGACCAAATTCGCAAGAAGCCCGAGTTCACCGAGGAAGAGCGCTCGATCATGTTCGGCGCCAAGCAGTTCGAGGCCCGCTAGGGAGAGACGCGATGATCGACCTCTACACCTGGGGCACGCCCAACGGCGTCAAGGCCTCCATCATGCTGGAGGAGGTGGCGCTCCCCTACCGGGTGCATCCCGTCAACATCGGGGCGGACGAGCAGTTCGAGCCGGCCTTCCTCAAGATCAGCCCCAACAACAAGATCCCGGCCATCGTCGATTCCGACGGGCCGGGGGGCGAGCCCATCTCGCTCTTCGAATCGGGCGCGATCCTGCTCTACCTCGCGGACAAGACCGGCCGGCTGATTCCGGCGGACGCGCGCGGGCGCTGGCGGGTGATGGAGTGGCTGATGTTCCAGATGGGGGGCGTCGGCCCGATGTTCGGCCAGGCCAACCACTTCCGGCGCTTCGCCAAGGAAGAGGTGCCCTACGCCATCGAGCGCTACACCACCGAGGCGCACCGGCTCTACGGCGTGATGGAGCGGAGGCTGGCAGAGCGCGACTTCCTCGCCGGCGACTACTCCATCGCGGACATCGCCTGCTTCGGCTGGGTCAGGCGGTGGGAGTGGCATGGCATCGACTGGGCCGACTACCCGAACCTGCACCGCTGGTTCGAGGCCATCGGCGAGCGGCCCGCGGTGCAGCGGGGCATCAAGGTCCCGTAAGCCCGGCCCCCCGGCGTGGCAGACCCGATCGCTCATCCGGCGGTGAAGCGCGTGCAGGCGGCGCTTGCCGAAGCCGGGTCGGAGGCGCAGGTCATCGCACTGGCCAGCACCGCGCGGAGCGCCGAGGACGCCGCCGCCAGCATCGGCACGCCGCTGGGCAGCATCGTGAAGTCGCTGGTCTTCACCGTGGGCGGCGCGCCGGTGATGGCGCTGGTCGCGGGCGACCGCCGCTGCGACACGATGGCGCTCGGCAGCGCGCTCGGCCGCGAGGGCCGGGTTCGCCGCGCCGATGCCGATGCGGTGCGCGAGGCCACGGGCTTCGCCATTGGCGGCGTCGCCCCGGTGGCGCACGAGACGAGGCTTCCCGTCGCGATCGATGCGAGCCTGGGCCGCTTCGAGACCGTCTACGCCGCCGCCGGCCACCCGCACTGCGTCTTCGCGACAACCATCGGCGAACTGGAACGTCTCACCGGCGGCACGGTCAGCGCGGAAATCGCGGTCGCGCAGTAGCGCTCGCGTCGGGTCAGTCTTCCGGCGGGTTGCGCATCAAGCGGGCAAGCGAAGTGGCCTCTTGCCCATAACCGTCGCTCTCGGCATGCCGTGCAGCCCGCAGACGAACGCTGTCGTCCTTGTTCTGATTGAGCTTCCAGGTGCCGTCCACGCCCTCTACGGAAAGCTCGACCGGCATGATCGAGCGCATCAGCTTGGAAAGCCGGTCCGGCGACACCTTCGCTGGCATCCACGGGGGCTTGGGTCGAAGCTCGGCTTCGAACCGGGCTGACAGCGCGTCCAGGTGGGCGCGGAGCGTCTCCTCCGGGCGGCGCCGGAGCGTGCCCCGGATGTGCACGGCCACGTAATTCCATGTCGGAACCTGATCCGCTGCATCCGGCCCGTACCAGTCCGGCGAGATGTAGCTGTCCGGTCCACTGACCGCCAGCACGGCTGTCGTTTCCTTCGTCTGCAAGGCACGCGCGATCGGGTTCGAGCGAACGAGGTGGGCATGAATCGCCGCGCCGTCATCGACCACGACGAATGGAATGTGGCTGGCCAGAAGGCCAGCGCCGTCGACGACAAGGATGCCGAACCCTCGTTGCGCTGCGAATGCCAGGTTGCGGTCCCGGGAAACGCGCCGGAATGCAGGATTGCTGTGCACCGAACCGGGCTCCGTCTTGCCTCACGGCCGCCAGCGCGTGGAGCGCGTTGCGCCCGCTGGCCTATCGCTATCTACTCCAACACCGGCAGAGCAACGAGATAGTCGAAGAGCGCCTTGGCGATGCGCTGACGCTCTTCTTCATCCAGGCGGACGGAGAGGGGCGGCATCGTCGTCTCTTCGAGCACGGAGAGCGGCGCCAGCACCAGACTCACGAACTCCGCCTCTTCGTAGTCCTTGGTGATTTCCGCGAGGTTGCCCTCGAACTTCTCGCCGCCGTAGCCGTTCACCATGTGGCAGCGCAGGCAGTGTTCTTTGGCGAGCGCGGCGCCTTCGTGAAAGCGGGCGTCGAGGCCCGCGGGCAGCAGCGCTGTATCCGAGAGAACGACGAGGTTCGCCTCGGCTATCTGATAGATCCATGTGCCCGGGCCCTCCTCGATCAGGGCGGGGTTCCCGATATTGTCCCAGACCAGATAGTAGGGTCCGAGCGGCACGTCGGTCTGGTTCTGCAACAGATTGTCGACCGTAAAGGGCGACCCGTCCCCGAGTGCGAAGACGAAGAAGGCATCCACCGTCAGGAAGCGGTTGGCGGGGACACGCAAGACGTAGCCGTCCAGCGCGCGCAACTCGACGGTCTCGGCCTGGCTCTCCCAGTCCGCCCCGAACAGCTCCGCCAGGACATCGACGGCGGGGTACCCCACGTAATCGATGGCGACATGCTCGTCGCCCACGCTCAGGTGCGGCTCGTAGACCGTCACAGTCCCGGCCGGAGTCCCCATCCGCGCCTGCAAATCGTCGACGGCCGGCATGTCCGCCGCGCGAAGGGGCGATGCCGCCAGCAACGCCAGGCCGAACATGGCGACCGATAGAGTGAACAGTCGATACATCTCTTTCTCTCCCTGTCCGAGAAAGCGCCCGTCCCGACGCCGGACGGGCCGATGCGCATCGTAGAGACCTCTGGCTCCGTCTCTCAAGCCCAGGGCGAGTCCTCAACCCTTCCATCCGGCCTGCGATCTGCTATGTCTCGTGGGCGGAACGCGCGGCGGGAGGAGGCGATGGCGGCACGGGTGGGGGCGGCGGTGCGCCGGAACCGGGGGTTCCCCCAGGCGAGCCGTCCGTGGGCGGACCTCAAGGCCGAGATGCTGGCGGCCCGTGGGGATGACAACCCCTGGTGCCACGAGCGGAGCTTCACCGCCGCCTACTTCGCGGGCGAGGACGTGCTGCGCTGCGCGCACGAGGCCTACGACGCCTATCGGGACGAGAACGGCCTCTTCGCCAAAGGCGCCTATCCGAGCCTGGCGGCGCTGGAGCGCGAGCTGATCGCGGGCGTGCTCGACCTCCTGCACGCGCCGGACGCCGCCGGCGGGTCGACGACCGCCGGCGGCACCGAGAGCATCCTCATGGCCATGAAGGCCGCGCGCGACTGGGCGCGGGAGCACCGCCCCGCTGCAGGCGTGCCCGAGGTCGTGGTGCCGAAGACGGCCCACGCGGCCTTCGACAAGGGAGCGGAATGGCTCGGCATGAAGGTGGTCCGCATGTCCCGGAGCCAGGGCTGGCGCGCCGACGTGGCCGGCATGGCCGATGCCATCGGCGAGAACACGGTGATGATCGCGGGCTCCGCGCCGCCCTATCCCTACGGCGAGACCGACCCCATCGAGGAGATCGCGGCGCTCGCCCGCGAGCACGACCTCTGGATGCACTCCGACGGCTGCATCGGCGGCATGATCCTGCCCTTCATGAAGGCGCTGGGCGATGCGATCCCGCCGTTCGACTTCGCCGTCCCCGGCGTCACCTCGATGTCGGTCGACATGCACAAGTTCGGCTACGCCCACAAGGGCATCTCGCTGTGCCTGCTGCGGGACAAGGCGCTGGAGCGCTACCACCGCACGACCTTCGAGGGCTGGCCCGCCGGCACCTATTCGACCCCCACCATCACCGGCACGCGCTCGGGCGGCGGAGTCGCCAGCGCCTGGGCGGTGATGACCCATCTGGGAGAGGAGGGCTACCTCCGCATTCACGAGACCCAGCGGGCCATCCGCGAGCGCCTGATTGCGGGGATCGAGGCCGTCGAGGGCCTCGTGGTGCTGGGGCGCCCGCACGCGCTCCACGTCACGTTCCATGCCGACGGCTTCGACATCTTCGCGGTGGAGGAGGGGATGGCGGCGCGTGGCTGGCGCTCGATCCGCATGCGCGAGCCGGACTCGATCCTGCTCTGGCTCAACATGAAGCACACGGCGAGCATCGACGCCTATCTCACCGATCTTGGCGAGGTCACGGCGGCCGTGCGAAGCGGCGGGCTTGCGGCGGCGAAGCGCGGCGCTTCCAACTATGCGACCTGAGCCGGGCCGGGGGCGGGACGCGCGGTGAGCCTCGCTATCGACTGCGATTTCGACGGCGGCAACATCCGCTGCCTCGCGGCGCCTGCGCCGGACAGGATCAGGCTGGAGATCGTGCCCGACGCGGGCGGGCGGTTCTTCCAGTGGTTCTATTTCCGGGTGCGCGGCGCCGCCGGCAGGGACTGCGTGCTCAGGATCGAGAACGCGGGCGACGCGACGTATCCCGACGGCTGGCGGGACTACCGCGCCTGCGCCTCGGAGGACGGCGAGGACTGGCCCCGCGTCGCGACCGCGTACGACGGCAAGGTGCTGACCATCCGCCACAGGCCTGCCGGCGACGAGGTGCGCTTCGCCTACTTCGCGCCCTATCCGATGGCGCGCCACGACGCGCTGATCGCGGGTGCCAAGGAATCGCCCCTCGTCACCGCGCGGCGGCTCGGCAAGACCCTCGACGGGGCACCGCTCGACCTGCTGGAGATCGGCGGGGCAACGCCGACGTCGCGGACCTGCTGGGTCATCGGGCGCCAGCATCCCGGCGAGTCCATGGCCGAGTGGTGGATGGAGGGCTTCCTGGAGCGGCTTCTGGACCCCGCCGACGCGCTCGCAGGCACGCTGCTGGAGAAGGCAAGGGTCTTCGTGGTGCCCAACATGAACCCCGACGGCAGCCGCCGCGGGCACCTCAGGACCAACGCGGCGGGCATCAACCTCAATCGCGCCTGGGCTGCGCCCAGCATGGAAGAAAGTCCCGAGGTCTATCTCGTCAGTCGACTCATGGCGCGCACCGGCGTCGATTTCTGCCTGGACGTCCACGGCGACGAGGCGCTGCCCTACAACTTCATCGCCGGGCCCGAAGGCATCCCCTCCTATTCCGACGCGTTGGCGCGGAAGCTCGCGCGCTTCCAGGCGGCGCTCGTGGCGGCGAATTCTGATTTCCAGACCGAGCATGGCTATGGGGCGACCCCGCCGGGAAAGGCCAACCTCGCCATCTGCGCCAACCACGTGGCCGAGACCTTCGGCTGCCTCGCCATGACCCTGGAGATGCCCTTCAAGGACGCGGCAAACGCGCCAGACCGCCGCAACGGCTGGTCGCCCGCGCGCTCACACCACCTCGGCCGCAGCAGCCTCGAGGCGCTGGCCGCGGTGATCGATACCCTGCGCTGACCCGGCCGGATCAGGTCTCGTCGGTGGCGAAACCGGCGCTCGGCTTCGCGTCGGGCAAGCGCACGTAGGCCAGGCAGGCCAGCGCGACCAAGGCTGCAAGGAAGGCGAAGAGCGCCTGGTAGGCGATGGCAGGGGCCGCGCCCTCCGTCGCCGGAAAGGCGCCCACGATCACGCCGCCCAGCGCCTGCAGCACCGCCGGCCCGCCCATGAAGGCGATCGCCATGAGCGCCATGCCGCGGCCCGCGAGCCGATCCGGCAGCAGCGAGCGTGCGTGGCCCGCGACCAGGATGTTGTAGGAGCCGCAGCCGCCGATCACGGCGAAGAGCAGGATCACCGCCCAGGTCGCGAGACCCGGCAGCGCGGCGAGCAGCGCCAGCGCGCCGGCAACGGGGGCGGCGCACCCGAGGATGATCCCCTTGCGCGTGTCCAGCCGGCGCTCGATGGGCCCGAGCACGAGGTTGGTGATGATCAGCGCGACCGCCATGACCAGCAGCGCGTTGCCGGCTTCGATCGGCCCGAGGCCGTGACGGTCCGCGAGAAAGGGTCCGCCCCAGAGGCCCAGCACGGTGATAACCACCGGATAGGACGAGAACCCCATCAGCGTGAGCGTCGGGAATCCCGGCGTCGCCAGCGCGGCGCGGACCCCGCCCAGGCTCTCGCGCAGCCCCTCGCCGGGGGCCGCGCCGCTTCTCTCCGCAGCCGGGCGGTCGCGCGCCAGCGCGTAGATGGCGATGGCGCCTGCCGCCGTCAGCCCCGCCGCGCCCCAGAAGGCCACACGCCAGCCGAGGGTCTCCGCAACTGCGGCGAGCGGCGTGGTGGAGAGCAGCCCGCCGGCGCCGCCGATGGCGATCATCCGCCCCATCCAGGTGCTGAAGGAGGCCGCCGGCGCCCACTGGCCGAAGAGGAAGAGCGAGCCCATGAGCACGCCCGAGCAGCCGACGCCGAGCAGCAGGCGTCCCGCCATCAGCATCGCCTCGCCCTCCGACAGCCCATAGAGGATCGAGCCCGCGATCGCGGCGGTGAGCACGACGGGCACCGTGCGCCGCGCGCCGAAGCGGTCGAACAGCATGCCCAACGGAATCTGCGCCGCGCCGAAGGCGAGGAAGAACATGCCGGTGAGCAGGCCGAGGGCTTCGGGCGAGAGGCCGAATTCGGCGCTCAACGTCTTGGCGATGACGGCGTTGGAGGCGCGGAAGAACTGGCTCAGGACGAAGACCGCGCCGAAGCAGACGATCACCGCGATGAGCGGATCGAGCCCGCGCGGTGGCCTGGTGGCCGCGGTCGAGGTCTCAGCCTGCGAGCGCATCGATCCCCCAGCCCGCGAGCGCGCCCAGGATCACCACGGCCCAGGGCGGCACCTTCCAGAAGGCGAGAAGCACGAATGCCGCGAGCCCGAGCGCGAGGTCGGCCGGCGTGCGGATGCCGCCCGTCCATATCGGGTCGTAGAAGGCTGCGCCCAGCAGGCCGACCACGGCCGCGTTCACGCCGAGCATCGCGCGGTTCGCCAGCGCGATGCGCCTGAGCCGCACCCAGAAGGGAAGCGCGCCCACCACCAGGAGGAACGAGGGCAGGAAGACCGCGGCGAGGCAGAGCAGCCCGCCCGGCACGCCGCCCGGCCCGATGCCCGCGACCGCGCCGAGGTAGGCGGCGAAGGTGAAGAGCGGTCCCGGCACCGCCTGCGCAGCGCCATAGCCCGCCATGAAGGTCTCGTTCGCGACCCAGCCAGGCGGCACGACCTCCGCCTGCAGCAGCGGCAGCAGGACGTGGCCGCCGCCGAAGACCAGGGAAGCGGAGCGGTAGAAGCCGTCGAACAAGCTCAGCGCCTCCGCTGGCCAGGCGGCGGCAAGGATCGGGAGTGCCGCGAGCAGCGCGAGGAAGAGCGCGAGCAGCAGGACGGCGAGCCGCCTGTCCACCGCTATCCCGAGGGACGCATCGCCGGCGTCGGAGGCCGGGCGCAGGAAGATCAGGCCGGCCACCGCGCCTGCGGCGATGATCGCGACGTGCGTCACCACCGAGGGCGCCAGCAGGGCGGCTATGGCGGCGAGCACGGCGATCGTGGCGCGCGGCGCATCGGGGCAAAGCGTCCGCGCCATGCCCCAGAGCGCCTGCGCCACCACCGCCGCGGCGACGACCTTCAGCCCCTGCAGCGCGCCGGCGGGGATCGCGTCCTCGTAGGCCGCGACGCCGTAGCCGAAGGCCACCATCAGCACCGCCGAGGGGAGCGTGAAGCCCACCCATGCCGCCACCGCGCCTGGCAGCCCCGCCTTCGCGAGCCCGATGCCGATGCCGACCTGGCTGGAGGTCGGCCCCGGCAGCATCTGGCAGAGCGCCACGAGGTCCGCGTAGGCGCTGTCCTCGATCCAGCGGCGGCGCGCGACGAAGGCTTCCCGAAAGTAGCCGATGTGCGCCACCGGCCCGCCGAACGACGTCAGCCCCAGCACCAGAAAGGCGATAAAGACGCGCGCCGCGGGCTCCCGACCCGCGCGGCCGCCTGCGCCTCTGCCGCTTCTGCCCTCGCTCATGGAGACCGGGAATACGCCATTTCGCTGGCACTGACACGTGAAGCCGCCGTCGCTGCCTTGGAGCGCCCTCAAACTTTGCCCGGCCCGGTGATACGCTCCCTGCAGTGGACGGCGCCGAGGCAGCAGACGAGCAGGCGATGACGGGAGAAGCGACGCAGGCCGCGCCCTTCGAGGCGGCGCACTGGGACCTCGTGCCGGGGGGCACCGCGCTCGTCGTCATCGACGCGCAGAACGACTTTCTCCATCCGGAGGGGTGGTACGCGGAGCAGGGCATCGACATCGGACACATGCGGCGCTGCATCGAGCCGTTGAAGGCGCTCCTCGCCGCTGCGCGGAGCAAGGGCATCCCCATCGTCTGGACCCGCCACGGGGTGAGAGGCGCGGAGGACGGCGGGCCGTTCATGCAGCTCCGGCCCTTCCTCGCAGAGGGCGGGCTCAGGCGCGAGACCTGGGGCTGGGAGGTGCTGGCGGAGCTCAGCCCCCAGCCCGACGACTGGTATGTCGCGAAGACGCGGCTCAGCGCCTTCTACGGCACGGACCTGGAGGTCGTGTTGCGGGGGATCGGGGCGGAGACGGTGCTGATGACCGGCGTGCTCACCAATCAATGCGTCGCGGCGACGTCCAAGGACGCGATGTTCCGCGACTTCAAGCCCATCGTGATCGAGGAGTGCACGGGGACGACGCTGCCGCACCTGCATGAGCCCGCGATCGAGATGATGCGGGTCGGCTGGACCGAGGTGCGCGATCTCGACTCCGCTCTGAGCGAGATCAGGCAGCTTGCGCCCGCTCGGCCGGCGGGGGCCTCCTGATGGCTGCCGAGCTGCCGCGCTCGGCCCGCGTCGTCATCGTCGGCGGCGGGGTGGTCGGCTGCTCCGTTGCCTATCACCTGGCGCGTGCCGGCGTCTCCGACGTGGTGCTGCTGGAGCGCCGCGAGCTCACGTGCGGTACCACCTGGCATGCCGCCGGCCTCATCGGCCAGCTCCGACCGTCCAAGCGGATGACCGAGCTCGCCAAGTACACGGCCGAGCTCTACACGGACCTCGAGGCGGAGACGGGCCAGGCGACCGGCTTCAAGCAGAACGGCTCGATCTCGCTCGCCACCTCGCAAGGCCGCTTCGACGAGCTGAAGCGGAGCGCCTCCATGGCCAAGGTGTTCGACCTCCGCGTCGACGTGCTCGGCCCGGACGAGATCAAGGAGCGCTACCCGCTGATCGTCGTCGACGATGTGGTGGGCGGGATCTTCATCCCCTCCGACGGCCAGGCCAACCCCATCGACGTGAGCCGCGCGATGGCCAGGGGGGCGCGGGACGGCGGGGTGCTCGTCCGCGAGAACACACCCGTCAACGGCGTCAACCACGACGGCGAGCGGATCACCGGTGTCGAGACGGCGGAAGGCCCGATTGCGGCAGAGACGGTGGTGCTCTCGGCCGGCATGTGGACCCGTGCGCTTGCGGCCACCATCGGCGTCCACGTGCCGCTCCACGCCTGCGAGCACTTCTACGTGATGACCGATCCGTTCGAGGGCGTGACGCCGGACCTGCCCGTGCTGCGCGACTACGATGGCTGCGCCTACTACAAGGAGGACGCTGGCAAGATCCTGCTCGGCGCCTTCGAGCCCGAGGCGAAGCCCTGGGGCATGGACGGCATCCCCGAGGACTTCAGCTTCGACCAGCTTCCAGACGACTGGGACCACTTCGAGCCGGTGCTGATGCAGGCGCTGAAGCGCATGCCGGCGCTCGCCGACGCCGGCATCCAGACCTTCTTCTGCGGGCCGGAGAGCTTCACCCCCGACGACCGCTACCACCTCGGCGAGGCGCCCGGTCTCGCCGGCTGCTACGTGGCCGCAGGCTTCAACTCCATCGGCATCCAGTCAGCCGGCGGCGCCGGCAAGGTGCTGGCCGCGTGCATCAAGTCCGGCGGGCCGCTGGTCGACATGTGGGACGTGGATATCCGCCGCAACCTGCCCTTCCAGACCAACCGGCGCTACCTGCGTGAGCGGGTAAGCGAGACGCTCGGCCTCCTCTACGACAACCACTGGCCCTTCCGCCAGTACGCGACCGCGCGGGGCGTTCGCCGCTCGCCCTTCCACGACCGGCTCGTGGCGCGGGGCGCCTGCCACGGCGAGGCCTTCGGCTGGGAGCGGCCCAACTGGTACGCGGCAGACGGCATGGAGCCCCGCTACGAATACAGTTTTGGCCGGCAGAACTGGTTCGCCTGCTCGGCGGAAGAGCACCGCGCGGTACGGCAAGCCGTTGGCCTCTTCGACCAGACCTCCTTCGCCAAGTTCCGCCTGCAGGGCCGCGACGCGGCGCATGTTCTGGGCCGAGTTTCCGCCAACGAGGTGGACGTGCCGCCGGGCCGCATCGTCTACACCCAGTGGCTCAACGCGGCGGGCGGCATCGAGGCCGACCTCACCGTGACGAGGCTCGCGGACGACGACTACCTGATCGTGACCTCGGGCGAGTTCCAGGTGCGGGATGCCCTCTGGCTCGGGCGTCACATTCCCGAAGGCGCGCACGCGGTGCTCACCGATGTGACCTCCGGGATCGCAGTGCTCGGCATCATGGGTCCGCGCTCCCGCGACCTGTTGCAGTCCCTGAGCCCGGACGACCTCGGCAGCGAGGCCTTCCCCTTCGGCGCCAGTCGGGAGATCGAGCTTGGCCTGGGGTACGCGCGCGCATCGCGCATCACCTACGTGGGCGAGCTCGGCTGGGAGCTCTACATCCCGACCGAGTTCGCGGCCGGCATCTACGACGCGCTGGTGGAAGCGGGGGAGGACGTGGGGCTCCGCCACGTCGGCATGCACGCCATGAACTCGCTCAGGATCGAGAAGGCGTATCGCCACTACGGCCACGACATCACCGACGCCGACACGCCGCTGGAGGCCGGCCTCGGCTTCGCGGTCAGGCTGGAGAAGCCGGGCGGCTTCATCGGGCGCGAGGCCCTGCTGCGCCAGCGGGAGGAGGGCGTGCGCCAGCGCTTGGTGCAGTTCCTGCTCGAGGATCCGGAGCCGCTGCTCTACCACAACGAGCCGATCTGGCGGGACGATGCGATCTGCGGCTACATCCGCTCCGGCATGTACGGCCACACGCTGGGCGGCGCGGTCGGCCTCGGCTATGTCGAGAACGGGGGGGGCGTGGACGCGGACCACGTGAATGCCGGCCGCTACGAGATCGAGGTCGCGGGCGTCCGCTATCCCGCGCGGGCCTCGCTGCGCCCCCTCTACGACCCCACGTCCGGCCGTATCAAGGCCTGACCCTCGCCTCACGGCGCCGATGCGCCGTGCCATCGCCCGGCGCCTTTGCCCACACGCGTCCGGCAGGCGACACTGGACGCTCGTGACGGACATACGGCGCGGAGGCGACAGGATGGCGTGGGATTACATCATCTGCGGCGCGGGCTCGGCCGGATGCGTGCTGGCGCACCGGCTCTCCGCCGACCCGAAGAACAAGGTCCTGCTGCTGGAGGGCGGCGGCAACGATACCTCGCCGATAGTCCGGATCCCCGCCGGCGAGATCAAGGCGATCCTGAATCCCCGCTTCAACTGGATGTACACGAGCGAGCCCGACCCCTCGCTCAACGGGCGCGATGCCATGTGGCCCGGCGGCAAGGTGCTCGGCGGCTCCAGCTCCATCAACGGCATGATCTACCTGCGCGGCCAGCACGAGGACTACGACGACTGGGCCCGCCTCGTCGGCAACACCGGCGCGTGGAGCTACCGCGACGTGCTGCCCTATTTCAAGCGCATGGAGAGCAACCCCCTCGGCCCGAGCGAGTATCACGGCGACAGCGGCCCGCTCGTGGTCTCCGACGTGCCGACGCCGCATCCGCTGGTCCGCGTCTTCTACGAGGCGGGCAAGGAGCTCGGCTACCCCTTCAATGCGGATGTGAACGGCGAGCGTCAGGAAGGCATCGGCCCGAACCAGGGGACGATCCGCTTCGGCCGCCGCAACAGCACCGCGCGCGCCTTCCTTCGGCCGGTGATGGACCGCTCGAATCTGAGCGTCGAGACCGAGGCGCGGGTGGACAAGGTTCTGTTCGAGGACGGCCGCGCGCGCACCGTCGTCTACAGCCGGGGCGGCGGAAAGCGGGAGGCCACGGCGGACGGCGAAATCATCCTCTCCGCCGGCGCCATCGCCTCGCCGGCGATCCTGCTGCGCTCAGGCATCGGTCCGGCGGCCGAGCTTGGCGCGTTCGGCATCTCCGTGGTGGCCGACTCGCCGGGTGTCGGCAACAACCTGCAGGAGCATCCCGTCGCCTGGGTGGCGGGCTACGTCGATATCAGCACCTACAACACCGAGGTCACGCCGTCCGGCTGGGTGCGGCACGGCCTCAACTGGCTGCTGCGGGGCAAGGGGCCGGCCGCGAGTCCCATCGCCCAGGCGGTGGCTTTCCTCCGCACCCGGCCGGAGGAGGAATCGAGACCGGACATCCAGCTCCACTTCACGCCGACCGGCTACGAGTTCGGGCCCGACGGGATCAAGCTGCTGGAGCGCCCGGGCATCACCATCCCGGTCAACGTCTGCCGGCCCAGGAGCCGTAGCCGGCTCACGCTCCGCTCGGCCGATCCAGGCGAGCCGCCGCGCATCTTCTCCCGGCTGCTCGACGACGAGGACGACGTGAGACGCATGGTCGACGGCTGCAAGATCTCGCGCGCGATCTTCGAGAGCAAGGCCTTCAAGCCGCACTTTCAGGGCCTGTTCCTGCCCGGGCCCGAGGTGCGGAGCGACGATGAGCTGGAGGCATACGTCCGCCAGTACACGCTGCCGGCCTATCATCCCGTTGGCACCTGCAGCATGGGCATCGACGACATGGCGGTGGTCGATCCGGAACTCCGGGTGCGCGGTGTGGACGGGCTCCGCGTGGTCGACGCCTCGATCATGCCGATCGTGCCGAGCGCCAACACCAATGCTCCGACCATCATGGTCGGCGAGAAGGGATCGGACCTGATCCTCGGGGCCAAGGGTTAGTCGGCCCGCATCTCTCGCCGCGCTCCCGGCTAGAGCTGCTCAACCCGCTTAATCCCGGCTACCCCCAGAGCCGCCGGGTGGCGAGGGCGGCGCCGTCGGCCAGCATGCGGAGCTTCGCCCAGACCACATCATCCGCCACGAATTGGTAGCTCGCGAATGTGCTGAAGCCGCAGTCGGTGCCGGCGATCACGCGGCGCGCATCGCCCATCACCTCGGCATAGAGGCAGATGCGGTCGGCCACCACCTCCGGGTGCTCCAGGTAGTTGGTGGTCACGTCGATCACGCCGGGAATCAGGATCATGGGCTGGGGCGGTGGGTTCGCCTTGATCGCCTTCCATTCATGCTGGTGGCGCGGATTGGCGCAGGCGATGCTGAGGGCGCCGACCCTGGCCTCGTAGATCGGCGGCAGCAGCGGCGCGAGATCGCAGTCGTCGATATGGGGACCGTCCCAGTTGCCGAAGCAGACGTGGAGCCGCACCTTCTCTGCCGGGATGTCGGCGACGGCCACGTTGAGCGCCCTGATGTGCAGCGCGACCCGCTCCAGGAACTCGTCCAGCGGGCGATCCTGGAACATGAACTGGCGCTCCATGGCGAGGTCGGGGGCGTCGATCTGCAACAGGTGGCCGGCGCCGACGATCGCGTCGTACTCCTTCTTTAGCTCGTGCCCGAGCGCCATGACGTAATCCTCGTCCCGCGGATAGTCGGGATTGTCGTCGGCGCGCAGCATGGTGGTCGATACGATGCCGGGAGAGGCGGCGGTCACGAACGTCTCGGCGAAGCCGCCGTCCGAGCGCTCCAGCGACGCCCCGAACTGCGCGAGCTCGAAGCTCACGTCGGCGAGGTCGGGTTCGTACCGGACGGCGGTCTGCGCCTGCGGCGCGTTCCAGACCTTCGGCCGTTCCCTGTCCCGGCTCCAAGTGCGCTCGGTGAACATCGCCGCGTAGCCGGGGAACTTGACCATGTCGGTGAGCATCTTGCGCCGGGATTCGCCGCCGAAGCCCGACATGCGCTGCGGCACGTAGGTCTGGAAGCCCACACGCGATTCCTCGCCGTCGCTGCCGATATCGACGCCGCTTTCGAGCTGCTTGGCGACGACCCAATCGATGCCGTCGGCGACCGCCTGTGCGAAGGCGCCCTGGTCGATCGCGGCACCCTGCTCCCGCCGGATGAGAAGTTCCTCCAGGGCCGGCGGCCGGGGCAGGCTACCGGCGTGGGTGGTGAGCATGCGGTCGTCGCTGGCGAGCATCGGGTAGCCTCCCGTTTTCCGGTTCTCGGGCCGAGTGTCGCGCGCGCCCGGCCGGGCACGCAACCGCTGCATTCCGCCCTTGCGGCAGCCCGCGATTTCCTTCTAATGGTCTGCTCTCCGGATGAGCCAAGGGGGCGACGATGAGCAGGCCTTACGCGCTGGTAATTCGCGGCGGCACCGTCGTGGACGGCTCGGGCGGCGAGCCCCGCGATGCGGACGTCGCGATCGCAGACGGCCTGGTGGCGGCAGTCGGACCCGGTCTCGGCCCCGGCGACGAGGAGATCGATGCGCGCGGCATGATCGTGACGCCGGGCTTCATCGACCCCCACACGCATTACGACGCGCAGGCAACCTGGAGCAGCCGAATCACGCCGTCGTCCTGGAACGGCGTCACCACCGCGATGATCGGCAACTGCGGGGTGGGCTTCGCTCCCTGCCGGCCCGACCAGCGGGAGACGCTGGTGGAGTTCATGGAGGGCGTCGAGGACATCCCCGGCGCCGTGCTGGACGAAGGGCTGCCGTGGACGTGGCAGAGCTTCGAGCAATTCATGGACGCGCTGGATGCCCGGCCCTACGACCTCGACATCGCGGCACAGGTGCCGCATTCGCCGGTCCGCGTCTTCGTCATGGGCCAGCGCGGCGTGGAGCGCGAGCCCGCGACGCCCGAGGACAACGCTGCCATGGCGGAGCTTGCAGCGGCAGGGGTGCGTGCCGGCGCGCTCGGCTTCTCGACCTCGCGTACGCTCAACCACAAGACGCTGGACGGCCGCCCCATCCCGACGCTGACCGCGGCCGAGGACGAGCTTTCCGCCATCGCCACCGCCATGGGCACGGTCGGTTCGGGCTGGCTGCAGGTGATCTCCGACTTCCACGATCTCGACGGGGAGTTCGCCATGCTGCGGCGCGTGGTCGAGCGCAGTCGCCGGCCGATGGCGATTACCATCCTCCAGAACGACCGCGCACCCGACGGCTGGCGCCGCATCCTCGCCCATATCTTGGACGCCAACCGTGCCGGCCTGCCGATGATCGGTCAGACGCTCACGCGCGCCACCGGCGTCCTGCTCGGCTTCGAGATCTCGATCAACCCGTTCTCCGGCCGGCCGAGCTGGGAGGCGATCGCCCATCTGCCGCTGGAGAAAAAGCTCGAGACCCTGCGGCAGCCGGACTTCCGCGCCCGTCTCTTCACCGAGGAATGCGCGGATGCCTTCGTCGCCAAGCGTGTCTGCCGCTGGGATCGCCTCTACCCGCTCGGCACGCCGCCCGACTACGAGCCCGACGCCGAGCGGAGCGTTGCCGCCATCGCCGCCCGCGAGGGGCGGACGCCCGAGGACGTCGCCTATGACTACCTGCTGGAGCGGGACGGCAAGGCGATGCTCTACCGACCGGTCAGCAACTACACCGAAGGCTCGCTCGACGCGGTGGGCGAAATGCTGCGGCATCCGCACACGCTGGTGAGCCTGGGCGACGGCGGCGCCCACGTGGGTATGCTGTGCGATGCGAATGCGTTCACCTACATGCTGGTCCACTGGGTGCGCGACCGGGCGGCGGGCGGCCGGGTGCCGCTGCCCTGGGCGGTCAGGCGCATGACCCGCGACAACGCGCTGGCGCTCGGCCTCGAAGATCGCGGGCTGCTCCGGCCCGGTTTCAAGGCAGATATCAATGTGATCGACCTCGACCGCCTCGCGATGCACTGTCCGGAGCCGGTCTACGACCTGCCGGGCGGCGGACGGCGGCTCATTCAAAGGGCCGAGGGCTACGTGGCGACGGTGGTCTCGGGCGCCCCGGTCTATCGCGACGGCGAGGCCACCGGCGCGCTGCCCGGCCGTCTCCAGCGGGGTCCGCAGGCCGGCCCGCGCGCCGACGCTGCCGCATAGAGCCGGCGGCCGCTGAGCGAAAAGGAGCCAGGGCGCTCCCGCTGCAGGCGGCAAACGCCCTGGCGCCGGCGGTCTATTCGGCGGCGCTCGAGAGCGCGTGCGTGAACTGATCCGTCTCGGTGGAGCCTGTCATTGCGGCTGTCGAGACGGCACCGCCGGAAACGGCCATGCTCACCGCGTCGAAGTAGGCCGCGCCGACCTCGTGCTGGTGGCGGGTCGCCGTGTAGCCAGCGGGCTCGGACGCGAACTCGGCCTCCTGCAGCGCCGAGTAGGCGGCCATGCCGCCATCGCGGTAGCCCCGCGCCAGCTCGAACATGCCGTGGTTCAGGCTGTGGAAGCCGGCCAGCGTCACGAACTGGAACTTGTAGCCCATGGCACCCAGCTCGCGCTGGAAGCGGGCGATCGTCCGCTCGTCGATGTTGCTGCGCCAGTTGAACGAGGGCGAGCAGTTGTAGGCGAGCATCTTGCCTGGGTGCTCGCGGCGGATGGCCTCGGCGAAGGTCCGCGCCTGGCCGAGATCGGGGGTGGAGGTCTCCATCCAGAGCAGGTCGGCGTAGGGCGCGAAGGCGAGGCCGCGGGCGATGCAGCGCGCCATGCCCTCGCCGTCCCGCAAGCGGTGGAAGCCTTCCGCCGTGCGCTCGCCGGTGATGAAGGGCCGGTCGCGCTCGTCGATGTCGCTGGTGATGAGCTTGGCGCTGTCCGCGTCGGTCCTTGCGACGAGCACGGTCGCCGTGCCGCAGACGTCGGCCGCAAGCCGCGCCGCGCTCAGGTTGCGGATGTGCGCCTGGGTCGGAATCAGCACCTTGCCGCCCATGTGGCCGCACTTCTTCTCGGACGCGAGCTGGTCCTCGAAGTGGATGCCGCCGACGCCGGCTTCGATGTAGGCCTTCGCGATCTCGAAGGCGTTGAGCGGCCCGCCGAAGCCGGCCTCCGCGTCCGCCACGATCGGCGCGAACCACGACGTCGCGCCGAACCCGTCGACGCTGTCGATTTGGTCGGCACGTTGCAGCGCGCGGTTGATGCGCCGTGCGAGCGCGGGTCCGCTGTCGGCCGGGTAGAGGCTCTGATCGGGGTAGGTGTGCCCTGCGCCGTTGGCGTCCGCGGCCACCTGCCAGCCGGACAGGTAGATCGCCTTGAGGCCGGCGCGCACCATCTGCACGGCCTGGCCGCCCGTCATCGCGCCCAGCGCGTGAACGTAGTCCTCGGTCTCGAGCAGGTGCCAGAGCCGGTTGGCGGCGTGCTCGGCGAGCGTATAGCGGACCGGCAGAGTCCCGCGCAGCGCTACGACCTGGTCGGCGCCGTAGTCGCGGCGAATGCCTGCGAAGCGGCCGTCAGGGGCGTCGTAGATCAGGGACTCTGTCGATCTCGCACTCATCTCATCCTCCTCAATCGGCGGTCTCGCCGTCATGGATGGTGTTCAACACCTGGTAAGCGGGCAGCGTGAGAAAGGTGGGGAAGTCATCGGCGGTCGCCACTTCGGTGAAGAGGGCGATCGCGTCGTCGAAATGCCCGCCTTCGAAACGGTCCTCGCCAAGCGCCTCTCTGAGGGCCGCGATCTCCTCGGCAAGCACCCGGTCGACCAGCGCCCGGTCGATTGCCCGGCCGTCCGCAAGGCTGGCCCCGTGACGCATCCACTGCCAGATCTGGGCCCGGCTGATCTCGGCGGTCGCCGCGTCCTCCATCAGGTTGTAGAGCGGCACGGCGCCGCGGCCCGCAAGCCACGCCTCGATGTACTGGATGCCGACGCGGATGTTGTTGCGGAGCCCCTCCTCGGTGATCGCGCCTTCCGGCATGGCGATGAGGTCCGCCTCGGTCACCGTCACGTTGCCGAGTTGCAGCGAGACCTGATTGGGCTCGGGCATCAGCCGGTCGAAGACCTCGCGGGCGACGGGCACGAGCCCCGGATGCGCGACCCAGGTGCCGTCATGACCGTCGCCGGCCTCTCGCTCCTTGTCCGCGCGAACCTTGCCGAACGCCTGCTCGTTGGCCCTGTCGTCGCCCTTGATCGGGATCTGAGCCGCCATGCCGCCCATGGCGTGCGCGCCGCGTCGGTGGCAGGTCTTGATGAGAAGGCGGCTGTAGGCGCGCATGAAGGGCTGCGTCATGGTGACGAGGCCGCGATCGGGCAGCACACAGTCGGCGCGGTTCCGGAAGGTCTTGATGACGCTGAAGATGTAGTCCCAGCGCCCGCAATTGAGGCCCACGATGTGGTCCTTCAGAGCGTGCAGGATCTCGTCCATCTCGAACGCGGCCGTGATGGTCTCGATCAGCACCGTCGCCTTGATCGTGCAGATGGGGAGGTCGAGTTCCTCCTGGGCCGCGACGAACACGGCGTTCCAGAGCGCCGCCTCTTCGTAGTGCTCCATCTTGGGCAGGTAGAAGTAGGGGCCGGAGCCTCTGGCGCCGAGTTCCGCCGCGTTGTGGAAGAAGAAGAGGCCGAAGTCGAAGAGGCTCGCGGACACAGGCTCGCCATCGACCAGGAGGTGCGCTTCCTCCAGGTGCCAGCCGCGCGGTCGGACGATGAGGGTCGCGATTTCGTCGCCCAGCGCATACGACTTGCCGGACTTGGGGTCGGTCATGCCGATGGTGCGCCGCGCCGCATCGCGCAGATTGATCTGGCCGGCGATCATCGCCTCAAAGGTCGGCGACGCGGCGTCCTCGAAATCGGCCATGAAGCAGGACGCGCCGCAGTTGAGCGCGTTGATGATCATCTTGCGGTCGACCGGGCCGGTGATCTCCACCCGCCGGTCGGCGAGGTCGCCGGGCGTGCCGGCGATGGTCCAATCGCTCTCTCTGATTGCCCTGGTCTCCGGCCGGAAGGCCGGATTCTCGCCGGCATCGACGCGGGCCTGGAATTCAGCACGGGCCTCGAGCAGACGCCGCCGCTCGGCGCCGAAGCGCCGCTCCAACCCGGCGACGAAGGCGCAAGCCTCAGCGCTCAGGATCTCGTCGCGGCCGGGGACGTCGGGACCGGCGATCTCGACTCCGGTCTCCCAGATCTCGTCTGCGTCCTTCCTGCGGCTCTGCTGCATCGCGTGCTACTCCTTGCGTGTTGCACCGCAATACGACATCAATGTCGCGCGATGGGGCGGGAATGTCCATAACTTGTTGGAAAAAAACGTGTATTTCATTCATAATTGGTATGCCTATTGATGTGATGTTGTAAATTTGGTAAATTTGCGTGAGCGCGTGCGGGGGGCGCGGAACACGTGCGTGGAGGGTGGACCATGCAGGGCAAGGTGATGGCGGGCCAGAGAGTGCGCAGGCTCCGGCGCGAACGCGGGCTCACCCAGGCGCGCATGGCGGCGCAACTCGGCATCTCCACCAGCTACCTCAACCTCATCGAGCGCAGCCAGCGGCCCGTCACGGTTCCGTTCCTGCTCAAGCTCGGCCAGGCGTTCGACATCGATCTCCAACGCTTTGCGGAAGACGACGAGGGGCGCGTCACCGCCCAACTGAGGGAAGTGTTCGGCGACCCGCTGTTTGCCCGAAGCCGGGTCGGCGATCAAGACATTCGCGATGCGGCCCAGGCGAGCCCGGCGCTCGGCGATGCCGTCATCCTTCTCTTCCGCGCCTACCGCGACCTCCTGGAGAACACGATGAACGGTGCCGAGGGTCTCGGCGCCGCCGGGGAGGGCAGCCCGCTTGCCCCGCTGGCCGGAGCTGCCGGAAGCCCGAGCGACGAGGTGCAGGAATTCGTTCAGGCCCGGTCCTGCTATTTCCCCGAGATCGAGGAGGCTGCCGAGCGGCTCCGGGCCGACGAGAGCCTCGATGCGGACGGTCTCTACGAGGGGCTGCGCGCCGTCCTCACGGATGCCCACGGCCTCAAGGTCCGCCTCATGCCTGCGCACGTCATGCACGATCTGGTCCGTCGCTACGACCGCCACGGCCGTCGCGTGATGCTGTCCGAAGCGCTGGCGGCCGAGGAGCGCGTCTTTCAGCTCGCCCATCAGCTTGGGCTGCTCGGCTGGCACGAGCTCTTCGACGACATCGCGGCCCAGTCCGGCCTTCAGGGCGAGGCGCGTCGCCTCCTCGTCATCGACCTGGCCGGCTATTTCGCCGGCGCCTGCGTGATGCCCTACGAGCGCTTCCACGCCGCTGCCGAGGCGCTCGACTACGACATCGACCTCCTGGGCCGGCGCTTCGGTGCGTCGTTCGAGCACGTCTGCCAGCGGCTCGTCACCCTGCAGCGGCCGGGGGCCAAGGGCGTGCCGTTCTTCCTCGTCCACCTCGACTGCGCGGGCAACGTGCTGCGCCGTTTCGACGCCGGTGGGTTCCGCTTCGCCCGCTTCGGCGGTCTCTGCCCGCGATGGGGGGTGCACCGCGCCTTCCGGACGCCGGGCGAGACGCGGTTCGACATCGTCGAGATGCCCGACGGCGCGTCCTACCTCACGATCGCGCGCGCGGTCACGCGGCCGGGCGCCGGCCACGCGCTTCCGGGCCAGCAGCTCGTGGTCGCGATCGGCTGCCAGCTTTCCCACGCGAACCGTCTCGTCTACGGCTCCGGCGTCGACCCGGAGCGGCCTGCGGGCGTGACCTCCATCGGCATCAACTGCCGGCTTTGTGAGCGCACCGATTGCAGCGCCCGCGCCTATCCACCGTCCGGCCGCCGCCTGATCGTGGACGAGAATCAGCAAGGCCTGTCGCCCTACTTCTTTGCCTGAGAATCCGGGGTAGCGGGCGGCGCGGCGAGGGCGGCCGTCAGTCCGGCGGCACCACGGCGCCGTCCCAGCCCGCGGACGCGAGCACGGCCTTCTCCACGATCAGCCGCGCCGCCATGGTGGGGCGGGGCGAGGTGCCGATGCGGAGCTCGCCGACGATGCCGAGCAGCATATAGGCCTCGCGCCGCGTGAGCCCGGTCCACTCGGCGACGAGGCCGACGGCGGCGTTGGATGCGTCTTCCGTCGCGGCCTCCACCGAGGGGCCGTAGCCCACGATCTGCACCGTGCCGTTGTGCTCCAGGATCGGCCGCTCGACCGGGCTCTCCTTGTTGAGGGAGATCCGCGCCCGCACCCGGGCCGAGCACTCGACGCCGGTGCCGCTGATGATGCCGTCGCTGATCGCAGCATGGGGGTCGGCCATGAAGATCAGGGCATCGTCGACCATCACCGGCAGGTGGACGCGCGCGCCTGTGCCCACGTCGCGCTGGTCGAAGTCGCCGCCGTAGGGCCCTGCGTGGGAGGGGCGGTAGCCCTCCGGCGGCATGGTGGACAGCGTGCCCAGATTGGGCGCAAGCGGAATCGCCACCCGGTCCCCGAACCACGCCTGCCCGTCGCGGATCGGGCAGGCGACGATGGCGGGCTCCTCGAACTCTTCCTTGAGCACGCCGAAGTTGCGAAGCACCGCGTTGGCTCCCTCGCCGAACGGCTCGATCTCGAGCAGGTCGATCGCAACCGAATCGCCGGGCCGCGCGCCGCGCACGGCGATCGGGCCGGTCACCGGCGCGAGCGGATGCCCTTCCGATGCAGGCGTGAACGGCGTCGGAACCTGGGCGATGTCCTCGATATCGTCGAAGGCGCCGTCCACCGTGACCTCGATTTCCGCACCAGGCTCGATGGTCATGGCCGGCGGTGTCGAGGGGCCGACGGTGAAGAGATAGGTCTTGGACATGCTGGTGCTCCCGGCGCCGCTCTCAGCCGGTGAGCGCGGCATCCCGCATCTGGTGAAAGTTCTGCAGGCCGATCTCGTTCCGGCCGAACACGATCTCCCGCTGCACGCCTGCCGCAAGGTTCGCCTGCACGCCCTCCATCACGGCGAAGTCCTCGGTATCGAGCACGCCCAGCGCGAGCCGCATCATCTCCTCCCAGTCGCGCTCGCTCGTATCGTCGGCGGGCGAGGCGAAGCTGAAGCGGCAGGCCGTGGTGTCGGGCCGCGCAGGGTCGGGGAAGAAGCGCACCAGCTCCACATGCGGACCCTGGCTGATGAACACCGCGTTGGGGAAGAGCCGGTAGACGATCGTCGCATGCGGCAGCACGCGCCACGTTGCCGGGTCGCCGCCCTGCTGGTCCACGATGCTGCGGCGGGGCGCGACCAGGCGCGCATGACGGCCGCAGGCCTCGTAGAGGAAGACCGTGCCGAACAGCGTCTTGCCGATGGAGGCGCGGTGCAGGATGGGCACGTGGTAGTACTCGAGGAAGGTATCCACGCCCAGCTTCCAGTTCATCCGCTTGGTCCAGTCGTGACTGCCGCGGTGGCGGTAGTCCGCGAGGCCGAATGCCGCAAGCTCCGGGCCGAGACCGCCGAGAGCTTCGTCCAAGTCGAGCGAGCCGGCGGGGTCGAGCAGAAGCCAGACGAAGCCGTCGCGCTCTTCGGTGGGAAAGCGCACCAGGGCCTCTTCGCCGACCGCGATGTCGGGGAAGTGCTCGGCCGCCGGCTGCGCCCGGAGCACGCCGCAGCGGTCGTAGGTCCAGTTGTGGTAGGGGCAGGCGAAGGCCTTGCCCACGTGGCCGGCGCCATCCAGCAGGCGGGCGCCCCGGTGCCGGCACGTGTTGAGCAGGCCACGCACGGTCCCCCCATCGTCCCGCATCAGCAATACGGGCACGCCCGCAATGTCGAGCGTGAGGTAGTCGCCGGGCTCGGCGATCTCGCAACCGAAGGCAAGCGGCAGCGGGTGGCGCCGGAAGAGCGCGGCGATCTCGTCGGCGAGCGCCGTCTCGCAGGTATACCGCCTTCCGTCGATCGCCATCGTGGCGTCGGCCTCCGGCAAGGCGCCGCGGCCGATGCGGTCGAGCGCCTCGGCGGCAAGGCGTTGTTCGGTTCGCAGTTCCAATGGTCTCTCTTCGCGGTTGTCTCGCGCCCATGCTAGCCGCCCATACTAACCGATTGCGCAGGGCACGGCCGCGCGCGAATAATGCGGTATGTTCCCCGGCGCATAGCGTCTCACGCGCCTTTCCACAGGGCCCCCCGGACCGGGCGGGCGGGTACGATCCTCCACCGCAACGACGCGACAAGCGATGGCGAGGTCTTGGCGATGACAACTCACAGGACGGCGCGGCCCAGGGCCGCGAGAGGGCCATGAACGCTGCCGACACCGGAGACGGACTCGGCATCACGCTCGGGGTCGAGGAAGAGTTCTTTCTCGTCGATCCCGAGACCCGCGACCTCCTCGCCGAGCCGGACGAGGGCATCTTCGAGGCATGCGAGCAGGCCGGCGGGCCGCACAAGGTGGTGCACGAGTTCCTGCGCTCCCAGATCGAGACCAACACGCGGGTGTGCAACTCAGTGGCCGACGTGCGCCAAGCGCTGCGCGAGACGCGGCGGCTCGTCATCGAGGCGGCGGAGAGCCACGGCACCTGGATGATGGGCGCCTCCACCCACCCCTTCGCGTCATGGCGGGACCAGTCGCCGACGCCGGGGGAGCGGTACAGGCGGTTCGCCTCCACGTACCAGGAGACCGTGCGCCGCACCCTCGTCGGCGGCATGCACATTCATGCGGGCTTCGGCGATCCGGACTCGCGCATCCGGGTGATGACTGCGCTCAGGCGCTATCTGCCGCTGCTGCATGCGTTCTCCGCCTCCTCGCCGTTCAATGGCGGGCACGAAACCGGGTTCAAGTCCTTCCGCCTCACCGTGATGGGCGCCTTGCCGCGCACGGGTCTCCCCGGCCCGCTGCACTCCCAGGCCGAGTACAAGCGGCTCGTCGCCGCGTATCAGCGCATGGATTACATCGGGGATGCGAGGGAGCTCTGGTGGGACATTCGCCCGGCCAGCGCGTTCCCGACCATCGAGCTTCGCATTTGCGACCTCTGCACCCGTCTGGAGGACGCCGTGACCATCGCGGCGCTCTACGCCTCCCTCATCCGCTGGCTCCTGCGGCAGGACAGGGAGGGCGCGCTGCCGTCCGAGCCGCTCACCGAGCTGATCGCCCAGGATCGCTGGATCGCCCAGCGCTACGGCGTGCACGCCTTCCTCGGCGACTGGGCCTCCGGCAGCGGGCGCGTGGATATCGACGACTACGCGGCGGCGCTGATCGACGAGCTGGCGGATGACGCCCGCGCGCTCGGGTGCGAGGCGGAGGTGCGCCGCGCGCTCGCCATTATCCGGGAAGGAACCGGCGCGGACCGCCAGATCGATCTCTACCGCCTGTGCCGTCTGGAGGGAGATACCGAGGAGCAGGCGTTGCACCGCGTGGTCGACCAGGTGCTGGCCGAGACGAAAGAGGGGCTGGAGGCGCACGCCGGCTGAGGGGAGGGCGGTCTGGGCCGCTCCCAGTCCGCGACCCCGCCGGGGACGACGCGGAAGAGCGGATGCGGCTCGCGGGCGTCGGAAGCGCTGACCTGCCTGCGCCATTTCGGCGCCCGCGCGTCGAGCTTCGCCAACAGGTGGCGCCACTCGAAGTCGAGCTGGCCTTGCGTCACGGCAATCGGCGGCGCCTCGCGGCCGGGCGCGATCCGGCCAGCGTCGAAGTTGTAGCCCCGCGCCGCCGCCTCCTCATGCACCGCGCCCAGGTAGGCGGCGATGGCGGAGACAGGCGAGGGCTGCGAGCGAAAGCGATGCAGTTGCGGGTGGTTGCGGTAGCCCCTGGTCCTGCCCCGCAGCACCGCCTGGGCGAGCAGGGCCTCGCGCCAGAGCGCCACCAGCCCCCTGGCGTCGAGATAGCGCGGATGCAGGCTCCAGAGGCGCATGCCGCGACCGGCCGGGAACTGCGGGCCCGGCCTCGATTGCAGCGGCCCGGCGTCTACGCCCCGCCCTCCTCGCGCCTCCACAGCTCGTGCGCGAGAATGCCGACGGAGGCTTCGACCGTCTCCATCGCATCGAGGATCAGGTCCTCGCGATACCGGCGGCCGACGATCTGCACGCCCGCCGGCAGCCCGTCGGCGAAGCCGATGGGCACCACGCCCGCCGGCAGGCTCAGGTAGTTGATGCCGGTGCTGTAGATGGCGGACCGGAAGAGGTCCTTAACCTGCTCGAAGCCCTGCGCGTCGTAGTCCCAGGCGTACGTCGACCGCATCAGGAACGGGCACAGCACCAGCGGGTACGAATCGAGAAAGACGCTCCACTCGCGTGTGAGCGCGGTGCGGTCGGCGATGCCCTGGCGGTACCCCGCCGCGTCCACCGGGTTTCCGACGCGCTGGTAGTGATCGAAGATGGCCCGGATGGTCGCGCTGCCGTGTTCGCGCGCGGCCGGTCCCAGGAAGTGGGCGATCTCGCTTGCGAGCACGTCGAACCACGCCTGCGCGGGCTTCATGATCGAGGGCGTCTCCACCCGTTCCACCGCGTAGCCCGCATCGCTCAGCACGTCCGCCGCCCGCTCGATTCCGGCGACGATCTGCGGATTGATCGGATAGCCGTGGGTCTCGCAGGTGACCGCGACCTTGATCGGGGGGGCGAGCGCGGGCCCGTCGAAGGGGACCGGCACCCACCAGGGATCGCGCGCATCGCCGCCTGCGAGCACCCGCGTGCCCAGCCGCACGTCCCGCACTTCGCGGCACATGACGCCCTGGACGGAGCAGAGCTGGGCGAGGAGGCCGCGTTCCGCCGCAGCGCTCGGGTTGTACGCCGGCACCCGGCCGAGCGTCGGCTTCACCGTCGCCAGTCCGCATGCGAACGACGGGAAGCGCAGCGACCCGCCGATGTCGTTGCCGTGGTGAATCGGCCCGAACCCCATCGCCGCGGCGGCCGATCCGCCGCCGGAAGACCCGCCCGGCGAGGCCTCCTCGTCCCAGGGGTTGAGGGTGCGCCCGCGCAGCGGGTTGTCCGTGGTCGCGCGCATGGAGAGTTCGGGCGTGTTGGTGCGCCCCACGATGATCGCGCCGGCGCCCAGCAGGTTGCGCGTCACCGGGGAGTGGTCCGGCGCGATGACGTCGGCGTAGGCGGGCAGGCCGTTGGGCGTCGCCTGCCCGGCCACGTCGATGTTCTCCTTGATGGTGACCGGGACCCCGTGCAGCGGCCCCGGAGTGGTGCCGTCGCCTGCCTCCCGGTCTTTCCGTTCGGCAGCGCGGAGCGCGTCCTCGCCGCAGTCGACGACGATCGCGTTGATGCGCCCGTTGTGCCGGGCGATGCGCCCCAGCACCGCCTCCGTCACCTCGACGCACGACACCTCGCGCGACCGGATCATCGCGGCGAGTTCGACCGCGCTCCGCCTCCACAGCTCCTGGTTCATCGCGCTCGATCTCGATTTCGTGGGATCACGCGGTCGCCGAGAGGGCTCAGGGCAGAGCGTTCTGCGGCGGCCCGGACCCGGTCGACAACAGCGGGGGTTATATCATCCCCCTGCGCTCCGCTCCACGCGCGCTATCGGCGGGCAACCACCCGTTGGGGAGGAACGCACGCCACCCCACAACATGTCGGCGCATCGCAGGCAGACACCGCAGCCCTCCCTGTGCTAAGACGTTGCGCATTCGTTCGACGACCGGACCGCTCCGATTCCATGGCCGATACCCTCGATCTCTTCGCTGGGCTCGACGAGAGCGCCCCCGCCGGCAAGCGCAAGCCTGCGCGCAAGGCCGGGGGCAAGGCCGAGGCCAAGGCCGCAGCCAAGGCGCCGCGCGCGGGCCGGCGTACGCGCCAGGCACAGGCGCCCGGCGCTGCGCCGCCTACCAACGGCGAGTACACGGCGCACGACATCGAGATCCTGGAGGGGCTGGAGCCGGTGCGCCGCCGCCCCGGCATGTTCATCGGCGGCACCGACCAGAGGGCGCTGCATCACCTCCTCGCCGAGTTGATCGACAACGCGATGGACGAGGCGATCGCGGGCCACGCCAGCCGCATCGAGATCGCGCTTCACGACGACGGCTCGGCCTCGGTCAGGGACAACGGCCGGGGCATCCCGGTCGACCCGCACCCGAAGTACAAGAACGTCTCGGCGCTGGAGGTGATCCTCACCACGCTCCACTCCGGCGGCAAGTTCGGCGACAAGGTGTACGCGACATCGGGCGGGCTGCACGGCGTCGGCCTCTCCGTGGTGAACGCGCTCTCCGCCTCGCTCACGGTCGAGGTGGCGCGCGACAGGCGGATGTGGCGGCAGGCCTACGCGCGCGGCCTCCCCGCCGGCCCGCTGGAGGACGCGGGCCCCGTGACCAACCGGCGCGGCACGCTCGTCCGCTTCCACCCCGATCCCGAGATCTTCGGCGAGGGGCTCCGCTTCCAACCCGGGCCGCTCCACGAGATGGCGCGGACGCGGGCCTATCTCCACCGCGGCGTCGAGATCCGCTGGTCCTGCGACGCGGCGCTGCTCGGCCAGGGCGGGGCGGCGCCGGAGAAGGCCGTGCTGCACTATCCGGGCGGCCTGGTCGACTATCTCACCGCCGTCCTCGGCAGGCGCCACACGCTCACGCCGGCGCCCTTCGCAGGCCAGGGCGCGCTCAACGGCGATGCCGGCCGGGTCGAGTGGGCCATCGCCTGGCCCGACGACGACGAAGGCTTCGTCGCCTCCCACTGCAACACCGTGCCCACCAGCGCCGGCGGCAGCCACGAGGCGGGCATGCGGGGTGCGCTGGTGCGGGGCCTCAGGGCCTACGGCGCGCTCGTGGGCAACAAGCGCGCGGCCCAGCTCAACGCCGACGACGTGACGGGCGGCGCCTGCGCGCTGCTCTCCGTCTTCCTGCGCGAGCCGCAGTTCCAGGGGCAGACCAAGGAGCGTCTGGCCTCGCCCGAGGCCGGCCGCATGGTGGAGAGCGCGCTCGGCGATCACTTCGACCACTGGCTCTCGGCCGACCCGGCCGCCGCCAACCTCCTGCTCGAGCGCGTCGTCGAGCGCGCCGAGGAGCGTCTGCGCCGCCGCAAGGATCGCGAGGTCGCGCGCAAGCGCGCGGCCCGCAAGACCCGGCTGCCGGGCAAGCTCGCCGATTGCGCGCGCGAGGCGGCGGGCGGCACCGAGATCTTCCTGGTCGAGGGCGATTCCGCCGGCGGCTCCGCCAAGCAGGCGCGCAACCGCGAGACGCAGGCCGTGCTGCCGCTGCGCGGCAAGATCCTCAACGTCGCCAGCGCCAGCGCCGACAAGCTGCGCGGCAACAAGGAGCTCGACGATCTGGTCCAGGCCTTGGGCTGCGGCACGGGCGCGCGCTTCGACGCGGGCGCGCTCCGCTACGAGCGCGTCGTCATCATGACCGATGCGGACGTGGACGGCGCCCACATCGCCGCGCTGCTGATGACCTTCTTCTACCGCCAGATGCCGGGCCTCATCGACGGCGGGCACCTCTTCCTCGCGCAGCCGCCGCTCTACCGCCTCGCCCGCGGCGGCACCACCCGCTATGCGCGCGACGATGCCGATCGCGACCGGCTGCTCGCTGGCGACTTCGCGGGCGCCGGCAAGGTCGAGATCAGCCGCTTCAAGGGGCTCGGCGAGATGCCGCCCGCGCAGCTCAAGGAGACGACGATGGACCCGGCGCGGCGCACGCTGCTCCGCGTCGAGATCGCAGACGAGGCGGGCACGGCCACCGCGCGCCGGGTCGAGGAGCTGATGGGCCGCCGCCCCGAATCCCGCCTCGCCTTCATCCAGGCCCGCGCCGACACGGTGACCGCGCTCGACCTTTGATCGGCGGTCCGGCTGCCGGCTCAGACGTCGGGCGAGACGCGCCCGTCCTGAAGCAGAACCTGGAACGCCCGGTAGGTCTCGGCGGTGCCGTCTTCCAGCGAGATCGCGCCGTAGTCGCCGATGTGCGCGCGCAGCAGCGCGTCCCGGTCCTCCATGGGGAAGGGGATCGGCTCGCCGACGGCCTTCACGCGCGCGCCCGGCGCGAGGCGGCGCAGCATCGCCAGCGCGTCCTCGACCGGGACCACGGTTCCGTTGATGTCGAAGGCAGGCGCGCCCTCGCCGTCCCGCGCGATGGCCTGGAGGAACGCCGCCGCGACCTCGCCCGCATAGAGGTACGACACCCTGCCGGTGAAGGGCACCTCGTAGTCGCGGCCTGCCGCCGCCGCCAGGATGGCGACCGTGGTCTTGGACGTCATGCCCTGGTCGCGGCCGACGCCGTAGACGATCCCCGGCCTGAGCGCGATGCTCGGCACCTGCCAGTCCTGCCAGTAGGTCCGCGCGACCGCCTCGTCGCAGGCCTTGTAGGCGCCGTAGAGCGTCGGCGCGTAGGGGCTCCCCGCCGGCGCGCCGTGGGCCGCGATGGAGCTTGCATAGGCGATGCGCCGCAGGCCGTGGCGGCGCGCGGCCTCGAACACCGCCACCGTCCCCACCACGTTGACGCGGGCGCCGAGCACGGGATCCGCGCGGCAGAAGGGCACCTGCAGGGCGGCGAGATGGAGGATCGCGCCGACCCCGTTCTCCGCCACCGCGCTGTCCACCGCCTCGGCATCGGCGATGTCGCCCTCCACCCACGTCACCCGCGCAAGCTCCTCCTCCGACATCAGGAGGCCCGGCCGGCGGCGGCTCGTGTCGAGGTCGAAGGAGACGGCAGGCACGCCCGCGCGCACGAGGATCGCGAGTGCCCAGCTCCCGATGCACCCGCTCGAGCCGGTGACGAGCACCGGCCGCTCGAAGTCCTGCCTGCGGAGGGTGAAGAGGCTGTTCAGTGAGTCCATGATCGTGATCTGCCGATGTGGGTGGGCGGAGTGTCGTCGCGCGAACTCTCGCACGCGGCGCGGGTCGCGGCCAACGGTCGGCGCCGCGCGCGGCCCTGTTTGCGCGGGCCGCCCGTGGCTATCATCGTGCGGCGACGGAAACTGGCGTACGGGCGCGGGATCGCGCACCGGCCCTCAGGCGGAGCGAAACCATGACCGGACCTGCTTCGGCCACGAGCGCGGATATCGTCCTCCTCGACGGCGGCGTGGGGCAGGAGCTTCATCGCCGCAGCAGGGTCCCCGCGGCGCCGCTCTGGTCCGTGCAGGTGATGATGGACGAGCCCCACCTCGTCGAGGCCGTGCACCTCGACTTCATCGAGGCGGGCGCGCGGATCATCACCGTCAACACCTACACGGCGACGCCGCACAGGCTCACGCGGGAGGGCGTGGCCGAAAAGTTCGAGGCCCTGCACGGCGCCGCCCTCGCCGCAGCCACGTCCGCCCGAGAGAAGAGCGGGGAGACGGTGAGGATCGCGGGCTGCCTGCCGCCCCTGGTGGGGAGCTACAGGGCGGACCTCACGCCGCCGGAGGACGAGTGCCTCGCGAACTACCGCAGAATCGTCGCCGCGCAGGCGGACGGCGTGGACCTCTTCCTCTGCGAGACCATGCTGTCCGCGGCCGAGGCGCGCGCCGCGACCCAGGCCGGCGCCGAGAGCGGCAAGCCGGTCTGGACCGCGCTCTCGGTGGACGATGCCGAGGGCACCCTGCTGCGCTCGGGCGAGGGCGTTGCCGCGGGCGCGCGGGCCGCCGTGGAGGCCGGCGCGGAAGCCGTGCTCATCAACTGCTCGAGCCCCGAGGCGGTGAGCGCCGCCATGCCGTTGCTGGCGGAGATCGGCGTCCCGTTCGGCGCCTACGCCAACGGCTTCGTCTCCATCGCCGCCATGAAGCCGGGCGGCACCGTGGAGGCGCTGGAGGCGCGCGACGATCTCGGCCCGGTGGCCTACGCGGGCCACGCGCTCGGCTGGGTTTCGTCGGGCGCGTCCATCGTCGGCGGCTGCTGCGAGATCGGCCCCGCCCATATCGCCACGCTCAGGGAGCGCCTCGTCGCCAACGGCCACGGCATCGCCGCCGCCCCCGCACACTGAACCCACGCCCTACGGCGCGATCGAGGTGCCGCCGTCCACGACGAAGCTCTGGCCGGTGGTCCAGCGGCCGGCGTCGGAGGCGAGGTAGACCGCGATGCCCGCGATGTCCTCGGCCTCGCCGAGCCGCCCGAGCGGCGTGCGCGCGATCCGGGCCGCGGCGCTCGCCTCGTCCTCCCAGAGCGCGCGGGCAAAATCGGTTCGCACCAGCCCCGGCGCGATGGCGTTGACCCGCACATTGTGCGGCCCAAGCTCCACGGCGAGGTTGCGCACGAGCTGGAACTCGGCGGCCTTGGAGATGCAGTAGGCGCCGATCACGCCGGAGCCGATGGTGCCCCCGATGGAGGACACGTAGATGATCGCGCCGTCCTTCCGCTCCCGCATCTCGTCCGCCACGAGCTGTGCGAGCCAGAGGTTGGACTGCACGTTGGTCGCCATGATCTTGGCGAAGGCGTCGTCGGAGATGTCCGCGAACGAGCCGTAGTGCGGGTTGATGGCGGCGTTGCCGACGACGATGTCGACGCGCCCGAACGCCCGGCGGCTCTCGCCCACCAGGTGCTCGAGGTCTTCCTTGCGCCCGACGTTGCAGGTGAGCCCCAGGACCGCATGTCCCTCGTCGGCCAGCTCCCGCTCCGCCGCCTCGACCCGGCCCGCGTCCCGGCTGGAGACGACCACGCTTGCGCCGTGCTGGGCGAGCGCGCGCGCGATCGCCTTGCCGATGCCCTTGGTCGAGCCGGTGACGACGGCGGTCTTGCCGGTGAGGTCGAAGAGGGGGGACATCGCGGCCTCAGGCGCTCAGGCTTTGCGGCCGGGTCATGCCGCGGCCCGCAGGGCGCTTCGCGCCTGTCGCCGTCTCCGCACTATGTGAACGGGGCGGTGTTGGCATATTCTCCCGGCCTCGGTGTCTTCCGGCGCTGCAGGGCCGCGAGGATGACCGCGCCGCCCGGGGCAGTCCAGGCCGGCGGCGCCGGTGCGCGGCGAGCCGACAGAGAGTCTCGAATGGCACGATCCGACTTTTCCTTCTTCTTCCCGTTCCGGGTCAGGTACGCGGAGGTCGACGGGCAGATGATCGTCTTCAACGCCCACTACCTCACCTACTTCGACACCGCGATCACCGAGTTCTTCCGCGTGCTCCCCTACGACTACCAGGGGCAGGTGGAGCGCACCGGGGAGGACTACCACACCGTCAGGACGCTGGTGGAGTACGACGCGCCGATCCGCTTCGACGACGAGATCGAGGTCGGTGTGCGCACCCGGCGGATCGGCCGCACCAGCCTCACCTTCGGCCTGGAGATCCACCCCAAGGGGCAGGACGACCGCCTCGCCTCGGGGGAGGTGGTGTGGGTCAACACCAACCAGACGACGCATCGCCCGGCGCCGCTGCCTGCGGAGCTGGTGGCGAAGCTGCAGGCGTTCGACGGCGGCGGCGAGCCGGCGTCCTAGAGGGAGACGACGATGACCGAATTGACGCTCGAGCAGAAGGTCCAGCGGCTCACCGATATCGAGGCCATCAAGCAGATGAAGTCGCAGTACTGCTACTACGCCGACCACGGCTACGACCCCGACGGCATGGTGAGCCTCTTCGTCGAGGACGCCATCTGGGACGGCGGCGACTTCGGCCGCTACGAGGGTCTGGACGAAATCCGGGAGTTCTTCGTCGGCATCAAGGACGAGATCGTCTTCGCGATCCACCCGGTGATGAACCCCATCATCACCATCGACGGCGACACGGCGAACGCCAGGTGGTGGCTCATCATGTGGTGCACCATGATGGTGGACGGCGAGAAGCAGGCGCGCTGGTTCGCCGCCGAGTACGACGACGATCTGGTGAAGCGGGACGGCAAGTGGCTCTTCACCCACATCAAGGTGGAGGGCAAGTTCCTGGCCGCCCACGCAGACGGCTGGGCCGAGCAGACCGGGTAGCAGCGCCGGCCCGGCCGGCCTGCGCGTGCGATTCCGCATCGAATTAAATGTGAGATAAACCGAGATAAGCCGAGATAAACCGAGACAAAGTGAGACAAGGTGAGACAAAGTGAGACAGGGCGTCATGTGACGACACGGGCCGCAGACGTGCGCGAGAGACCCGGCGACGCCGACAACGATGGCGACCGCGAGCCGCCCCGGCGACGAACCCTCGCCGTCGCTCACGCCGCCTCTCCGGGCCTGTTCGTTTTCGCGCTGCATGACGCCATCATGGCGCGCTCCCCGCGCGCCATGCACCGCACCATGGTCCGGGGCTAAAGGTCGATATCCACGCCCACCGGGCAGTGGTCGGAGCCCATCTGGTCGGGCCAGATGAAGGCGCTCTCCATGCGCTTCATTGCGGCCGGCGAGGCGAGCACGTAGTCGATCCGCCAGCCGACGTTGCGCTCCCGCGCGCCGCCGCGCTGCGTCCACCAGCTATAGTGGTCCGGCTCGTTCGGATGCAGCGCGCGAAAGGAGTCCACCCATCCGGCCTTCAGCCAGCGGTCGATCTCGGCCCGCTCCACGGGCAGGAAGCCGCTGTTCTTCTCGTTGGCCTTGGGCCGCGCCAGGTCGATCGCGCGGTGCGCAGTGTTGTAGTCGCCGATCACCAGCACCGGGCAGCGCCGGCGCATGTCCTGCACCCGCTGGAACACCGCCCGGTAGAAGTCGAGCTTGTAGGGGACCCGGCTGTTGTCGCGGTTCTTCCCGTCCCCCTTGGGGAAGTACGCGTTGACCACGGCGAAGCGTCCGCGCTCGGTGCGGAAGTGCCCGGCCATGTAGCGGCCCTCGACATCGAATTGGGCAATGCCGAGCCCGGCTTCCACGCGCTCCGGCTGGAGCCTCGAATAGAGCCCGACCCCGCTGTAGCCCCGGCGCTCCGCCGCGACGAAGGCCGTGTGCCAGCCGTCGGGTACGCGCGCCTCTTCCGGAATCTCGTCGTAGAGCGCGCGGACCTCCTGCACCCCCACGATGTCGGCCTCCGCGCGGGCGAGAAAATCCGCGAACCCCTTCTTCACGCAGGCCCTGATCCCGTTGACGTTCCAGCTCAACACGCGCATCGGCTGTCCCTTGGCCCCTACGATTGCCCGACCAGTCTGCGCTAGGGTGGGGCGGTGGGCGGCGCAAGGCAACGGTTGTGACGGGAGCGAGAGAAAAGAGCATGACGGCGCTGCCGCCCTTCCGCCGCCGCTGGCCCTGGCTCACGGCCGACCTGCAGACGATGCGGAACGACCTTCCCGGAAGGCTTGCGGGCATTGCGCCCGACTCTGGCCGGCGCATCGAGATTCCCGTGAGCGACGGCAGCGGGGACCGTCTCGCCGCCCGCTTCCACCCCGGCCGCGCGGCGCTGCCCGCGGTGATCCTCGTGCCGGGGCTCACGGGCTGCGAGGCGAGCCGGCACGTGCTCCAGGCGGCGGCCGCGTGGGCGGCGCGGGGCGCGCCGGTGGTGCGCCTCAACCTGCGGGGCTCGCCGCCGGGCCGCGCGCTCGCCAGGGGCCACTACCACATGGACCGGGTGCAGGACCTCGCCGATGCCTGCATCGCGGTGGGGGGTCTCGATGCCGCCATCCGGCGTGCGGGCATCGTCATCGTGGGCTTCTCGCTCGGCGGCGCGATCGCGCTCCGCCTTGCCCAGGCGCCCTCCCTTCCCAGCGCTGTGAAGGCCGTGGTCACGGTGTCCGCCCCGCTCGACCTGCCCGCGACCGCCGAGCGGATCGCCCGCCGCCGCAACCGCTTCTACGAGCGCTGGCTGCTCGGGCGTCTCAAGGGCGAGACGGCGCCGCTCTGGCGGGACGGGCCGGCGGACGTGCGCGCGGCGGTCCTGCGCGCGCGGCACATCCGCGACTTCGACGACGCCTTGACCGCGAAGGAGGCCGGCTTCCGCGACGCGGCGGACTACTACGCCTCCTGCTCGCCCATGCACGGCATGGACAGACTCCGCGTTCCCACGCTGCTCATTCATGCCGACGACGACCCCTGGGTGCCACCGCCGGCGGTTGCGGATAGCCCGCAGCTCCGCGTCCTCGTCACGCGCGGCGGCGGCCACGTCGGCTTTCACGGCGCCGGCAGCCGGATGCCCTGGCACGTGGATGCCGCCGCCCGCTTCGCGGACGACTGCGCGGAATAGGCCGGCGCAGCGCCGCCCGCCACGACGTTCCTTGCCCGCGCCCCGGCGCGCCGCTACCGTTTGCCTGAGGGCCGGGACACCGCGCCCCTCCCGACCCCACCGACAAGAGCGCCGGAAAGGCGCCCGGACGCACGCCCGTCCGCGCAGGGGGCGCGAGCAGGAGAGAAGGCGATGAAGCTCACGGACTACGCCGCCCACGATGCGCTCGGGCTGGCCGCGCTGGTCAAGCGCGGGGAGGTGACGGCGGAGGACTTGTTGGCCTGCGCGCTCGAAGCGGCAGAGGCGCTCGACGGCGACCTCAACGCCATCGTCCGCTCGATGGAGGCGGAGGCGCGCGCCGCCATCGCGGGCGGCATCCCAGCCGGCCCGTTCGAGGGGGTGCCTTTCCTCCTCAAGGACCTGACGCAGTCCTACGCGGGCGTGCCCACCGATTGCGGCAGCCGCTTCTTCAAGGGCTGGACCCGCGATTTCGACAGCGAGATGGTGGCCCGGTGGAAGCGCGCCGGGCTGGTCATCTTCGCCAAGACCAACACGCCGGAGGGGGGCTCGAGCGGCTCCACGGAGCCCGTGGCCAACGGCCCCACCCACAACCCGTGGAAGCTCGGCTACTCGGCCGGCGGCTCCAGCGGCGGCTCGGCCGCAGGGGTCGCAGCCGGCATCGCGCCGGCCGGCCACGCCAACGACGGCGGCGGCTCGATCCGCATCCCGGCGTCCGCCTGCGGCCTGGTCGGGCTCAAGCCCAGCCGCGGGCGCACGCCCAACGGCCCCGACTTCGGCGAGCTCTGGAACGGCATCGCCATCGAGCACGTGGTGACGCGCACAGTGCGCGACTGCGCCGCCCTGCTCGACGCGACCGCCGGCCCCGGCATCGGCGAGCCCTACTACGCGCCGCCGCCGGCCCAGCCCTTCCTCGACGAGGTGGGCGCCGATCCCGGCAGGCTCCGGATCGGAATCTCGACCAAGGCGCCGACGGGCACCCCGGTCGACGCCGATTGCGTCCGCGCCACGGAGGCTGCCGCGGCGCTGCTGGAGGATCTCGGCCATGTCGTCGAGCCCGCCGCGCCCGAGTTCGACGTGGAGACCATGTTCGACGGCTGGAACAAGATCTTCCAGGCGAACGAGGCCTGGGCCTTCGACGGCTACGCCGAGGCGACCGGTCAGACGCCGTCCGCCGAGAACACCGAGGCCAACAACCTCCATCTGATCGAGGCGGGGCGCAAGCTGAGCGGCGCCGATCTGGTGCAGGGGATCGCCGACGTCCACGCGACGACGCGGGACTTCGCGCGCTTCTACGAGCATCACGACATCTGGCTGACGCCGACCCTCGGCACCGCCCCGCCGCCGCACGGCCACCTCTTCGCCGACGCCGACGCCGAGGTCTTCTTCGAGCGGCTGATGGCGTTCATCCCCTTCACGCCGATCTTCAACTGCACCGGCAACCCGGCGATCACGCTGCCGCTCCACTGGAACGCGGACGGCCTGCCCATCGGCGTCCACTTCGGCGGCCGCATGGCCGAGGAGGCGACGCTCTTCCGCCTCGCGGCTCAGCTTGAGGAGGCGTGCCCCTGGCGCGACCGTCACCCGGGCACGAGCGTCTGGTCCCTCAGCTAGAGCGCGTCCGTCTTTGACGGGCGCGCGACAGGCCGCGACTGCGGCCCGCCGCTCCTGCGGCGCCCTCGCGGAGGCGCCGGCCGTAGGCCGGCTGCCGTGAGCGAAAAACTGCTAGCTGAGCGTATCCGTCTTAGGCGGATACGCTCAGCTAGCCTCCCCCTCGCCCGGCGCGAGGCATTCCGCGAAGGCCGTAGCCATGTCGTGGAGCAGTGTGAAGTAGAGGTCCGGCCCGTCCTCGATCGACGAGCCCAGGGGGTCGACGGTGCCGCCGCGGACATCGCTGCCTTCGACGACCGTGCGCACCATGCGCTCGTCGAACTGCGGCTCGTCGAAGATGCAGACCACGCCCAGCTCCTCCACCTTCTCGCGAAGCTCGGCGATGCGCCGTGCGCCGGGCGGGCGCTCCGGGCTCACGACCACCGAGCCGGCGGCGGACAGGCCGAAGCGGTCCTCGAAGTAGCGGTAGGCGTCGTGGAACACGATGAACGGCACGCCCCGGGCCGGCGTCACGGTCTCGGCAATGTCGCCGGTCAGGTCTTCCAGGCGCTGCAGCAGGGCGTCGACGTTGGCGTCGTAGGCGGCCGAGTTGGCGGGGTCGACCTCGCCCAGGGCGCCGGCGATCGCGCGCGCCATCGTCCAGCCGTTGATCGGGTCGAGCCAGATGTGCATGTCGTAGTCGCCGTGCTGATCGGCGTGGTCGTCGTGCATCTGCCCGTGGCCATGATCGTCGTGGTCGTCGTGACCCGCGTGGTCGTCGTGGTCGTCATGACCCGCGTGATCGTCGTGATCGTCGTGGTCGTCGTGACCCCCGTGGCCGTGGCTGGAGTGGTCGTGCTCCTCGAAGGCGCCGCCTTCGCGCACCCGGCGCAACACCAGGCCCGGCGCCTCGGAGAGCCTGACCACGGGTGCGTCGCCCGCAAGCGAGTCCACCGAGCCTGCGAGCGGGCTCTCCAACGTATCGCCGATCATGAAGACGATGTCGGCGTCCTCCAGCGCGGCCGCGTCCGAGGGGCGCAAGGTGAAGGTATGCGGCGACGAGAAGCCCCGGATGATCAGGTGGGGCTCGCCGACGCCCGCCATCACGGCGCTCACCAGCGAGTGCACCGGCTTGATCGAGGCGACGACGCGCGGTCCGTCGCCGCCTGCGGCCGGGCCGGCGGCGGCCCCGGCGAGGAGCGCTGCCGTGGCGAGCAGTAGGGAGAGTTGTCGTGCTGCGATCCGCAGATGATCCATGGTCGCGTCTCCGTCAGTCGGGCGAGCAAGGTTAAGCTAACGTTATAATATAATGCTGTGCTTGCCTACCGGCTCGCCGACGCCGGGCGGCGGAGGCAGGCGCCCCTCCGGCCCGCAGGCCGCTCAGCCGAGCGGCGTGTCGAGAAAGGCGATGAACGAGACCAGGCCGACCAGGGTGACCAAAGCGGCGCCGGCGTAGTTCATGCCGTGGCGGAGCGTGCCGGCCCCGCCTCCGCCGGAGCGCTCAAGGACCCGCATCGCGGCCTGCCTGGCGAGGATCGCGCCGACCCCCAGCACGCAGATGCTCGATCCGATGCCGAGCGACATCGCGGCGACGAGCAGGGAGCCGGGAACGATCATGTCGTTCGCCACCGCGTAGAGCATGATGAGCACGGCGCCGGGGCAGGGGACCATCCCGGCCGCCAGCGCCAGGATGCCGCCCTCCGCCCGGCCGCCGTGGCTGTGGCCGTGGTGGTGGTGGTGATGGTCGTGGCCATGATGGTGGTGATGATCGTGCCCGTGCTCCCCGCCGCCTGCGCCGCGGGCGCGCGCGCCGAGCGATCCCCGCACGGCCTGATAGAGCATGTAGGCCCCGATGCCGACGATGATGAGGAAGCTCGCGGCCCGCACGCCCGGCACGTCCGCGAGCCCGAGCCCGAAGCCGCCGCGCAGCACGAGGTCGGCCAGCCAGACGATGACGACGGCGGCGATGACGTGGACGATGGCGATCTGGACCGCCATCACCACGCCCCGCATCACCCGCGCCTCGCGCCCGAGGAAGTAGGAGACGACGACGAACTTGCCGTGCCCCGGCCCCAGCGCATGGACGGCGCCGTAGGCGAACGCCACCGCAAGCGCCAGGAGGAAGGCACCAAAATCCTCGCCCCGCTCGATGGCGTTCATGTGGAAGGCGACCTCGGCGTTGGCCCGGCGCTGGAAGTCCACCAGGACGTCGCCCACCCTCTCGAAGAAGCCGCCGTCTTCCGCGACGACCTCGACCGCGACGGGGGCCGCGGCGCCGGCAGCGGTTTCGGCCAGCGCGAGCGGCGGCGCGAGGAGGCTCGCCAGCAGTCCGAGCCCCGCGACGAGCAGCAGCGCGAGCAGGCTGCGGCGTCGCCGGTTGTGGCGCCCCGTGCGCGTCACCGCCTAGCCCTCGCAGGCGAGGGTGACGGGGCGCGGGTGTCCCGACTGCGCCCCCTCGCCGCGCGCGATGCGGAACTTGCACCCGGCCCCCATCGCGCCGCTGACCAGCAGGAAATCCGAGTCCGGAAAGTTGAAATCGACGAAGTTCTCCGGATCGAATAGGCTCACCGTCACGGGACCGTTCCGCGGGTCGAGCGGCGGCGCAAGGGGCACGGAAAACGCGTAGACCAGCGTTGCGTCCTCGATCCGCGCCTCGAAATTATCCACCTCGACGTCGTGGCGTTTCTCGTCACCCGACCAGACGTGAACGTGGTAGTCCGCGCCCGAGAGCGGATCGAAGGTCTCGGAACGCAGGGTCATGGACTCGAGGGAATCGAACGTTCCGTCCCGGTCCAGGTCGTAGGTGCGGATGGCGTGGGCGCTGTAGAAGTCGTCGAAGGCCCACGAGACCATCAGCCCGCTGACCCGCTCGTCGTCGAACGCCACCGCGATCGTCGTCTCGACCCAGACGTCCGGGTTCGCGCGCGCCTCGCCCGCCGCCAGCGACAGGGCCACGGCGACACCCAGCGCCCCCATCCTGCCGATGGCCGCCATGGCCTCAGACTATGACATGTAAGACAACATGTCAACTGACCTGTGCGTGACTCAGGCGCCCCTTCCATGCCCAATATCGTGCGCACGATGCACGACGGGCATTGCTTAATCCGTTGAACATCGCCATCGAAGCGGGAATTCGGGGTTAGGGGTCGAGGTCAAACGTCCCCAGCGAGACCTGCGCGGTCGAGTCCGTCAACGCTTCCATCACCTTGCGCTGGCTTCCCCGCAGCGCCCTTTCGGTGAGCTGCGCGGCGCGCTCCGCGTCGCCTTCGATCAGCGCGGTCACCAGGTCGTCGTGGAAGTGGTGGAACTCGTGCTCCCGCCGCTGCATCGCGAGCCCCAGATGCACGATGCGCTCGTGCTGCTCCATGAGGCCCATGACCAGCGTGACCAGCCGCTGGTTGCCGGTGCTCTCCGCGACATAGCGATGGAACTCGCGGTTCGCCCGCAGGTAGGCCGCCTGGCCGGCCGCGTCGCCCGCCGGATAGGCCGCATGGGCGGCCTCGTTCAAGGCGCGGAGCCGCGCCGCGTCCACCCTGCCGGCGGCCAGCCTGACGGCGGTGACCTCGAGCACGAGGCGAAGCTGGAAGATTTCCTGGATGTCGCGCAGCGTGACCGGGGAGACGGCGTTCCCCTGCCTCCCCCGCGAGACGATCAGTCCTTCCTGGCGGAGCCGCATCATGGCGCTGCGGACCGGCGCCTTGCTCATGCCGTAGCGCGCGACCAGCAGGCCCTCCGAGATCTCCTCCCCAGGCTGCAGGGCGCAGGCGATGATGTCGTCCTTGATCCGCGCGTAGGCGATGTCGTTCAGGCTTTGCGCGCTCGCACTCTTGCTGTCGTTTCCTGCGCCCGCAGGGGGCCGGGCCTCACGATGTCTTGCGGATTTCATAGGTGGCCCAAGTCCTTGCCGGCGACTGGCCGCGGAGGCGTCCGCGCGCGGTTCCGATGGTAGCACGGCGAGGTGCATACGCTTGCTGTCCACGCGGGTGCGCAGGCGGGTAAGGCGGTGCCCGGCCGGCGGCCGCGACCGGCCGATGTGTCGCCACTGTATTGGGTGCAGAGGCCGCAGTATCCACCTCTCCTGCAGTATGTTCTTCAATATATAGATAAGTACTTTCTAGGCATACCCCATATATTGAGGGGGTGATGCTATAATAGAGACGACGTGAGTTCGCTGGAGCACCTGCCGGAATGCGCCGCCGCCGGAAATCCGCTCCGATCCCGATAGCGCCGGCCACCCAGTACCACCGTCGGCTCATGCGTCGGGCGCACCCCCCGATGGGGCGCCCCATGCGCCGCTATCCCGCCCTCGTCGTCCTCACGCTCGCGTTCCCGGCGCTTTTCTTTGCCCTCGTCGGGCCTGATCCCTACGCCCAAGAAGCCACGCCCTGGGATGGAAATCCCGCCAACGGGACGGTGGAGGTGTCGGCGCGCACCTTGACCCTCCAGCCCGGCGAAACCAAGACGTACCAACTGAGATTGACCGCGCAGCCCGTCAGGATGAACCGGGACGGGACCTACGTTGATTGTGATTCGAACACACCCGCGATTGACATCTGCCCCGATGATGATTGGTGGGTCAGGATTCGTGTCGACGGCGTGGTTCGCGATGCTGGCGAGTACGAGGGCTTCAGCTGGATGCCCTCGGTAGGCTGGAAGTTCAATCGGAACAACTGGAACGTGTGGCGAACGGTCTACGTAACGCTCGACAAGGCCGCCACGTCTAGCAAGACGATTGCGATATCCCATGAAGTGTGGGCGAACGGCACCCATTGTCCCGTCCATGACGTGGGGTCTGTCGAGGTTAATGGCGGCAACGAAAACGGCGACAACCTCAACAACGACGGAGAGGGCGACAACCTCAACAACGACGGCGACGGAAATGGCGGCGATAGCGGGGGCAACGGGGGTAACGGAAGCGGCAGCGGCGGCGGTGACGGGGCCAATGGCGGTAACGGGAACGGAGGCGGTAACGGCGGTAACGGAGGCAACGGAGGCGGCAACGGAGGCAACGGGGGTGACGGAGGAGGTAACGGCGGCAACGGAGGTGACGGAGGCGGCAACGGGGGCGACGGCGGCAGCGGGGATGACGCCAGGGATGACGGAACCTCCCCGCCTCCCCCGGCGATCTCCATAGCGGATGCGATCGCCAACGAGGGCGAGACGGCGCTGTTCCCGGTAACGCTCAGCGCCGCGGGCAGCCAGCCGGTCACGGTGCGCTACCGCACCAGGGACGGGACGGCGCTGGCGGGTTCGGATTTCGAGGCGGCCTCGGGCACGCTGACCTTCGCGCCGGGCACGCGGCAGCGGTTCGTCAGGGTGCGGACGATCGCGGACGACGTCGAAGAGCCGCGCGAGACCTTCGGCGTGACCCTGAGCCAGCCCACCGGTGCCACGCTGGCGGATGCGGCGGCGGTCGGCACCATCGCGGCCGACATGGACGGGCGCATCGATCGCGTCACCTGGGACCTCCTGCCCGAGGTCGGCCGCGCGGCGGCGTTCACTCCCGTCAGGTGCCGCATCGAGGAGGCGTTCTCGGCGGGCGGCGGCATCGTGCAGCCTTCCCCGCGCGCCTCCCTCTCTCTCGTGCCGGCCGCAGCCCCCTCGGGCGCGCCGGGCGAGCGGTCGCTGAGCCTCGAGCAGGTCCTCGACGGGGCGTCGTTCCTGCTGCCGCTGATGGGCGGCGGCCTCGGGGTGGCGCGTTTCGTGACCTGGGGCTGCGGGGACTTCCGTGAGCTGGCCGGCGAGACCGCAGGCGGGGGGCGCAACTGGAATGGCATCGTCTCCAACATGCAGATCGGCATCGACGCGCTCCTCGATTCGGAGACGCTGGCAGGCGTGGCCCTGTCCCGGACGGGAGGCTCGTTCGGCTACGGCGGCGAGGGCGAGACCGGTGGCGTCCTCGACCTGTCGCTGACCGGCGTGCATCCCTATTTCGGCGTCTCGCTCTCGTCCGGCCTGCGGGCCTGGGGAACCATCGGCTTCGCCAGCGGCGAACTCCGGTTGGGGGACAACCGCGCCCAGGAGTCGCTCTCGAACTCGGCGACTCTCCTGACCGGCACGCTCGGCCTCAACGGCCGGCTGCTCGTCACCGAGGAGGCGACCGTGTCCCTCAAGGGCGAGGCGGCGTTCGCCCGTCTCGATGCGTCGAGCGCCGAGGCCGCGTTCAGGTCCGCCCTGGCCAACCTGACGCGGGTGCGGTTCGCGGCGGAGGCCGATCGCAAGTTCCTGATTCCCGACGTGGGCCTGCTCACGCCCTGGGGCGAGGTGGGCCTGCGCCACGACGGCGGCGACGGAGAGGCCGGCACCGGCGTCGAGCTGGGCGGCGGCGTGCGCTACCGCAACATCGAGCAGGGCTGGAACGCGGAGGCCTACGGCCGCTGGCTCGCGGTGCGGAGCGACGCGCTGCCGGAGGAGCAGGGCTTCGGCCTGCGCTTCCGCTACGACCCCGAGAGCCTCGGCTTCGGCCCGTGGGTGAGCCTCACGCAGACCTGGGGCGAGGCGGCAAGCGCCCTGCCGGGGTTGTGGGAGGACGGCGTGAGCGACTTGGCCGCGTCGTCCGACCCGTCGCGGCGGCTAGAGCTGGCGTTGGGCTACGGCCTGTCCGCCTACGGCGGCCGTGCGGCGCTCTCGCCCTACGCCGCGATGAGCCTGGAGAGCGGGGACCGGCAGAGCTACCGCCTGGGCGTGCGGCTCGTGCTGGGCCCGTCGGCGCTTCTGAGCCTCGAGACCGAGCGCCGCGAGCGGCCGGAAGCGCCTGCCGACCACAGGATCATGCTGCGGGCCTACGCGCGGCAGTAGCGCGCGTCCTGCGGCATTGTGCGATCCGCGCGCTCGTTCTTCATGCAGAACGGCGTGACGCGCTGGCGCGACGAGCACGGGTTCCAGCGGAGCGACATGCGCATCGGCTTCGTGCACCGCTATGCGCTGCATGAGGAGCCGGGCGACGGGGTCCTCGGCACCTCGATGTTCGTTCAGGAGAATCTCGAGCGCGGCCACACGCGGGTCGTGTCGGGTCTCGAGTACCTGGATCGCTGGGGCCAGGGCTCGCTCAGCTACTACATGCCGGTGACGGCGTGGCGGCCCGGCCGCCACGGCTACGAGGAGCGCGCGCTCGAAGGCGTGGAGCTGGGCTACGGCATGGACCTGACGAGCACGATCAGCTTCAGCGCGGGCGCGGGCCGGTGGCAGAGCAGGGACGGCGCGGGCGCATGGGTCGACCAGGGCCGCCTCGACATCGGCTGGCAGCCGCATCCGTGGTTCGAGCTTCGGGGCGGCTGGGACGGCATCGGCACCGGCGACGATTCCATGGCGGTGCACGCCTCGGTGACGGTGCCGCTCGGCGGCGGCGACTGGTCCGGCTTGCGCTGGGAGGGCCTCGGCCGCCGCGATCCGTCGACCCGCGAGTCCAGTGGCGGGACCATCTGGCGCTCGGCGGATCATGTGGGCGAGATAACGGTCGCTGAACGAGAGACACAGGCCGCCGGCGACGATACGGACGAGGAGACCGCCACCACGAAGATGATCACCAAGTCCGCGTCCTACGGTGTAGATCCTAACGGCGAGTGAAGAGCATGAAACGGATTCTGAGTGCCGCCTGTGCAGGCGCCCTTCTGGCTCTCGTCGCGGGTTGTGGCGGCGGGGGTTTGTTCGGTTCCTACGGCGCGATAGCGGTCAGCCTGGATTGCCCCGGATACTCGGCAGGCTTGGCGGCGGGCGCATCGAGCGAGTCATCGGCTCACGCTGCCGCCCTGAACCAGTGCAGGAGCGCGGGCGGAACCGAATGCTCGGTTCTCGGGGAATTCGGCAGCGCATACTCGAACGTCGGCAATTGTGGCGCGCTCGCTTACGGCGATGGCGGAGGGCGCTGTTACATCACTCCAGGAGAGGGGAATTCGAAATCCGGAGCGGAGGCGGACGCGCTGTCCCGTTGCCGGAGTCAGAATACCAGTTGCCAACTGGCGACCACCACTGGCGGTTTGCGGTTCGCGGCGTGCTCGAATTGATGTTCTTCGACCGCCAGATACGCCGGGAGGGTGCAAGAGGATAAGTGGGCCGGCGTTCGACCGGCAACGCGTGGCGCTGAATTCCGGTTGTCGAGGCTCGCTGGGGGGCAGGCAGGCACATCGTCGAGAGCGGCGAGCCTTGTCCGGTCGAATGCGCCCGGCGGTTAGCTCGGTTGGAAGGCAGGTCAAGCCACGTGCGCACGCCGTGGATGCTGCATGCGACCGTCCCGCCCTCTACGCCGGGCCGTCGCGTGAGGGGACCTGGGCCAGGGCGCGGCCGGAGAGCACCGTGCGCGCGCCCACCCTGCACGTGGTCTCGAACTCGGCGCGGCGGCGCTCCGGGATCAGGCGGTCCACCACGGCCCGCGCCACCACCTCGTCGCCGGGCCTCACCGGCGCGGTGAAGCGGAGCGACTGCGAGAGGTAGATGCACCCCGGCCCCGGCAGCCGGGTGCCGATCACAGTCGAGATCAATGCTGCGGTGCACATGCCGTGCACGATCCGCCCGCCGAAGCGCGAGCGTTCGGCAAAGTCGTCGTCGAAGTGGAGCGGGTTGTCGTCGCCGGTGAGGTCGGCGAAGAGCCGCATCTCCTCGTCGTTGATGACGCGGCTGAATTCGGCGCTCATGCCGATCGCCAGATCCTCGAAAAAGTAGCCGGGCCGGGCATCGTCCGGGGTCGCGACGGCCGCCTGCTCCATGATGGAATTCCCTCCTTCGGCGTTGCGGAACGCCAGATTGTGCAGCGCAGCATGCCCGCTGTAAAGCATGCGCCCGCGCGCCTGCGCCGCCGCCCGCCGCGCACCGCCGCAGCCGCCCTGTTCGCCCGGGCAGGTGCACGGTATATGTGACGCTTCGGCCGGGGCGGCGGCGCGAGCCGTCGGCACGAGAGCAAGCGGGAGGAGAACCGATGGCCAAGTTTCCGACGGTGCGCACACCGACGATCGAAGAGATCCTTGATATCGCCGAAGGCTACGGCATGACGATCACCGTCGAGGACGCGGAGTCCTATCGCGGGATCATGGCGGGCACGATCGCGTCCTATCACCGGCTCGACGATCTCGACGAGCCCAAGCTTCCGGTGAAGTATCCGCGCAGCCCCGGCTACCGGCCGCCGCCGGAGGAGAACCCGTATCACGCCTGGTACTGGAAGTCCGAGGTCAAGGGCAGGAGCGGCGGGCCGCTCAAGGGCAAGCGCATCGCGCTGAAGGACAACATCTGCCTGGCCGGCGTGCCGATGATGAACGGTGCCACCGTGCTCGAGGGCTACGTGCCCGATATCGACGCGACCGTGGTGACCCGCATTCTCGATGCCGGCGGCACCATCGTCGGCAAGGCCGCCAACACCTACCTCTGCTTCGACGGCGGCAGCGCCACCACCGCCACCGGCATGGTCGATAACCCGCACAAGCCGGGCTACACCTGCGGCGGCTCGTCTGCCGGCAGCGGCGTGCTGGTGCTCACCGGCGAGGCGGACATGGCGCTCGGCGGCGACCAGGGTGGCTCGATCCGCATGCCCGCCTGCTGGTCCGGCATCTACGGGCACAAGCCCACGCACGGGCTGGTCCCCTACACCGGGATCTTCCCCATCGAGCAGACCCTCGACCACACCGGCCCGATGGCCCGCTCGGTGGCCGACGTGGCGTCCCTGCTCCAGGTCATCGCAGGCCCCGACGGCCACGACCCGCGCCAGATCGGCACCCGGACCCAGCGCTACGTCAACGCGCTCGACAAGGGCGCGGACGGCATGAAGATCGGCGTCGTCAGCGAGGGCTTCGGCCATCCCGAGAGCGAGGACGCCGTCGACGACACGGTGAGGGCCGCGGTCCGGCGCTTTGCGGAGTGCGGCGCCACGGTCGACGAAGTCTCCATCCCCATGCACCGCGACGGGCCGCACATCTGGAACGGCATCGCCGTCGAGGGCGCGACCGCGCTCATGCTCAAGGGCAACGGCCTCGGCACCAACTGGGAGGGCTACTACACCACCACGCTGCTCGACGCCTACGCGCGCGGCTGGCGCTCGCGGCCGGACGACCTCTCGGAGACGGTGAAAACGGTGATGATGCTGGGCGATTACATGCACCGCAACTACCACGGCCGCTACTACGCCAAGGCGCAGAACCTGAGCCGACGCTTGCGCGATACCTACGACGCGGCGCTGGAGGAGTACGACGTGCTCGCGATGCCGACGCTGCCGATGCTGGCGACCAAGCTGCCGGAGCCCGATTGCTCGCGCGAGGAGTATGTCGACGTCGCGCTCAACATGCTGGCCAACACCTGCCCGTTCGATGCCACGGGCCATCCGGCCATGACCGTGCCCTGCGGCAAGGAGGACGATTCGCCCGTCGGCCTGATGCTGATCGGCAAACGCTACGACGACGCCACCGTAATCCAGGCCGGCGCCGCCTTCGAGAGCCTCGGCCACTACACGGTAACGACCATGTAGCGCGCGAGGGCGCATCGGCCCCGCCGGCCCGCTCTCCCTCTCCTCCCCGCCGGGGAGGAGAGGGCCGGGGTGAGGTGGGGCAGGCCGGAGGCCTCAGCCGATGACGGCGGTGGCCTCCACCTCGCAGAGGACATCGGGCGAATAGAGGGCCTGCACGCCCATGAGCGTCATGGAGGGCGGCATCAGGCCCTCGAAGAGCTTCTTGTTGGCGGCGTTCACGATCTCGCCTTCTGCCGGCCGGTAGTTCGCGACGTAGGTGTTGAGGCGGACGATGTCGGCCACCGTCCCGCCGGCTTCGGCGAGCACGCGGCGGATGTTCTCGTGCGCCTGGGCCAACTGGGCCGCGAGGTCCGGCCCCACCGACTCGCTGTTCGCGTTCCAGCCGACCTGGCCCGAGAGGTAGATTGTCTTCCCCCCCTCGGCCGCCACGGCGTGGCTCAGCCCGTAGGTGAGATAGTCCGGCACGTTGTCGGGGTTGATGTGCGTGAGCTTGGCCATGGGATTCTCCTCCGGTGGGGGCTGCTCGTGCGCTGGCGTCAGGCGGTCTTCTGCTCCGCCAGCTCGAGCTCCGCGATCATTGTCTCGCGCATCTTGAACTTCTGGATCTTGCCCGTGACGGTCATCGGGAACTCGTCCACGAAGCGCACGTAGCGCGGCACCTTGAAGTGGGCGATCTGGTCCTTGCAGAAGGCCTTGATCTCGTCCGCGTTCGCCGCCTCGCCGTCGCGCAGCTTGATCCAGGCGCAAAGCTCCTCGCCGTACTTCTCGTCCGGCACGCCGATCACCTGCACGTCCTGCACCTTCGGGTGGCGGTAGAGGAACTCCTCGATCTCGCGCGGATAGACGTTCTCGCCGCCGCGGATCACCATGTCCTTGATGCGGCCGACGATGTTGCAGTAGCCGTCCGCGTCGATGGTGGCCTGGTCGCCGGTGTGCATCCAGCCCGCCCGGTCGATCGCCTCCTCGGTCTTCTCCTCGTCGTTCCAGTAGCCGCGCATCACCGAGTAGCCGCGCGTGAGCAGCTCGCCGGTCTCGCCGCAGGGCACGATCCCGCCCGCCTGATCCACGACCTTGACCTCCACGTGCGGGTGGACGCGGCCCACCGTGGAGACCCGGCGCTCGATGGGGTCGTCCGTCGCCGACTGGAAGCTCACCGGGCTGGTCTCGGTCATGCCGTAGGCGATGGTCACCTCCTCCATGTGCATCTCGCCGATCACGCGGCGCATGACCTCGATGGGGCACGGCGAGCCCGCCATCGTGCCGGTGCGGAGCGAGGAGAGATCGAAGCCAGCGAATTCAGGATGGTCCAGCTCGGCGATGAACATGGTGGGGACGCCATAGAGCACCGAGCAGCGCTCGGCCTCCACGGTGCGCAGCACCTCCAGCGGGTCGAACGCCTCGCTCGGGTACACCATGGTCGCCCCGAAGGCGGCCGACATCAGGTTGCCCATGACCATGCCGAAGCAGTGGTAGAGCGGCACCGGAATGCAGACCCGGTCGCGCTCGCTCAGGCCCAGCGTCACGCCGTTGAAGTAGCCGTTGTTGAGGATGTTGTGGTGGCTGAGCGTCGCCCCCTTGGGGAAGCCCGTGGTGCCGCTGGTGAACTGGATGTTGATGGGGTCGTCGAACTGCAGCGTGTCGGCGAGCGTGCGCAGCCGGCCGCGCTCAGTCGTGCCCGCGAGCGCCGGCACGTCCGCGAAGTTGTACATGCCGGCCGTGGTTTCGGTGCCGAGGCGGACCACGGTTTCGAGATGAGGCAGCTTCTCCGCCTTGAGCGCGCCGGGCCGGGCGCCGTCAAGCTCCGGCGCGAGCCGGCGCAGCATCTCGATGTAGCGGCTCGACTTGAAGGCTTCCGCCGTGACCAGCGCCCGGCACTCGACCTTGTTGAGCGCGTATTCCAGCTCGGCCAGCCGGTAGGCGGGGTTGATGTTGACCAGGATCAGCCCGGCCTTGGCTGCCGCGAACTGCGTCACCGTCCATTCGCTGTTGTTGGGCGACCAGATGCCGATGCGATCGCCCGGCTCCAGCCCGAGCGCGAGCAGGCCCGCGGCGAACGCGTCCACCTTCTCCGTGAGCGCGCCGTAGGACCAGCGCACGTCCTGCTGGCGCACCACCAGCGCCTCGTTGTCGGGGAAGCGCGCGGCCGTCCGGTCGAGCTGCGCGCCGATGGTGAGGCCGAGCAGCGGATTCGCGCTCGCGCCGCTCACGTAGCTCATGGCTTGGGGGGTCATCGTCCGTCCTCGCCCTGCGCGGTCGTCATATCCATCTGCCGACGCTGGCGCGAGGTGCCGGTGCCCAGGGGCGGAATCGAACCACCGACACGCGGATTTTCAGTCCGCTGCTCTACCAACTGAGCTACCTGGGCGTCCGCCGGCATAGGCGCCTGTGTATAGGGCACCGCGCCGGGCCTGTCCATGCGTTGCCCGCGCCTCCGGGCGCGCATCACAGGCTGAGGTATTGCACGGCGGTGAAGGCGGTGTAGCCCAGCAGCAGGAGCACGCCGAAGGGCCGCCCCAGCCGCACGCCGGCGAGCGCCACGGCGATCACCAGCACGGTGATCCCCGCCAGCAGCCAGATGTCGAGGTGCAGGATTTCGTCCGGCACCGGCAGCGGCGTCACCACCGTGACGACGCCGAGGATCGCCAGGATGTTGAACACGCTGGAGCCCAGCACGTTGCCGAGCGCCACGTCCGCGTGCTTGCGATAGGCCGCCACCACCGTGGTCGCAAGCTCCGGCAGCGAGGTGCCGACGGCGACGACCGTGATCCCGATCACCGTCTCGGTGATGCCGAGGCCGCGCGCGATGATCGTCGCGGCGCCCACCATGAGATGCGCGCCGATGCTGACGCCGGCGAGCCCGGCGAGCGCGAGCAGCCCGGCGAGCCAGATGGACTTCGGCAGGTGCTGGCGTTCCTCGGCCTCGTGCCGATGGCGCACGTCCGCCTCCCCTACCAGCCGGCGTTCGCGCCAGTAGGAGACGCACGTGAGGAGCCCGAGCAGGATCAGCATGAGCGCGCCCTGCCAGGCGACGAGCGTGCCCAGATAGACGAACACCGTGAGCAGCGCGGTGGCCCCGATCAGCGCCACGCCGTCCCGCATCACCGCCCGCCGGGGGACCATCACCGGCGCTATCACGATGGCGAGGCCGAAGATGAGCATGAGGTTGGCGACGTTGCTGCCGATCACGTTGCCGAAGGCGATGCCGGTCGAGCCCCTGAGCGCTGCCTGCAGGGTGACCACCAGCTCCGGCATCGAGGTGCCGAAGGCGACCACGGTGGCGCCGATCAGCAGCGGCGAGACGTTGAGCCGCTGGGCGAGCGAGACGGCGCCCCGCACCAGCCCTTCGCCGCCCAGGAAGAGCAGGACGAAACCGCCGATGAGCTGAAGATGGGTGAGCGGTTCGAGCATGCGCGCCTGCGGCCCCGGTCAGCCCCGCTCGACGGCGAAGCGGCCGTGCGGCCGGGCCGGATCGGCGGCGAGCGTGACGGGGATGCCCAGCCAGCGCTCCAGCACGCCCGCGCCGGGGGCCGCGAGCGCCTCCAGCAGCGCCGGGGCCGCGCGCAGCGTGAGCG